>JBEBFW010000228.1:0-5610 GCA_040081755.1 Parvularculaceae bacterium
GGCTCCACGAGGGCCGAAGCGTTGGTCGGCTGCGTCACAGCTTTGTTTTGCGCGACGGGCGACTTCGAATCCGATTCTTCTTCCTCTTTGGGTTCTTCCTTGAGCGGCGCCGGCTTGGCCTTCTTCGGCTTGGTCAGCGATGTCGGCGCTTCTTTCGGCGCATCGAAATTCGGGGTGTCAGCACCCTGCGCGTAGTCCTGCCAGAAGGCCGGCTGCGTCATCATCTGGCGGAAATAGGCGACGTTCTCATCGGCGAGCTGCGGGGGCAAGTCCGAGCGGGCGAGGCGCTCTGCTTCGCGCATGTCGCCGTTGATGGCGAGGACAAGCGCCAGATTTTGGCGCACGCGCGCGTCGCCGCCGCGATTGCTGGTCGCAACGCGCAAGGTCCTGATGGCGGTCTTCAGATCTCCCTCGAGGGCGTAGGAAAGGCCCTTGTTGTTCAGCACATTGACGTTGTCCGGCGACAGGCGCAGCGCCTCGTCATATTTCACGCGGGCGAGTTCGTGCTCGTTGATCTGGTCGAGCGCAACGCCGTAGGCGGACAGCGCGCGCCAGTCGCCGCGCTTCTTGTCCGCGGCGATTTCAAGATGGCGGACGGCTTCAAACGCGCGGCCTTCCTCGACGAGCGTCTTGCCGTATTCGAGGCTGACATCGACATTGCCCGAATAGCGCGTCGAAGCCTTCTGCATCACGGCCGCTGCTTCCTTGGTCGAGCCGATCTTGCGCAGCGAGGCTGAATACTGAACCGCGGACTCGGCGGTCGGGGCGCGGTCATAGGCGGTGCCCCAATAGGCGGCGGCGGCGATCGGATCCATGCCGTTCGGATCGGCGGCCGGGGAGGTGAACGCGCCGACCGCGTCTTTGTAGTCGGCGTTCTTGCCATAGCCGACGATGTCGCCCTTGCCTCCGCCGGTCGATGAACAGGCGCTGAGCAGGATGGCGCAAAGGCTCGCGCCGGCGTATTGAACGATCGAGCGTTGGGCGGCCATTTCTCTTCCTCGAAGCTGTTGAATTTCGCGCCGGATCATTGCGGAATGTGTTCAACAAAGGCTTAACTGTCTGCGCGCCCGCCGCCGATTAGGAAGTTAACGGATCATTCATGGCGACTGATTTTTTGAAACCGTACGAGGCCGGCGCGGCGAATGCCGCCAAGCAGATTTTCGCGATTAGAGAGAAGAGCGACAAGGCGATGGAGGCCGCGCCGGAATCGCTGCGCGCCCTCGCAAAGGCGAACAGCTTCACCGGCGAGGCGGGCGCCTTGCTCGCCAATGACGCGGGCGTCCTCCTCGGCGTCGGGGACGATGCGGACCCGTTCATCATCTCCGCCGTCGCAGAGAAAGCGCCAGAGGGCGACTATTTCCTCACCGGCGATATGCGCCCCGAGGCGGCGGAGAAGGCGGCCTTCGGGTTCCTGCTCGGGACCTACAAATTCGATCGCTACAAGAAGCAGAAGCGCACGAAAGCCCGTCTCATCGCGCCCGCGGGCGTCGATGTCGAGCGCGTTGGGCGCCAGGCGGCGGCGACGTCGCTGGTGCGCGATCTCGTCAACACGCCAGCGAGCGACATGACGCCGGCCGCGCTCGAAGCGGCGGCGCGCGAGCTTGGCAAGGCCCATGGCGCGGAAGTCGCCAGCATTATCGGCGCGGACCTGCTCAAGCAGAATTTTCCCATGATCCATGCGGTCGGCCGCGCCGCCGCGGTCGAGCCTCGCCTGATCGATCTGACTTTCGGTCCGGCGGACGGGCCGAAAGTGACGGTCATCGGCAAGGGCGTTTCGTTCGACTCCGGCGGCCTCGACATCAAGAACGCCGACAATATGCGCCTGATGAAGAAGGACATGGGCGGGGCGGCGACCGCGCTCGGCCTCGCGTCGCTGGTCATGGGCGAGAAGCTGAAAATACGCCTGCGCCTGCTGATCCCGGCGGTCGAGAATGCGATCTCTGGCGACGCCTTCAGGCCGGGCGACATCTTGCCGACGCGCAAGGGCCTGACCGTCGAGGTCGCGAACACGGACGCCGAAGGTCGTCACATCCTCGCCGACGCGATCGCGCTTGCAGTCGAAGAAGATACGAAGATCCTCATCACGCTGGCGACGCTGACCGGCGCCGCGCGCACTGCGCTCGGCCCCGACCTGCCGCCATTCTATTGCACGGACGAAGCGCTCGCGGCCGACATCGCGAAGAGCGCCGCGGCGACGTCGGACCCGGTCTGGCGCATGCCGTTTTGGTCCGGATACGAACACATGCTGAGCTCTCCCATCGCCGACATCAACAACAGCCCGACCGGCGCATTCGCTGGCTCGGTGACGGCGGCGCTCTTCCTGAAGCGCTTCGCGCCGGCGCAGATTGCGTTCGCGCATTTCGACATTTACGCTTGGCGCGCCAAGGCGGCTCCCGGACGGCCCATCGGCGGCGAGGCCCAGGGGATGCGGGCGCTCTTCGACGTCATGAAACGCCGCTTCGGGTAGTCCGCCCGCCCGCTCAAATCCCGCTTCCCATCCTCTGCGAACAGTTGCAGCGTCCTGCGCTCAGGCGACGGGCGGTTCTGGAAGATGGCGATAGACGCGCTCAATCCGTGGCGAGACATTATGGCCGACGCGGTCCGCTCCGACGGACCGGACCTTTCCATGCGGCAGTGGGCGATCCTGCTGTCGGTGTATCTCAATCCGGGGCCGCATACGGTCCGGGCGCTCGCCCGCGACCTGCAGATTCCAAAACCGGCGATCAGCCGCGCGCTCGATGCGCTCTCGATCCTCAAATACATTCGCCGCGTGCGCGATGACCGCGACAAGCGGATCGTCCATGTGCAGAAGACGAGCGAAGGCGCGATTTATCTCGATGAATTCGCGAGGATCGTCAGCGACCGGCTCGACGAACCCGCGCTTGGCGCTCTCTACGGATAAGCTTCGATCACTTCAGAACCTGCGGCAGCTTGCCGAGCCTCACCCCCGCGACATGCGCCGCGCGTTCTTCAAGCGTCAGGGGCGCCGCGATCCTGCCGCCGCCCGCAAGCGCTGCGAGGGAGAGAGCGGCGGTCGCGGACGCGATGTCGTCTTTCGCGATGACGCCGGCGGCGCCGAGGATTTCCGCGATCGGCGCCGGGTTGACGATCTCCGCCTTCAGCGTTCCCGCCGGATAACCGTCCGGATCGAGAATGAGCTGGCCGGAAAATTCCGCAGGCGCGCCGGCGGCTTCGAGACGCAGGCGCTGCACCTCGACTTTGCCGCCCGTGTCGCGCCAGGCGCGCAACGAGCGCGCGCCGCCAAGATTGCCGACCGCGAGCGCAATCTCGGCGGCATCGATGCTGATCCTTCGCTCGCCCTGAACGGCTTCGATCCCGCGCGCATCGACGCCAAAGAACACCCTCGATCGGTCGAGCGGATTGGGCGCCGCCGACAGCAGGAATGTGCGCGCCGAAATGCTGCTCGCGCCGCCGATCGCCTCAATTCGTCCGGGGCCGGACTGAACATCGAGGAGCCAGCCGCGGCTTTCGTCCTTCGCAAGGCTGGCGCGCCCGTCGGGAGCATCGACGCGCCAGCGCCCGCCGCTGGTCAGGCGAATTTCGTGCGGGTCCGGCGCCGAGAAGATGAGGCGATCGGGCTCGAACGGCGAGGCGTCGATAAAGAGCCTCGGCGCCGTCCACGCCCACCCGCCGCCGCCGATCGAGACGGCGGTGATGGCGCCGCGCAGAAAGAACGGAAAGCCGGTCGCCTTGAACTCGCCGAACGACGCCGCGCCTCCCTGCTCGCGCACATCCTCCGTCCACGCCGCAACGGCCTTGCGCATCGCCTGCGCGCTCTGGTTCCAGACGACGACATAGGCGCCGAAGACAATGAGGGCGATGACGCCGGGAACGGCGATCCAGATGCCGGGCCAGATACCGGGGCGCGGCGCGCTCATGCGGGGCGCCCTTCAGCCGGCGCGAGCATCGCAACGTCGGCGCTGTCGAGGCCCATGACGTCGCGAGGTCCGAGCGCGGCCTCGAGGCGCGCCTGAAAGACCTTGCGGTCGAGGCTCCCTTCGATCGCCGGCAAGACCGTCAGTGTAATGACGCCCGGCTCTTTCCGGCTGAAGAGACCGCCGGGGCTCCGCCAGCAGCGGCCCGAATCGTGAAGCGCCGGCGTCACCGATACAGCCGCCGACTTGTAGATGGCGGCGACGCCGGGCTGCAGCGGAAGCTTCTCGCCGAGCCGCGCGCGCGTTCCTTCAGGGAACACGATGATCTGGCAGCCCTCGGCGAGGCGTTCCGCGGCGAGGGCTGCGAGCGTCTTGATGGCGCGGGGCCCCGCATCGCGGTCGATCGGGATCGAGCCGGCGAGCCTGCCATACCATCCGTACACCGGCACATTCATCAACTCCTTCTTGAAGATCATCGCCGGCTTCTTCGCGAGGGCGAAGAAAGCGATGGTCTCCCACATGGACTGGTGATTGGCGGCGACGATCGCCGGCCCCTCCGGGAGCTGCTCGCCCTTGATGACGTGACTGACGCCGCAGATGAGCTTGAGGCCGAACAGCGCGCACTGCGCCCAGGTGCGCGTGACCAGCCTTGCGCCGCGGCGAAGGCCGAAAGGGAGCGCGAGCGCGCCGAAGCCGCCGACCAGCAATGTCGTCAGGCTGAGGTAGACGCCGAAAATAAAAGTCCGTATACGGCTCATTTCGCGCCGCTCAGACCGGCGTCCAGGACTTCACCGCGGCGGCGAGGAACTTCGAGTACTCGACGGCGAGCTGGCGGGCCGCGTCGGCGCCGGCCGGCAGTCCGTCGGCGCGCAGATAGCCTGACGCGACGCGATAGGCGGTGATATCGACATCGGGCAGCTCGCCGCGCGTTTCGAGCAGCGCGCGCGGCATGTGATAGTCCGAGGTGACGAGAATGAGGCTGTCGAAGCGGTGCGACTGCACCCAGTCGCGCACTTCGCGCGCATTGCCGACCGTCGATTTCGCCTCCCATCCGAGATCGACGCAGCAGTCGAAGGCGGCGGGCTCGCCTGGCCAGAGGCGGGCGAGCTCCTCGCGTGAAATGTCCGAATTGACCCCGGAGATGAGGAGGCGCTCGCCGGCGCCCTCGCCGAGAAGGCCCATGGCCGCGCGCACTCTCGACCCGCCCGCGCCGGTGAAGACGACGACGGCGTCGGCCTTGACCTTATCCGCGGCGCCCGGAGCCCCGGACATCTCCCGCAGGAAGAACCAGAAGCCGATCGCCCAGGCGAGGCCGAGCGCAATGAGGATTTGTATGAGACGTCCCACATCAACTCCCAAGCGTCCGCCGGGGACGATAGCCGGAAACAGGAAGGGCGGTCAAAGCGCTCACATTTCCCTCGACAGCGTTTTAAGAACGGTCAGTCGCGCCGTCGCGGCCGTCACCAGGCAGAGCGCCAGCGGCACAATCAAAAGAATGAGAGCGGCCTCCGCTCCGATTCTGATGTTCGGAAGGAAATAGCCGGGAGCATCGGCCGATCGGAAGCCATAAATGGCGAGGCCAAGCGCCAGCGCGGCGAGCAGCAGACCAGCGGACGAGCCGCGCAGGGCCAGCACCAGAAAGCGCCGCTGCACTTCGCCCGCGATGAAATCGTCGGTGGCGCCGACGAGATGCAGGATCGACACGACCTCGCTG
>JBEBFW010000229.1:0-5552 GCA_040081755.1 Parvularculaceae bacterium
TCGAGCGGCAATGCGTCGGCTTCGATGATCGAGAGTTTGCCCGGATAGACCTCGCCGACACCTTCGCGCCGATATCGAGAACCGGAAGCGCCGTTTCGAACGCGGCGCCCGCTTCGCGCGGCGTGCCGATGCGGGCTACGTTTGCGCCGAGACCCTCAAGGCGCGCCGGATCGTCGATCAGGAAGAAGCAAGGGCCCGAAGTCCTCAGCGCCGTCCACGCCTTGATGGCGATCTCAGCGCCGACGCCGCCGGGCTCGCCCATGGTGAGCGCGAGCGGGGCCGCGGGCATGCCTTAGCCGTTCGGCTGAGCCGGTGGCTCCGCCTTCAGCTTGATATCGACCATGGCTTTGCGTTCGAGATCGCGCAGGTACTGAAGTGAGATGCGGTTCAGCTCTCGGGTGAAGGCGCGATCTTCAAGTTGGTCGCGCGAGGGCAGGCCGAGGCCTTCGTCCTTCTCGCAGACGAACGCAACGTGCAACGCGCCATCGACTTCGACCGGCGAACTGAGGTCGCCGCGGCTCAAATCCTCGATCGCCGACTGGAAGCGCGGATCGACATCGCCGATCTTCAAGTTCTCAAGGCGCGCGACGCCGATATTGGGGCCGAGATCCTGGCGCGTCGCTCTGCCGCCGCAGGCGTCCGCTGTCTTGAGTTTCTCGAGCGCCAGCATCGCCTCGTTGCGGCCGGCAGACAGCGGCGCGGAGGCGTAGGCGAGGGTCCAGGTCTGTTCGCCGGCGACGATGGCGGCGCGCTTGTCGCGAATGCCCATGATCATGAACGCGCCTTCAGTCGGAATCGGATTGGTCACCGAGCCCGGCTTCAGGGCGACGATGGCGTTGTTGATGTCGGGCGGCAGCTCGCCTGAACGAACCCAGCCGAGATCGCCGCCCCCGGCGGCCGATGGGCATGCCGAGAACTGCTGAGCGACGACCGCGAACGGCACGCCGCGCCGCATCTGCTCGATGAGCTGCAGGCTTCCCTGATAGATCTCCTGCGCCTGCGACGGCTCGCCGATCGGGATGCAAATTTCCGAGACCAGGAACTGTTCCTTGGTCGCGTCCTCGCGCATGCGCTGAAGCTGGCGATCGATTTCCTCGTCGCTCACCCGGATGCGGCTGCGATAGCGGCCCTGCACGAGCCGTTGCCACGCCATGGACGCCCTGATCTGCTGGCGCAGCCCTTCGATCGACACACCATCGGCGGCCAGCTGCTGTTCGAGCCCGGGGATATCGGTCCCGCCTTGAAGGGCCATGTCGCGGAGCTCGCCCTCGACCATTTTTTCTTCGAGTTCCACCTCGTACTTCTTGGCTTCGGCGAGCTTCAATTGCTCCTGCACGAGGTCGCGCACCGCCTGATTCTGGATCTGGGAGAGCATCTGGGGCGAGACTTGGCGGCCAGCTGACAAGATCATGAGCCGCATGCGCTGCTGCACATCGAGGGTCGTGATCACTTTGTCGTTGACGATCGCCGCAACCGCGCTCACCGGGCCGTTGTACGCTTCCGGAAGGCCGGCGCGGGCCCCCGCGGCCGGCGCGGTTCCCTTCTGTGCAGCCGCCCCGATGGGCGCTGCGACAACGCAGAACGCGCCGAGAGCCGCTAATGCCGGTTGCAGTAATCTGTTGTATTTCATCGGGATTTTTGGCTCCAGGCTCGCTCGACGCCGTACATTCCGCCCGCCGCGCCAAGTGGGGAACATAGTAGAATCGGGCCCGAGCGCAAGCCGTCACTCGACCAATGATTTCAACGTGAATCGAATGAAAATCGAGTCATCCGGGCCAAGGCCCACGTCCCTCGTGAAGTCGCGCTTGTAGATCACATCGACCGAGGCGCATTCATCGACATAGCCGATCAGGAAGTCCTGCGAGATCGTTCGATCCTGTTCGAGGTCCTCGCGCCAGCTGAAACCGGTCGCCCAATGGCTGGTGAGCTTGACGCGCATTGTGCCCGTCAGCTCTTCGCGCCGCACCAGCTCGGCGGCGATATTCTCCTCATTGAGACGCACATAGCTCGCAAAGCCGGAGAAACGCCAAAGCTGGAAGGTGGCGAGCGATTCGGCCCGCTGGAACGACCCGTCCTCATCGTCGATCCGGAAGCGGTTCTCGACGGCGATATAGTCCTTGTAGCGAACATTGACCTCGCCGACGAAATCCGAACGCTTCTCGCCGAGGCCGGTCGAGGGATCAAAGGCCTGGCTGTTCTGCAGCCGCCCCTGCGCGCCGATGGCGCCTTCGATCTCGAGGCCGTTGTCGAACTCGGCGGACGCCGTGACGCCGACATTCATTCGCTGGCCGTCTTCGAAGCGATCGAAGCCGGTTGATTTGTTGTACTCGAAGAGACCCGCGTAATCGAACTCGATGCTCTGCGAGTCCTCGTTGATGATGCCGCTGGCGTTGCGGTTCGCCGGACTGGCGATGAGCTGCACGCGCGGCTCGACAAGAAGACGTGCGCCGGCGAAACGGCGGGTCAGCGGGTAGGACCACTCGACGCCGACCGATGGCGCAAAGCGCCCGTCAATGTCGCGGCGATCAGTCGGATCGCCCGGAAGGATTTCGGTTCCCTCCTGGAGATCATGGAAATAGTAGGCGTCCGCGCGCACTTCGGCGAAAGCGGCGAGGCGGTGGCCGCCCGGCGTGATGTGCTCGCGATCCCAGAAGCCGCTGACCGTCAGGCGCTGGGAATCGACGCCGCTGGCGCGCTGGAGCCATGCGAAATTGGCGTTGACCTGCGCATTCCCGCCAAAGACGTCGCCCTGGACGTCGTGTCTGAAATTGAGAAGCGGCAGAACGTAAGGCGTCTTTGCTGCGATGTCCTGCGCGCGCAGGCCCTGGAAGAGGAATCCATCGGCGGTGAACTCGCTGCCGCCCTCCTGCCACCGCACAAAGGCGTTGGAGCGCAAGCGGTTGGTGTTCGATGTGTCGATCTCTTTCCGGAGATCGCCGCGGCGTTCGATATTGTAGCGGCGCAGATAGGTATCGTCGGAGACGCGCTCGACGTCGTATCCGACGGTCCACGCATCGCCGAAATCGCGATGGCCGCGCGCGAAAAAGTGCCATCGGACGCCGGGAACGTCGATCGGCAGATTGCCGTTCTCGTCGGGCTTGGTCTCGTCGAAATTGAGAACGCTTCCCTGCACCACGTGAGCGCCGCTGACATCGCGCCGCCGATATTCGCCCTGCCAGACAACGCCGTCTCTCGAGGTGTATTTCGGGTAGAACGTCGCGTCCTGATGATTGGAGATGGCGAGGTAATAGGGAATCTCGACGTTGAATCCGAGACGGCTCGATGTTCCAAAAAAAGGCGCGAGGAAACCCGATTGACGTTCGACCGAAGGGTCAGGTCCTTGCAGGAAGGGCGCGTAGAGGATCGGGACGCCCTTGATTTCAAGAAACGCGTGGTGAAAGCGCACAACACGCCGCTCGCGGTCGCGCGTGACGCGCAGGGCTTTGACGCGCCAGGTCGGCGTCTTGCCCTTGCCCTTCTTCGTGCACACGTCGCACGAGGTGTAGACGGCCTTTGAGAGCTGCGTTCGGGCGCCCTGTTCCTGAACTGCGGTGTCGGCGGCGAGCTTGGCGTTCTGCGCCAGCAGCGCGCTGAAGTTCTCGGCGATGCCGTCCCGCAAATCGCCGGTCAGCTCGACGCGTCCGGCGAAGGCGGTTTCCTTCGTTACACCCAGCGTATCGGTGATCGACACGTTGCCCTCGGCGACGACGATGTCCGCCGCGATGTCATAGGTCAGTTTATCCGCATGCAGATAACGCTTGCCGAAATAGGCGCGCACATTGCCTTCGGCCACCACCGGGCTCGTCTCGTCTTCGCGCGAGACGAAATCGGCCTCGAAGAGAACGTCGTCGTCTTCGGTCGCCTGGGCGGACGACCGATCCGGCGCATCGAACACAGCGAGGGGGCCGGCGCCGGGCGCCTGATCGAGGCTCGCGATGACTGTATAAGCGGGGCGGGCCGCCGGTTCGGGAACGACGCTGTCGTCGCCGATCACGTCGAGGGGGAGCGCATCAGGTCGCGCCTCGACCACGAACATGTCGTCCGACGCCTTCGCCCAGCTGACGCCGGCTAGCGCCGTCGTCAGGGCGAATTCGGCGATTCGGCGCCGTCGGCTCACGCGTTCAGCCCCTTCTTGCCGTTCTTGACAGAGCGCGCGCGTCGATGCGCGAGGCCTCCGGCGAATCGGCTCCACCGACTTCGATAACGGAGGCCGCCAGATTGGTCCACCACCGGTTCAGCCGTCCTCGAACTGAAGGAGGCCGGTGACCGCTATGAGTGCCGCGACGATGGCCGGGGTCCAGGCGGCGAGGGCGATCGGCGCGGTTCCCGATTCGGCGAGCGCCGTCGACATTTCCGAAATGACGTAGAGGCCGAAACCCGCCCCGACCGCGATCAGGAAGAGGTGGAAGCCGCCGCCGCTGCGCACCGGCCGGAGAGAGAAAAGGGCTGCGATCAGCACCATGGCGAGAAGCTTCAGGGGTGTCGAGCAGAGATCATGGAAGCGGATGTCGTAGGGCGCCGTCGGCACGCCCGCGGCTTCGGCGAGAAGGATGAACTTCGGAAGCCGCCACAGGGAGAGGGTCTCAGGCGACTCAAGCCTCTCCTTGAGATCCGATAGCTGAAGCGTCGTTGGAATCGAGTAGGCCGGCATCCGATGGTCGAGCCGCTCGCCGGCCTCCTTGATGCGCGCCTTCCTGAATTCGATTGTGCGCCCGAGCACCTGCGCCTCCGGCGCATCGACGCGTTCGAGGAAGGCTGACTCGTTGTCGTTCCGCCACATGACGACATTGTTCAGAAGTCCCTTCTCGGCGTCGATGCTTCGCGCATTTATCAGCAGGATGTGGCTCGCATCCCGCTGACGAAGCCACACGCCGTCGGGGAACACGCGCATCATGCTCGAAGAGGCGCCGCGCAGATCGTCGCGCAATTTCTCGCTCTCGGCGCGCATGGACGTCGCGACGGGGTCGAGCAGGGTGATCACGAGGAACCCAAGCACCGCCGCCAGCAAAGCGGGCGGACCGATGAGGCGCCAGACCGAAAGTCCCGCCGAGCGCATGACCGCGACCTCGGCGCGCCGGTTCAACTGCGTGAACAGCCAGATCGATCCGAACAGAAAGACGAACGGCAGCATGGTCAGAACCAGCGTCGGCGTGCGCAGAGCCGAGAGCGCCAGCGCCGTGCCGAAGTCGCCGTTCTTGAACTTGTCAATGAAGCGGAGGTTTTCGATGAGATCGACCAAGACGACCAGACCGGCGAGCGCCACGGCCAGCGATGCGATCGCCAGAAGCGAACGCAGAGTGAGATAGCGGAAGAGGGTGAATGGCGGCATCAGGCGGCCGCCGCCAGCGCCGCCTTGGGCGGCTCCACATGCCGCGTGAGGCGCGGCGCGCCCCTCACTAGAAACGCGATCAAGACCACGATGACGAGGCCGGGCCAAGCATACTGGAGCCAGAAGCCGCCCGTCGCCGCTGAAGAGCCCTGAAGCAGAATGCCGCCGACGCGCAGGGCTCCGGCGGCCGCGGCCGCGATGGCGATTTTAACGCCATAGCCGC
>JBEBFW010000230.1:0-5537 GCA_040081755.1 Parvularculaceae bacterium
TCCAGCGGCCGGCGCGAGCCAGGCCATTGCGGCCTGAGCCTGCTCCGGTTTCGGCGCCGGAACGAAAGGCTGCGCCGGTCTCGGCGCAGGCCGCGCCGCTGCGCGCTGCCGACCCCGAGTTCGACGAGAAGGAATTCATCGACGGCGCCAAGAGCGCCTACGAAATGATCGTCGAGGCTTTCGCCGGCGGCGATCTCAAAAGCATCCGCCGCTTCCTCAGCCAATCCGTATACGAAGCCTTCAAGGGCGCTGTCGCCGACCGCGAGCGTCAGGGTCTCGCCTCGGAGCTCAAATTTGTCGGGATCGACGGCGCGTCGATCGTGTCGAGCGAGGCTGACGACGAGGCGATGACCGTTGTGACCGATTTCAGCTCCAACCAGGTCCGCGTCACGCGCGACCGCGAGGGCAAGGTGATCGAGGGCGACCCCAACCGCATCGATCTCGTCAAGGACCGCTGGACCTTCTCCCGCAAGACGCGCAGCGCCGATCCCAATTGGGTGCTCGTCGCCACGGGCGCCGGCGCCTGATCGCCGTCTCGCAAAAGATTCCGGGACGGCGTATAGCCTTGAGCGCAATCAACTCGCGCCTCATGCTGAGGGACCCTGCCGCATCGCTTCATGACGAGCCGCTCGCCTTGCGACGCGTTCTGGAGATTTGAGGCCGCGGCCCCGATCGTGAGGAGAGAAGGCGGCGCGATCATCCCGTGAACTTCCAGCACCGCCGCACCCTCAGCCAGGCGCTGATCCTCTCCTTCGCGCTGGCGATCATGGCGGGCGTCGTCGTTTTCGGCGGCCTCGCACCGGCGCCCACGCGGCCGCCCGACGATGAGCTGTTCGGGGGGCCGGAGCTTTCCTACGCAGCGGGCGCCTATAGCGACATTGAAGGCTGGACCGTCGATGATCAGTATGCGGCGCTTGCCGGGTTCTTGCGTTCCTGTGCGCGCCTCAAACAGGCGGACCCGGCGGCGCCTGCGAACCCCCGGGAAGCGATCGGGCCTGATTTCGAGGGCGCATCGTTCTCGGGCCTGATCGGCGACTGGCTGAAAGCGTGCGCGGATGGCGAGGCGCTGGCGGCCGAGAGTTTTTCCAATCCGGCCGACGCGGCCGCCGCGGCGCGCAACTTCTTCGAGGCCGAATTCGTTCCGTTCCGCATTATCGAGAAGCGCCAGCGGCGCGAGGGCGTCTCCGGGCGCCCCAAGATCTCGCGGACCGGCCTCGTCACCGGCTATTTCGAGCCCGTCTATCGGGCCTCGTCAGAGCCGACGAGCGCCGAGCCCGCGCCCCTCCTCGCCCGGCCGGCCGATCTTGTGATGGTCGATCTCGGGTCGTTTTCTACGAAGCTTGCAGGCGAGCGCATCGCCGGGTCCGTCGATGGCGGGCGGCTCGTTCCTTATCCGGATCACGCCGGGATCAACGAGGGCGCACTCGGCGCGCGCGCCGTTCCGTTGGCCTTTCTAGGCGCCGACGATCTCTTCTTCCTGCAGATACAAGGGTCCGGGCGCCTTTCCTTCGCCGACGGTTCGGTCGTGCGCGTCGGCTATGACGGACAGAACGGGCGGCCCTACAGCGCAATCGGCAAGTTTCTTCTTGAACGCGGGGCGCTCACCCGCGAGAACATCAGCATGCAGACCATCAGGGCATGGCTCGAGGCGGCCTCGCCCGAGGAAGCGCGCGCGCTGCGGGAGAAGAATGAATCCTACGTCTTCTTCCGGCGCCTTGACGAGCTTCCGGATCCCGATCTCGGGCCTTTAGGGAGCGAGGGCGTGCAGCTGACGCCGATGCGCTCGGTCGCCGTCGATCGGCGCTTTCACGCCATGGGCGCGCCCATCTGGCTCAACCTCGAACGAGAGGACGATGCGCCGCCGGTCGAGCGGCTGTTCATCGCGCAAGATGAAGGCGGGGCCATCAAAGGCCCGGCGCGCGCGGATATTTTCGTCGGCGCCGGGGCCGAGGCCGGCGAGTTCGCCGGCAAGCTCAAAGCCGAGGCCGAAATGTTTGCGCTCGTCCCGAAGCGCGCGGCCGAGCGTTTCATCGCCGCCAAGGGTCGCGCGCGGTGAAGCGGCGCATCGGCGAGGACGAAGCGGCGCTGCTCGCCAGAGCGATGGCGGACGTCAAGCCCTTGAGGCGCACCGCCAAGCGCAAGCGGCGCGCGGTCAAGCGCGAAGCAACGCCGGCTGTGAAAGCGGACGCTCCGTCCGCGGCGCAATCCCCCTCCACTCCCCGGGCGCCGGCGCGAACGGGCGCAGGCCTCACGAAAGGCGCCCCTGCGCCGCCCAAAGAGAGAGAAACGCCGGCCGCCTCGCGACCGCCATCCGCCAGGCCCTCCGCCTTCGCCGCGGGCGATCCGAAGATCGAGAAAAAGGCGCGGCGCGGCCAGATCGAGATCGAGCGCACGCTCGATCTCCACGGCCACAGGCAGGAAGCCGCTCACGCGCGCCTCAACCGCTTCATTGAAGCAGCGTATAAGGACGATTGCCGCTGCGTGCTGGTGGTGACGGGCAAGGGCGGCCCCCACGACGCACTCGCGCTCCTTTCCGGACCCTCGCCGCGCGGCGTCATCCGCACGCGCTTTCTCCAATGGATCGAAGAGCCCCCGCTGCGCGCGCGGGTCGCCCGCGCGAGCAAGGCCGCCCCGCGCCATGGCGGGGCCGGGGCGGTCTACCTGTTCCTGAAGCGGCGGAAATGAAATCGCCGCGCCCGGATTGAGGGACGCGGCGATCGAAAGAAGCGGACGCCGTCGAAAGGCGTCAGAGCCCGGCCAGGAATTTCCACAGCGGACTGAAGATCGCCTTCAGGATTCCGACCGTCGTCTCCGGCGCGCCGATCAGTCCGCCCACGGAAAAGATGAGGCCGAAGACGAAAGCGGGCGCCACCAGATAATACATGGCGAACAGCGCATAGGGCGTCACTTGCTTGAACGGCCACAGGATTAGGGACACCGGCTTGCCAAGCAGCGGGCCGCCGATACCCTCGAAGCCGTCCGAAATCGAATTGTAGAAGGCATGGACGCCCTCCAGCCACCAGCGACGCTGATCATGCGCCGGCAGCTGCGACTCTTCATAAGGAAACGCCGCGAGGAGCCGCGACATGCCGAATTTCGAGCGGTCGAAGGCGCGCCACAGAAATCCCGATACGATCGAGCCGTGCCAGGGATGCGGATCAAAGTGTGCGAAGTCGAACTCGACATCCATCACCAGCGGCGCCGGTTTCTTCCCCTCGCTGTCTTCGTTGAGGCGCACGGTCGCATAGGAGACGCCGAACTGGCGCAGATATTCCTCAAGCTCGCCCGTCGATGTGACGCCCCGGCCGCGCGGCACCTGCAGCAGAATGCGCACGCCTCCCTGCGGGCGACCGTGTCCGGACACGAAGGCGAAGGCGCTCGAGAGCCCCAGCCGATGCCACCAGCTCGTGGCGGGGTTCTTCACGCTGTAGCGCCGGATGGCGGTGTCCTTGACGCCGTCGAGACGCTTCAGCCAATGCCGTACGCGGAACAAGGTGATCCGGTACACGTCTTCGAACAGGGTGTGGTCGTAGTTCTTCTGGCAGACGAGGAAGCGCGTCTTCGGCGGCTCGGCGTCTTCGATGTTGTCGTCGATGATGGTGAATTCCGGCGACCGGCAGGCGATCTCGAAGGGCAGCGCGACCGCATAGAGCCGGCGCGTCTGCGCCTCTCCGTTCATTGTCGAGACGAATGACGTCTGGCCCGTGCGCGGATCGAACACGGTGTTGGTCTGGCGCGACTTGTCGAGCGTTTCGCGGACGCGCCGCGACATTTCCCGGTGGGGCTCGACCCAGCTCGGCGTGTCTTCGACAGAAACGCCTACCGCCTTGAGACCATCGAGCTTGGCCTTGCAGCGCCTGCCGGCCTCCGGGCCGACAAACACGGTATCGACGCGGTCGCGCAACATCATCTGCGCGGCGCGATCGATGGTCAGACCCGCCTTGTAGCCAGCGGAGACGTCATCGGGGAGCTTCGCCTTGCCCGAAGACCAATCGGTTCCGAAATCCGGCGGACCGTCCCATGACCGCCGCGGCCGGCGCATCAGGTCGGTGAGCCCGGATCCCGGATGCGCGGCCTGCACAAGGTCGAGAACCTGCGGTTCGTAGACGGCGAGGCAGAAGTGGTCGCGCGCCTCGACGATATCGACGCCGAGCGGCGAGAACATCTTCGACATGACGTTCAGCGTCTCGGTGTCGTATCCGACTTCGGGGCTGTAGAACGGCACGAGCGCGAGGTCGGCGGATTCGGTGGTCAACGAGGAGAGCGCCTGCTCGCGCGTGCGCAGCGGCTGGCGATAGGCCTCATGAATTTCGACCTCGTGCGAGGCTTGCGGGTGGACCCGGCCGAGCCCTGCATCGGGGATCAGGCCGCCATCCTTGCGCACGGTCTCCTTGAAGGCGAGGAGCGCCTGATAGCCGAACCCGAACTCCTCGCCCGTAAAGGCGATCTTGGGCTTTTCCGGCTTGTGGTGCTTCGACTTCATGCGGCGCGCATCGTCGCGCGCATCGTGCTTGTGCGCCTCGAGGGCGTCCTCAAACCCGTGGTGTTGGCCGTCAGCCATACCCAATAATCCCCACTCAAGAGACCCCAACTCTAACCCGTAGAGGGCGAATCGCAAAGCCTGCCGAAGCCTGCCGGCGGGGTCCGGTGTGGCCCTCCTGCAACGTCATCGGGAGTCCCGGCGCCTCAGGAAATCCGCCGCTTTCCGGCGTTTCCGGGCACCCTCGCCCCGACAGCGGGCCAGAGCATGGCGAGGCCTCGGGGGCGCGCCGGCGCGCGAGCCTTACCGAAATCGGCGAAGGCGCTGAGGGCGTAGAGCGAAATGGACGTGAGTTCGGCGCTGCGGCGGCCGATCCCGGCCGGCGAAAGCAGGACGCCCTTCCCCTCGTCCGAACGGAATTTCAGCGCAGCGCGGACCGCCTCGCGTTCGAGATCCTCGCTGAAATAGATATGGCCGAGACTCAAAACCCCCCTTTCGTCTTGCGCGAGGAGCCTCGCCAGCAAGGTGAGTTTTGCGGGCTTCAGGGCGACGCCGCACTCCTCTGCGATCTCGCGAACAGCGGTCGCCTCCGGCATCTCGTCCCCCTCGCGCCGCCCGCCGAAAAGGCCGATGCGGCCTGCATAAAGCAGGCCTTTCCCACTGGCGCGGCGTTGCAGCAGAAACGCGCCGCCCGCCTCTTTCAGCAGAACGACTGAGTAATGCTCCGTATGCGCCGGAATGGACAGACTGTCGCCGCTCATGGGCGAAGACTAGCGATTTGCCACGAGCGCCGCGAGATCGGGTAGACGCGCCTTGCTCCGCTCAGGCCTGTGAGGCGCCACCGATCGGGCGCCGGACGCCTTCTTGCACATGCTTAGCATTCGCAAACAGGGTTCGCCGAAAAAATTATCCTGCAAAAACAATGGTTGGTTTCTCCCGCGGGGAGAAACAGGTCGTACTTATACCAACCCCCGTTGATTGAGACTCATTTTTAGGATTCCCAACGATCGCGAACGCGGATTCAAGATGGCGAACAGGGAGTTTCGCCATGGCGGGT
>JBEBFW010000035.1:0-19526 GCA_040081755.1 Parvularculaceae bacterium
GGCTTCGTCAGCTCGTGCCCCGAAGCTGACGAAGCTGATCACGGTAGTCGCCTTAGAATTGGCATTCACGCCTCCGATTTGGCGGCCGCGTCCTCTATTACCGCGATGTGATCGAACGCTGATCGCGCGCGCGACTTCAAGGGCGCCAGCGCCAGAACGTGATCGGCTGACACCGGGGGGCGCGCTCCTGGAATCGCCGCCGAAAGCGCGCCGATCCGCCTCTACTGGCGTGCCAACGGCTTTCCTTCCCTTAACGGCCAGGCTCTCGTTTCTTCTCGATCTCGCGCCGGAAATATGGATCACGGCGCATGGCTTTTTGGCGTCGGATTGGCCTCTCATCAAACGCGATCTAGGCGTTCCCGGCGATGAAATCTGCTGAGTCAACGACGAGATTTTCGTCAACAGACGGCGTCTCGCGCACGCAATTCCGCGGACGAAAAGCGGCGCCATCTCGCCGAAATGGAGCGGCTGCCGCGCACTCGAACGTGCCGATTTGCTGCTCTTGAACAATCACGAACGCTCGCTGGACGGACGGTATTTCGGTGCGACGACCGCCTCCGAAATCGACGGAACGCTGCTTCTTTTACGGGAGTGGCTGGCATGGATTCGCTGAATTTCGCTGAGGAGTTTCCAGGAAAGCGCCGGAAAGGGCAGGAAACGGAAGGAAGGCGGACCCGGAGGGCAAGATTGAAGCTGCGGCTCCGGCGCGGACCTAGCGCCCTGTCTGCACATCGAAATTTCGCCGTCACTTCCCGGAAGTTATGGCGCCGCGTTTTCCGCGTTCCGCAAGCGGATCAACGACTTCGGGTGACGGCGCACGGGTTCGGGATGCCGATCGCATCGAGGCTGCGTGCCAGGCGCGCGAAAGGCGGCGCCGCGCCGGGCGCATTACCAAGCCAAAGCCCGCGAAGCCTTCACTGGCAAGCGCATCAAAGCGGGCGCCGCGGCTGTGCGCAGGGCGGGTTTGTGAAGTGCGCGATTGCCCGAAATTCCGGAAGCGGCGCGTGACGGTCAACGTCTTCATCGCGCGCGCCGGAAAAGGGAAGCGGGCGCGCAGCGGCGATGGGTCCTGCGCCTGGTAGTTTGCGCCGGGTTAGGAGGAGACCCTCCAGCCTCTCTCGCGGCTCGACGACATCGGGCGTCGCTGGCCTTCGAAATGGGCCGCAACACGCACACGTTTTCAAGGTCTTCGATCCGAGCTCTGGGGCGAACCTCATCGGCGAGACCGTCGGCCAAGGATCAGTCGAGGAGCTGCACCGAGACCGCTTCCTGATGGTCAAAGCGACCGATGGCATGTTGAAATCGGGTCGCACAACGTCAAGTTGCTGCCCCGAACCGGCGGCGTCGTCGAGAACGGAGCGGTGCGAGTCGCGCCCAGAACGTCAGATCGGTCGATCGCCCGCATCGCCGCCGGCAAAGGCGGCGTCTATTCCGACACCCTCCATGAAGCGGACGGTTCTTATCGACGCCCGAATTTCGCGCGGCTCCGCACGCGTAGTATCGAGGCCTTGCGGCGCGCCAGACTCATCGACCGATCAAGCAATGGTGCCAAAAGTCGTTTCGCACTGATCAACGGGACGGATGGCTCACCGTAATCCTTCTTGTTCCCGCAATTTCTCGGCTTTCCTGTTGCTGATCGCCATGGCTCCGTCGATACTTCTCGTCGAGGTAGCTGCCGATATAGCGCCGGGAGCAGAGCAACGGCATGACGCCGACCAAGATACTCCTCGGACGAATTCTGATCACGCTCGGCTGGCGGTCCGCGCTATTTGCGGCGCGAGGCAATGGGCGGCGGCCGAGCGCGGGCATCAAGCGCGCTTTGGCGCGCCCTGGTTCATGATCGAGCGCATGCGAGAGTCAGAATTTTCACCGAGCGACAAAGACCCAGTCACAGCCAAGGGAAGACTGAGCCATCACGATCATCGTCGCGCGAAATCACGGCGCCGCTGTTCTGGGATATGCAGCCCCTTAACGGTCAAGCCCCCCGGTTGGTTCGACGCGCTGGCATTCATCGCTCGCGCAGGCCTGCAGCCGGCGGCGTTGGTGTGCAATTTCGGCGTTGGCCGCACGAATTCGATCCTCCTCCGGATGCACGTAGCGCATGAACATCGCGACTGTCTTGTGGCCCGTCATCGACATTCCGGTCCTGACATTGGTGACCGCATTGGCGATGTCGGTAACCGCTCGATGCCTGACATGGTGTGTGCCGCAATGTTTCACCCCCGCCTCCTGCAATATCGGCTTCCAGCCGCCTGAGTAATACACGTGCACATTGAGCGGCCGATTTGCATCCTTTACCGACGGACAAACGTATTTCGATTTTCCCTTTGACGAGGCTTGATCGAGGAGTTCAAGCACGTCGTCATTGATGAACTTCTTCATGGAACCCGTCTTGCTGTCTGGCCACTCAATCAGCTTGCGATCGAAGTTGATCCAGTCCCACTCAAGGTTCAAAACCTCTCCCACACGCGCTGCGAGGGCAAACTGCATTCGGCAAACGAAGGTGAATGTCGGGTGGATGCGCCGCTCCCGATCAAGCCGATCAACTGCATGAAATATGTTCCGGACCTCCAAGTCACTGAGCAAGCGCGTTCTCGGATTCGTTGGGTACATCTTGATCAGGCGACAGGGATTCGACCCTTCTCGACGCAATCCCCAGAGCTCCGCGCAGTTGAACATCTTCTTCAATAGCGCAAGGGTCCGGTTGGCCTGCGTCGGGCTGGACGCGTTGTTGCGCATGACAGCGACAATGTCGGCGCGCGTCACGTTTTCGATCGCCATCGAGCCGAGAGCGGGTTTGATGCGCTGATTGATTTGTTGCCGATAGCCCTGTTGCGTTCGGACCTTGTTATGCAGCTCAGAATGGTCATGCATGAAGCGCTCGCATAACTCAGACATCAACGGCGCGGCGCGATCGGCGGCTTTGGCGCGGCTTGGGTCGTTGCCGGCGTGTGCCTCGTGAAGCCATTTCCGCGCGATTTCTCGTGCTTCCTGGACCGTGTACACGCCGAATTGCCCGATGGCAGGCTTTCGCTTTTGGCCATGCTTGTTTCGGTAGGCCAGCATGAAGACCTTTCGGCCCGATGGCGTGATCTTGCAAAGAAAGCCCCTTACGTCGGTGTCGCGTAGTTCGTACGGTTCGGGACCGGCTGCGGTCGATTCGATTGCCTGCTTGGTGAGCTTCATCACCGCCATTTGAAGTCTCCATCGCGACTGTTGCGGACGCCGAAACTGGGAGGCAAATAGGTTCCGCGGCGCGTGGAAAAGGATCGAATTTCCGGGACGGATTTGAGAATCATCCTTTGGATGATAAGACCGAAAAGAACTTGGAGATCAGAGATATAGGGCATTCGTCAGCATTCCCCGTAAGTTCAAGGAAATGCTATTCTGGCACGCTTAAAATCCGTCGGCCGCAAGGCCATGGGGGTTCGATTCCCCCCGCCCGCACCACTGACCCGGCGAAGGCGCCGATCGCGCTTCAAAGCGACGGGCTCAAGGCCTAGCATCGTCGCTTCAACGGAGATTGTCATGGCTGACGGCGCGACGCGGAAATCATGGTGGCTCGAGGGCAATTTCGCCCCCGTCGAGAGGGAAGTCGAGGCGTTCGACCTTCCGGTCGAGGGCGCCCTGCCGCCGGAGCTTTCGGGCGTCTTCATGCGCACCGGCCCCAACCCGGCGCGCGCCGAAAGCCCGCACTGGTTTCTCGGCGACGGCATGATTCATGGCCTTCGTCTCGAGAACGGCAAGGCGCGCTGGTATCGCAATCGTTACGTCGAGACAAAGCTCCGCAAAGAGAACATCGCGCCGCGCGATCCCTCGATATTCATGGACAAGGCGGCTTCGACCGCGAACACCAATATCGTCCGGCACGCTGGCCGCATCTTTGCGCTCGAGGAGGCGCACTTCCCTTACGAGGTGACGCCGGAGCTGGCGACGACGGGCGCCGTCGATTTCGGCGGCAAGCTGAAGACTGCAATCACCGCCCACCCAAAAATCTGTCCCGAGACCGGGGAGATGCTCGCCTTCGGCTACGCCTTCATGCCACCCTTCCTCACCTATCACCGCTTCGATGCTGAAGGCCGCCTCGTCCAGTCCGAGGAGATTCCGGTCGGCGGGCCCACCATGATTCACGATTTCTGCGCCACCCGCACCAGGGTCATCTTCATGGACCTGCCCATTGTCTTCGACATGGAGCGCGCGATGGCTGGCGACATGCCCTATCGCTGGTCGGACGAGTATCCCGCGCGCCTCGGCGTGATGCCGCGCAACGGAACCGCGAAGGATCTCGTCTGGTTCCCGATCCCCTCCTGCTACATCTTTCATCCGCTGAACGCCTACGATGACGGCGACGCCATCGTCCTCGACGTCGCGCGCTATGAAACAATGTGGGTCAAGGGCTTCGACACGCCGGCGCACCTTCATCGGTTCCGCCTCGACCTCAAGACGGGCCGCGCCAAGGGCGAAACGCTCGACGACCTGCCGATTGAGTTTCCCCGCATTCGGGAGAGCAAGGCCGGATTGAGGCACCGTTTCGGCTATGCGATCACGACGCATGCGGACGATGACGCAGGCTTCAAGCTCGGCACGCGGATCGTGAAATTCGATCTCGATCGCGGCAAGACTTCGGTCTGCGAGCTCGGACGCGGGCGCTTCCCGAGCGAGTCCGTTTTCGCCGCGGCTGGCGTGGACGAAGACGCCGGCTATCTCCTGTCGATCGTCTATGACGCGGCTCGCGGCGGCTCCGAGTTCATTGCGCTCGACGCCGGCGACATTGGGAAAGGCCCCATCGCGCGCGTGCCGCTTCCCCAGCGTGTGCCCTTCGGCTTCCACGGCGCCTGGTTCGCGGATTGAGCGGGGAATCCGGCATGTCCGCCGCGCCGCGCGGTCCGCTTGCCGGCGTGCGCATTCTCGATTTGTCGCGCGTTCTCGCCGGGCCTTATTGCACAACGCTGCTCTGGGAGCTCGGCGCGGAAGTCCTCAAAATCGAGCAGCCCGGCCACGGCGACGATACGCGCGCCTTTCCGCCCTTCAAGAACGGTGAAAGCGTCTATTTCGCCTCGATCAATCGGGGCAAGCGTTCGCTTGCCCTCGACCTCAGGAATGACGGCGACAGAAAGACGTTCGAAGCGCTGCTCGCCCACGCCGATGTGCTGGTCGAGAATTTTCGCCCCGGCGCCATGAAGAAGCTGGGATACGACTACGAGTCGCTCAAGGCGACGCATCCATCGCTTCTCTACGCCTCGATTTCTGGCTTCGGTCACACCGGGCCCTATCGCGACCTGCCGGCCTACGATCTTATCGTGCAGGCGCTTGGCGGCATGATCTCGATCAATGGCGAGGCGGGAAAGCCGGGCGTCAGGCTTGGCGTAACCCTCGGCGATCTTGCTGCGGGCGCGTTCGCCGCGCTTGCGATTTCCTCCGCGCTCTTTGAGCGGCGTCAAAGCGGGCTCGGGCGCTTCATCGACATCGCCATGCTCGACGTTCAGACGATGCTCCTTGAGAGCGCGCTGGTGCGCCAGTTCGCGACGGGGGAAACGCAAGGTCCCACCGGCTCGCGGCATCCGGTGATCACGCCATTCGATGTGTTCGCAGCCAAAGACGGGCCGATCGCCATCGCCTGCGCCAATGACAGCCTCTTTCGCGATCTCGCCGACGCCCTCGGGCGTCCCGGCCTCAAGGACGACCCGCGCTACAACGGACTTTATCCGCGCTTCGCCAATCAGGCCGCGCTGAAGAAAGACCTCGAAGGCGCCCTCGCGGCGCGTTCGGTCGCCGAATGGGTGACGGCCCTGCGCGCCGCCGGCGTGCCGGCCGCGCCGATCCGCAACATGGCTGACGTGATCGACGATCCTCAACTGAAAGCGCGAGGCATGTTCGTCGATGTCGAGGATCCGGAAATGGGCCCGTTGCGCATGTCCGGAAGCGCCTTCAAGATTTCCGGCTATTCGAGAGCCGCGACGCGCCCGCCCGCGCCCAATCTCGACGAAGCGCGCGCCGACGTCCTCGCCGAGCTGCAATTGCCGGCCGAGGAGCGCCGCAAGCGCGAGCGCAAGGGAGACCTGCCGCCCCTGTGGTGACCCGCAAACGAAAAGGCCGGGTGTTGGGGCCCGGCCTTCCGTACTCAAACTATACGCAACAAAAGAGCTTTCGCGCGGGGCGCGTCAGTTCGAATAGTACATCGCGAACTCGACCGGGTGCGGCGTGATCTCGAAGCGCTTCACCTCGCCCATTTTGAGTTCGATGTAGCTGTCGATCTGGTCGTCATTGAAGACGCCGCCCTTCTTCAGGAAGGCGCGGTCGCGATCGAGGGTTTCGAGAGCGGTTCTCAGCGCGCCGCACACGGTCGGGATGTCTTTGAGCTCGGCGGGCGGCAGATCGTAGAGGTCCTTGTCCATCGGATCGCCCGGATGGATCTTGTTCTCGACCCCGTCGAGGCCCGCCATCAAGAGCGCGGCGAAGGTGAGGTAAGGGTTCGAAGCCGGGTCGGGGAAGCGCACTTCGATGCGCTTGCCCTTGGGCGAGGCGACCCAAGGGATTCGGATCGAGGCCGACCGGTTGCGCGCCGAATAGGCGAGTAGAACCGGCGCCTCGTAACCCGGCACCAGGCGCTTGTAGCTGTTCGTCGTCGCGTTCGAGAAGGCGTTGATCGCGCGCGCGTGCTTGATGATTCCGCCGATGTAATAGAGGCAGGTTTCCGAAAGGTCAGCATAGCGGTCGCCCGCGAACAGGGGCTTGCCGCCCTTCCACAGCGACTGGTGGACGTGCATGCCCGAGCCGTTGTCGCCGAAGACGGGCTTTGGCATGAATGTCGCGGTTTTGCCGTAGGCGGCCGCGACCTGGTGGATCACGTATTTGTAGATCTGCATCGAGTCCGCCATTTTCGTCAGCGTGGCGAACTTCATGCCGAGTTCGTGCTGGCTCGGCGCGACTTCGTGATGGTGCTTTTCGACCGTGACGCCCATCTCGGCCATCATGGTCAGCATTTCGCTGCGCATGTCCTGCGCGCTATCGACCGGCGGCACCGGGAAATAGCCGCCCTTGGGGCCCGGACGGTGCGCGAGGTTGCCGCCCTCGTACGGCGTCGCCGAATTGTAGGGACCCTCGATCGAGTCGAGCTGGAAGCCCATATTGTGCTGTTCGGTCGACCAGCGCACGTCGTCGAAAATGAAAAACTCCGCCTCCGGACCGAAATAGCAGGTATCGGCGAGGCCCGTGGACTGAAGGTACTTCTCCGCCGCTCTGGCGATGGTGCGCGGATCGCGCGAATAGGGCTGACCGGTCGCCGGATCGAGAATATCGCAGATGAGCGTCAGCGTCGGCTGTGCGAAAAACGGATCCTCGATCGCGGTCGAAAGGTCGGGTTTCAAGATCATGTCGGACTCGTTGATCGCCTTCCAGCCGGCGATCGACGAACCGTCGAACATGGTGCCCTCGCTCAGGAACTCCTCATCGACGAGGTCCTTGTCGAAGGTGACGTGCTGCCACTTGCCGCGCGGGTCGGTGAATCGAAGATCGACATAGCGGATCTCTTTGTCCTTGATCCGCTTCAGGACGGCGTTGACGGTCATGGCGGGAAAGCTCCTTTTGATTGCTTTGCCGCGGTCCGAAAAACGCCGGCGCGCGGGGGAATATTTCGCCCGCGCATCAGATGACGGGCGGTCCGGATCGAAATCAAGAAAATTTTGCGGTGCAGCATCCAAGAGGCAGAATATGTCGCCTGGCGTTTGATAATGGCCGTTTAATCGAAAAATGTCAGCAAAACCTCAGATTGCGTCCTCGCCGGTCTCGCCGGTGCGAATGCGGATGGCGTTCTCAACTGGAGAAACGAAGATTTTGCCGTCTCCGATTCGCCCCGATTGCGCGGCCCTGGCGATCGCCTCCACCGCGCCCTCGACCTGATCGTCCCGCACCACGACTTCGATTTTCACCTTGGGCAGAAAATCGACGACATATTCCGCGCCGCGATACATCTCCGTGTGCCCTTTTTGGCGCCCGAAGCCGCGCGCATCGATCACCGTCATGCCTTGCAAGCCGATCTCGTGCAGCGCCTCCTTCACGTCGTCGAGCTTGAACGGCTTGATGATGGCTTCGATTTTTTTCATGGCGCTGGCGTTTCGCGGCGGCTGCAGCGCATCCTAGCACCATCCGCGCCCTCATCGAGGTGTCAAAAATGCTTTCCCCCGTCATCCTCACAGCGTCCGAGATGGCGCTCGCGGACAAGCTCGCCGTCGAAGGCGGCGTTCCGAGCCTGACGCTCATGGAGAATGCCGGCGCGGGCGTTGCCGCACTCGTTGCAAAAATCTGGAAGAAGGGCCCGGTCTGCGTGTTGTGCGGGCCCGGCAATAATGGCGGGGACGGATTTGTCGTCGCGCGCCTCCTCGCTGGCGAGGGCTGGCCGGTGCGCCTCGCATTGCTCGGCGAGAAAGCCGCGCTCAAGGGGGACGCCGGGATCATGGCCGAGCGCTACGCCGGCGCCGTCGAACCGTTCGCGGCGGCCGCGCTGGGCGACGCAACGCTCATCGTCGACGCCATTTTCGGGACCGGGCTCAAGCGTCCCGTTGAAGGGGCCGCGCGCGCCATGGTCGAGGCAGCCAACGCTCACGCCGCGCCTGTTCTGGCCGTCGATCTGCCGTCGGGCGTCGACGCCGACACCGGCGCCGAAATGGGGAGCGCCATACGCGCGGCGCGCACCGCGACGTTTTTCCTGAAGAAACCCGGCCATGTCCTCTTTCCGGGTCGTGCGCTTTGCGGCGCCGTCGATGTCATCGACATCGGCATCCCCGCCTCGGTTCTCGAGAAGATAAATCCGTCTACATACGAAAATCACACCGAGCTGTGGGCGCGCCAATTCCGGCGCCCGTCATTCTTCGCCAACAAGTTCTCCCGCGGCCATGTCGCCGTGGTCAGCGGTCCGCGCCTGCGGACCGGGGCGGCGCGCCTCGCCGCCAGGGCCGCGCTCCGCGCCGGCGCGGGGCTCGTCACTGTTCTCGCCGAACCCGACGCAGCGGACGAATGCGCCGCGCACCTGACCTCCGTGATGGTGCGGGAGATCGCCACGGCGCGCGACATCTCCGCCATGCTCGCCGATCCGCGTTTCACCGCGGCGATCATCGGACCGGCAGCCGGAATCGGCGCCGGCACGATCGAAAAGACCGCGGCGATCCTCAAATCGTCCGCCCGCGCCGTTCTTGACGCAGATGTCTTCTCAAGCTTCGAAGCGCGCCCGGACACGCTGTTCTCGGCCCTGCGCGAGGGCGACGTCTTGACCCCTCACGAGGGCGAGTTCGGGCGCCTCTTCAAGGACATCGACATCGCGGCCTCGGGGCGGCTCGCCGCGGCCCGCGCGGCGGCGCACCGGGCGGGCGCCGTCGTTCTTCTCAAGGGGCCCGACACTGTGATCGCCGCGCCCGACGGGCGCGCCGCCGTCAATGTCAACGCGCCGCCGGATCTTGCGACAGCCGGCTCCGGCGATGTCCTTGCAGGACTCATTGGCGGCCTGCTCGCGCAAGGAACGCCCGGATTTGAAGCGGCGGCGATCGGGGCATGGCTGCACGGCGCCTGCGGACAGGCGGCGGGCCCCGGACTCATTGCGGAGGATCTGCCCGACGCGCTGCCGGCCGTGCTCCGGCAAATGCTCAAGAGCTAAAATCGGATGACGGGCGCCTTGTAACCTCAGGCACAGACGCGGCGTCTCCGGGCTGCCAGTCTCGCTCAAGGCAAAATACGCCGAATGCCCCGAGTTTAGGGGGGACCTCGCATTGGCATGGACTTCGAATTCCGCGCTTAAGTAGACTGACGACCGGGAGGACGCTCTGGGACGGCCGCGCACCAGCGAAAGCCGGACAAAGTCGGTTGCGACGGCGGACACCTTGTGCGCCGCCGACGCCGCGAGCCAGGCGTGCATGTTCGCGAGGATGCTCCAGTCCGTGCTGGTGCCGATCCTCATCGTTTCCGGCGATGAAATCCTGTTCCGGAACCGGGCGGCCAACCGTTTCATCTCAGAAGGCTTCATCATCGTCGATGGAAAATCCCTCGTTCGATTTCTGGATCCCTCCGCTCAGGAACTTCTGGACAAAGTCCGCCAGCGGAGGAGTCACTCCGGCACCCAGCTTCTGCGCGGCGACGGCGCCGCCTCTGCGGTGATCATGCAGGCGCTGAGTATCGGCAGAACGCCGGCCCAGGGCAGGCGCCGGGCGAAATCGGACGTTCCTGTCGCCGTATTCCTCATCCAGCTTTCGCACGCCGGCGCCGTCAGGAAGCGGGCGATCGAAGGCTTCTCGCTCTTCTCCAGGACCGAGAAGGAAGTGCTCGCCGCGCTCGCCAACGGACACTCGGTCGGCGCGATCGCCGACGCGAGCGCGCGGTCGATCGCAACGGTGCGCTGGCATGTCAAGAAAATGCTGACCAAGACCGGCGCCCGCTCGATCGGCGACCTGACCCGCATGAGCGCGCTTCTGGCGCCGTATTGAGCATTAAGACGCACGACCGGCGCAACGCCTACGCCAGATCAGTCAAGGCGGATTTCAAGTCGCCACGGACATAAACGGAGAGAGGACCGCGGCGAAAGGCTGCGACCGGGCCGTCAGCCCACGTCGGTCTGCGCGAAATCCACGCCCTTGTAGAGCAGGCCGACGCCCAGAGACTTCGCGCAGGCATATGAGAAGCAATCGATCAGGTTAAGGCTCGCCGGGTGGCCGCCGCCCTTTCCGTACCGCGCATACGCCGACAACGCTGCTCGTCCTATTTCGCCGGAAATCGCCATCTCATCGGCTTCGATCCGGTCGATGAACTTGTCGTAAAGCTTGTCGCACTCCTCGGTCATCTGTTGGGTTCGCACCGCATGCCCGAGCTCGACGCCTTTCGTTCGAGCAAGTGCAAGAACCGACTCAAGGCGAACCAGCGGGGACACCGAGAGCCGCGATGAAGTTTCGACAATTCGATCTATGAAGGCGGCGTGGCCTGACTCCCGGGCAAGAATTGCGACGATCGCCGAGGCGTCGATGAACATCAGCTTGCTTCCCCGCTGAGTTCGTCGCTGAATCTCTTCATGTCAAAATCCGGATTGCTCGGACCCAGAACGTCGGCCAGCTTGATCACTTCCTCAATCCGTTCGCGCAACGATCCGGATGCGGCTTCAGCGTAGCCGCGCAAGACATCATCCGCATTCGGACTGATTTCATGCGCGGCTTCGATCAACTTCCCGACCTGTCCCGCGCCCAGAAAAATCCGGACCGGTTCATGCTGATCTGGAAGCAAGACCGCAGGCAGATGCCGGAGTCCGCGTTTTGCCAGTTCGCTATCGATCTTTTCGATGACGCGTGTGCCGAGTTTGCCGGCGCCTTGCAGGTTTCGCAGTTTCCACATGCCAATCGTCACAACGCCGCCATTGGCTTTGACATCTGCCAAAAGATCATCAAAATTCGCAATCGTCATATAATTTTTTCTTTTGCATTGAAATCACACGATAAAAATGCACAGAAAATATATTCTGTCAAGCGAAAAATTACGCGATCCAGCCCTCGCGCACGGAAGGCGGTGAGCTCGCATGGAATTGGCGCGGCGCGCCGAACGAATGGCGCCCGTCCGCGGGCCCGTCCGCGGCTTGTCGCCGCCTTGATCGCAAATGTCCGATACAAAAGAGATTGAGAAGCGATCCGCGACTCAATAGGGCGGCTTCGTCCAGCCCTTTGGCGAGAGCGTGAAAATCTCAACGCCGGTCTCGGTGACCCCGACCGAGTGCTCGAACTGGGCCGAGAGCGACTTGTCGCGGCTGACCGCCGTCCACCCGTCCTTGAGCAGCTTCACGTCAGGGCGGCCTTCGTTGATCATGGGCTCGACGGTGAAGAACATGCCCGGTTTCAGCGGCGTATCGGCAGCGCGATGAACGCCGGTGAGGCGGTCGCGATATTCCGCATAATGAACGATATTTGGCGCATCGTGGAACACGCGCCCGACCCCGTGCCCGCAGAAATCGCGCACGACCGAGAAGCCCTCGCCTTCCGCATAGGACTGAATGGCCTTGCCAAGATCGTATAGCGTGGCGCCCGGCTTGATCGCCTGGATGCCGCGCATCATCGCGTCATGGGTGGCGTCGACAAGGCGGCGCGCTTTCACCTTGGGTTCGCCTGCGAAATACATGCGGCTGGAGTCGCCATGCCAGCCATCGACGATGACGGTCACGTCGATGTTGAGAATATCGCCGCTCTTCAGCGCTTTTTCCGACGGAATGCCGTGGCAGATCACGTGATTCAGGGAAATGCAGGAGGCGTGACGATAGCCGCGATAGCCGATCGTCGCGGACAGCGCGCCGTGATCGAGCACGAATTCGCGGATGAGATCGTCGAGACGGGCGGTCACGGCGCCCGGCTCGACATGGGTCGCGATCATATCGAGGCATTCGGCCGCGAGGCGCCCTGCCTTGCGCATGCCCTCAAAGCCTTCCGGTCCGTGGAGCTTGATCGCTCCGGTCCGCATGGCCAAGTTTTCATCGAGTTCGGCGTCGTGCATTCCGCTCTCCGGAGGCCTCTAGATGGCCGCCCCGGCGGAGAATAGCAAACCCGGCTGCGATCAAGCGACGAGCGCCGTCAAAAACGCCCCGGCCCCGCCGATGAGCGCGACGCCGGCGGCGAACGAAAAGAACATGGCGGCGGTGGCGAACACGTCTTTCATCATTTCCTCCCCAAGTCTGGCGATTCTCAAATTATCCGCCCGCCGGGGAGATGGGGTGTGACGCCCATCACAGGCCAGGCAAGTTTCCGTGAGCCGTTGGCCGTCTGCGGCGATCCGGTTCTGGTTCGCTCGGTTCGATGCTAGGGGTCACACTTCCCCAACCCACCGACAGCCATGCTTTGCATTGAAATCGAAGAACCAGGCGGGCCCGAAGTCCTGAAGCTGAGGGATCGCCCGATCCCGGTTCCAGCCGACCATGAAGTGCTCATCCGGGTGACGTCCGCCGGCGTCAACCGGCCGGACCTGCTGCAGCGCAAAGGCGCCTACCCTCCTCCGCCTGGCGCTTCTGACCTCCCAGGCCTTGAGGTCGCGGGCGAGATCGTCGCCCTTGGGCCGAAGGCCGCGCTGTGGCGGGTGGGCGAGCCGGTCTGCGCCCTCCTGACTGGAGGGGGTTACGCGGAGTACGCGACGGCGCACGAGGGTTCATGCCTGCCGGTTCCGAAAGGACTCTCGCTCGTCGAGGCGGCCGCGCTGCCGGAGACATTCTTCACGGTCTACGCCAACGTATTCGACGATGCCCGCCTTACCCCCGGTGAGACGATCCTCGTTCATGGCGGCACGAGCGGCGTCGGAGTCTGCGCCATCGCTATGGCCAAGGCCATCGGCGCGAAGGTGATCGCGACGGCTTCAAGCGAGGCGAAGCTCGAGGCCATCCGCGGGCTCGGTTGCGATCTCGCGCTCAATTACACCGACGACGGATGGGTTGGCGCTGTCGCCGCATTCGGCGGCGCCGATGTCGTGCTCGATATGGCCGGCGGCGATTTCGTCGAGAAGAACCTCGAATGCCTCAACCCATTCGGTCGACATGTGTCGATCGCGTTTCTGCGCGGCCCCATCGGTCAGATGAACATTTTCGCCGTGATGCGAAAGCGCCTGAGGCTCACCGGCTCCACGATGAAGTCGCGCGACATGGCCGACAAGGCGCGCCTTGCGGCCGGGCTCCGGCGCGACTTCTGGCCACACATAGAGGGCGGGCGGATCAAACCCGTTCTCGACCGGATATTCCCGCTGGCGGAGGCCGCCAAAGCCCATGAGCGCATGGAAAAAGGCGAGCACATCGGCAAGATCATGCTGAAGGTTGCAGATTAGGCTTTGCCCGCTCGGAGGAACCCCCTATAAACCGCGCCAGTTCAGGCGCGCGTGCGCCGGGCGCTTTCCCCGAAAATCCGGCGGCAAGCGCGGCCCTTGGTAAACCCGGGGGCCGGTCAAAGAAATTTTGGAGACGACTCATGTCCGAAAAGCCGCTGATGCCGATCGCAACCGCTGTCTGGCTGATCGAGAACACCAGGCTCACCTTCGACCAGATCGCCGATTTCTGCGTGCTTCATCCGCTGCAGGTCAAAGGCATCGCCGACGGCGATGTCGGCGCGGGCGTGCGCGGCATCGATCCGATCTCGAACCATCAACTGACGCGCGAGGAACTGGAGAAGGCGGAAGCCGATCCGGAGTACCGCATGCTCATTTCACGCCCGAAGACGCTGACGGCGGAGCGCCCGAAAAAAGGACCGCGCTACACGCCCGTCTCGAAGCGTCAGAACCGGCCCGACGCGATCGCCTGGCTCATCAAGCATCACTCCGAGATCTCGGACGCACAGATCGCCAAGCTCCTCGGCACGACCAAAGCGACGATCCAGACGGTCCGCGACCGCTCGCACTGGAACGCGCAAAATCTCTCGCCGACCGATCCTGTGGGGCTGGGCCTTTGCTCTCAGCTCGAACTCGACATGCTGGTGCGCAAGGCCGCCGCCAAGAAAGCCAAACTCGCCCCCTCCGCGGATCAAGGCCCGACGCTGGAGCCTGTCGCAGCGAGCCTCGCGCCCGAGCCCGCCGAGGAAGAAGAAGAGAACCAGCGTCCCGAGAGAGTCGATGTCGAAAAGGTCTTCGGCAAGCTCGGCGGGGGCTCAATCCAGAAGCGCGAAGACGACAACCGGCCGTAACCGGGCAGTTTCTCAGCTTTCCTCCGGATCGTCCTCACGGCCGCCGCTGCGGATCATGCGGCCGCCATCGACGAAGATCGACTGGCCGGTGATGTAGGACGCCGCATTCGAGGCGAGGAAGAACACGGTTTCCGCCACCTCTTCCGGCGACCCGACGCGCTTCAACGGCACCATGGCGCCTAGCTCCTTTTCGTCGCTCTCCTCGGGGAGCTCGCTCCGGATCGCGCCGATGCCGACGGAGTTCGCTCTTGCGCCGTAGGCGGACAAAGCGAGGGCGATCGCCTTGGTCATCTGGTGGAGGCCGCCTTGCGTCGTGGCGAACGCCACGTGATCGGACGCTGCGGTGATCGCCTCGACCGACATGAGATTGACGATAGCGCCGCCGCCGGGAGCGCCCTTCTGCGACTGTTTGATGAACTGCCTGGCGACCGCCTGATTGATGAGGAAGGCGCCCTTTAGATTGCCGGCGACCACGCGGTCGAAATCGTCTTCGCTCGTTTCGAGGAACGGCGCCGAATAATCCTCGTACGCCATATGCGTCAGCACATCGACGCGCCCGTAGGCCTCGAGCGCGCCCGCCACGATGTTGTGCACCTGGAGCCGGTTGGCGCTTTCGGCGTGAACGAAAGCGACCTCGGCGCCATTCGCCTTCAGATCCGTCGCCAGCGCGCGGACGCCCGCCTCATCGCGATCGGCAAGAAGCAACCTGTCGCCGTTCGCCGCGAACCGCCTGGCGCAGGCGGCGCCGACTCCATGAGCGGCGCCCGTCACGATGACTGAACGTCCGCTCATGCCAAGGTCCTTTTCGGGGGGCGGGCGTTCTCTGAGGAACGCCCTCCTGATGTCAGCCGCGCGTCAGCGCACGGCGGGCCGGATGCGCCGGCCGATTCAATATCTTAATGCGGCTCGTCTCGGGTTCTTATGTCCTGGATCTGGTCCTTGATGCGCAACTTCAGGCGTTTCAGCTCATTTACGCGGCTGTCATCGTGGCTTGGGTGCTTCATTTCTGCAGAAATCGCCGCCTCAAGCTCCTGATGACGCTGTGTCAGCGTGTCCAGATGAGCCTTCATCGCCATAGCTGGCCTCCTTGGTTTGGGGGTAGGTTAGTTAACCACGAGATGGAGTTCTCGTCGATGCGTTTCCGCCGTTAAGACTTGTAACTTTTTCCTTTCAGCGTCGTTTGCGCGAAGCCTAAAATGCCCGGCAACTCATTGGAATGTCGATGAAAAATCGGAAACGAATCGTTGTCGGCATTAGCGGAGCCTCGGGCTCGGTCCTCGGGCGTCGGGCCCTTGAGGCGCTGAAGTCGGCCGACGTCGAGACCCATCTCGTCATCTCCCGGTCCGCCGAGATGACCATCGCCTATGAACTCGGCGAAAAGGGGCGCGATCTCGCCGCGCTCGCCGACAAATCCTACGCGCCGGCCGATATCGGGGCGCCGATTTCGTCGGGCTCGTTCAAGACGGACGGCATGCTGATCGCGCCTTGCTCCGTCCGCACCATGTCCGAGATCGCCACAGGCGTGACGAGTTCGCTCCTGACCCGCGCCGCCGATGTGGCGCTCAAGGAGCGCCGGCCTCTGGTCCTGATGGTGCGCGAATCGCCCCTGCATCTCGGGCACCTGCGCACCATGACGGCGCTCGCCGAAATGGGGGCGATTATCGCCCCGCCCGTCCCGGCTTTTTATGCAGAGCCGCGCACGGTGGACGAACTGGTCGATCAGTGCGTGGCGCGCGCGCTCGACCTCCTGGGCGTCGATTGCGCCTTCGCCAAACGCTGGGGCGAGGATCTCGAAAAAGGCCGGCGACCGTGAGCCTGTCAGATGGCGCCAGCGAGCGAAGCTTTTGGGAGTGGTCATCAAAGACCTATGCGGAGCCCCTTGCGTCCCGGAGCTTGCTGAGGCTGCAGGACCAGTTCGGTTTCAATGTGAACATTCTCTTGTGGTGCTGCTGGTGCGCGCAAGAGTTCGGGCCGACGACGGAGCTGACGTTGCGCAAGGCGATCGATCTGACTGCCAGCTGGTCGAAGGACGTGACGCAGATCCTGCGTTCGGCGCGACGGGCCCTGAAGACCCCGCCAAGGCAGGCCGACGCCGACGCCGCCGGGCGGCTGCGTGCAAGCGTCGAGGCGGCCGAACTCGCGGCCGAAAAACTTGAGCAGGACATGCTGGAGACGCTGGCGCGCGAGATGCTTGCGCCAGCCGCCGAACGGTCGAACCCTTTGCACGAAGCACGACGCTCGCTCGCGCGTTACGCCGCTCTTCTTGGCGCGGCGCGTCGAAATGGATTCTCGACGCTCCTGCTTGACGATCTGGCGCGCACCGTTTTTGCTGAAACGGCTATCGAGGCTTCGGAATGAGGGACGGCCGACCGCCGGACGACGACAACGTCATGCCTTTCCGCCGCCCGGGCGGCGAAGGGGCGGCCATCGCCGGCGTCGATGACGAGGCGCTGGTGACGCGCCTTCACGCCCTCATGCAGGAACACTCCGATCTCGACGCCGCCATCGCCGCGCTCGAAAGCCAGCCCCACCACGACCGCCTCGCCGTCGCGCGGCTGAAGAAAAAGAAACTTCAGTTCAAGGATCAAATGCAACGCATCAAGGACCAGATCACGCCGGATATCATCGCGTAGGGTGTTCCTGGCAGCGGATACCGGCTCGCGCCGCGCCGTATCAAAGCCTAGTACTCGGAATCATAAATGGGTGATATATGGGGAATGGCGATTTTGAGCGCGACACCATCCTTCGAGACGCGCGCCCCTTGTTGCGCGTTTTGAACATGGGGATTTGCGCGCTCCTCAGGATGAGGCCCCTGGTCTTTGTTGCAAAAGAAAAGAGGCCTCATCCTGAGGAGGCCCGCCCCGCAACTTGCTCCGTCTACGCAACACCCTCGCGGGCCGTCTCGAAGGATGGCAAGAGGCTCCGCCCACACGACTGACCCAACTATGATAGTGGGTGCTAGCGAGTGCGGCCGACGAAATCCGGCGCATGACGCGCTCACGGGCGCAATTTGGCCAGAGGCGGCGTTTTATGGTAGTCTTCCGCCATGACCGCCGTTCGCAAGCCATTAATGAACTCCGACGAATTCCTGGTCTGGGCGAGGGATCGCCCGGGTCGCTGGGAACTGCATGACGGCTCGCCGATCGCAATGTCCCCCGAGCGCGTCATCCATGGCGATTACAAGTACCGAACGGCGCGCGCATTCGACGCCGCGATCTCGGCGGCGAAGGCCCCCTGCCGATTCGTTCTCGACAGCGCGGCGGTGAGAATCGACGAAAGGCGCACTTATCAACCGGACCTGATGGTCTATTGCGGTCCGGCGGCGCGACCCGACGCGATCGAGATCGCCAACCCAGTCATCCTTGTCGAGATTTTGTCGCCATCCAATGCGCTGACTGATTTGCGAGACAAGCTCGCGGCGTATTTCACCTTGCCGAGCGTCGCCCATTATCTGATCGTCGATCCCGACAAGCGCCTCATCCTCCATCACGCGCGGGCGACAGGCGGCGACATCGCTACGCGTATTGTCTCGACCGGGGCGATCCGCCTCGACCCGCCGGGGCTGGAGATCGCCGTCGCAGAGATTTTCAGTGCGACGTAGCGTGGGCGGAGCCTACGGGCGGCGAAGAGCGAAACTGGCGCCCGGTGACATTGAGAGCCCATGATTTTTACACGGCTGTCGGATGAGCTATAGGGGCTATTATGGCGTTTGGGATCGACGATTTCTTCACGGCAGCCGCCGGGGCCGTCAATTTGGGCGACACCTTGGCGAAGGTAGTGAGAACCAATTCTCGAAAACCCGGCGAAATGGGCGCGCTACTGGCCGAAGTAAGAACGGAAGCCGTCAAGCGTATTGACGAGGCTCAAATAGCGCTAAATCAGATTGAGCGCATGTTGGCAGAGAAAACCAATTTGAACGCATCGCTGACTGACGTCATCGCCCAGACCCCGTTCTGGCGACCAGTTGAAGCCTTCCGGCTTGGTCGCGCGAAGAAGAACTTGGAACATATGAGCGACAGTCTGTTTCGCTCTTCCGAAGACATCGCTGCGTTGGCTCGGTGTATGGAAGAAACTGACGATACGGGGCACGCAATTGTCAAAAGCGCTCATTCGAAGCACGACTTCAATGAGCAATTCTTTCGGGCCGAATCGGTTAGCGAGAAGATTGGATTATTGCGCAAGGAATTGGACGCCCAGCGAGCCGAATTGAATTGATAGGCAAGTCTTTACGCAGTTCCATAAATCCGGTCGCCGGCGTCGCCGAGGCCGGGCAGGATGTAGCCCTTCTCGTTGAGCTGACGGTCGAGGGCGGCGGTGAAGACCGGCACGTCGGCGTGCGCTTTCTCGAACGCGCTGACGCCCTCGGGAGCGGCGAGGAGGCACATGAATTTGAGGCGCTTCGCGCCCGCTTCTTTCAGACGCGCCACCGCCGCGACCGCAGAGTTGCCGGTCGCCAACATGGGATCGACGACAATGACGTCGCGCTCGCCGATCGCCTCAGGCAGCTTCAGATAATACTGCACCGGCTGCAGCGTCGCATGATCGCGGTAGAGCCCGATATGGCCGACCCGCGCATCGGGCACGAGGTCGAGCATGCCTTCGAGGAGGCCGTTGCCCGCCCGCAGGATCGACACGAAGCACACCCTTCGTCCCTCAAGCCAGGGAAAACGCCCGGTCTCCATCGGCGTTTCGACCTCTCTCGTCCCGAGATCGAGATCCTTTGTCACCTCATAGGTGAGCAGCATGGCGATCTCCCGCAGCGTCTGGCGGAACAGCGCGTTCGCCGTCGCCCTGTCGCGCAGGAGCGTCAGTTTGTGCTGAATCAGCGGGTGTTTGATGATGTGGAGCATGGTTGGGATT
>JBEBFW010000231.1:0-5426 GCA_040081755.1 Parvularculaceae bacterium
CCTCTCCCCCGACGACCGCCAGAATTCAACACGCCAGCTCGGCGGGGGAGAGGGGAGAGCCCACGCCGCGCATCCATCGTTTGAGGCGCGACCGCACTGGGTCCCGGCTTTCGCCGGGATGAGCGGGTTGTAAGTCCGCGCTGAAAAGGCCACGGGAGATAAGGCCTGCGTAACCTCAGAAGTTCGCACATTTCGGATATAAGGTGCGTACGGATCACTACATGCTCCCCTGAAGGTCCGACCGCATACCCTGAACCAACGCATCAAACTCAGACTTGGCATCGGTCTTCCCGTCACTAAGAGATGCAAAGGCATCAGCCGCACTCACCAATGGCAACGGTGCGATTAAACGCATCCGTGCCAGCCAATAGCCACATTCCTTTCGATTGGCTAAGGTCGCGTCTATGTTCACCTTTCTCAGCGCGTCGAGCAGACCGACATAGGCTTCCTTTTTCTCGTTAAACGAGCGCTCCCTCTTTCGTCCGCGCGACTCAAGCCAACTCTGCAATGCGACAGTCAGGATTGAACCCAATCCAGCGGCGGTAAACAGGCTAAGAAACAACTCTCCGCTCATCTGACCAGCGCCTTCATGATCGCCTTCTGCGCGTGCAGGCGGTTCTCCGCCTCCTCGTAAGCGATGCAGGCGGCGCTATCGAACACGGCGTCGGTCATTTTGACGTTCCGGCGCATGGGGAGGCAGTGCGAAACGAGGGCGTCGGCTGTCAGCGCCATTTTCTTTTCGTCCACGATGAAGTGCTTGAACCCGTCGCGGATTTTTTTCTCGCTCTCCCAATTCCCGAAGAAGGGCAGAGCGCCCCAGCTTTTGCAATAGACGACCTCGGCGCCCTTGTAGGCCTCCTCAACATCATGCGTGACCGTGAGCGCGCGCCCGTTCGCGGCGCAGTCCTTGCGGGCCTGCGCCATGTAGCGCTCGTCGAGCGCGTAATCGGACGTCGGGCAGAGGAGCGTCACGTCGAAGCCGAATTTGGCCGCGATCATGAGCGCCGAATTGGCGACGGCGGTGTTCAGGGGCTTCGGATGATAGGTCCAGGTGAGGAGATATTTCTTGCCGTCCGTACCGGGACGGTTTTCGAGGGCGAACTGGTCTTCGACCGCCATCGCATGCGCGAGTTCCTGGCAGGGATGCGTGATCGTCTCCAGATTGATGACGGGCACGTCCGAATGGCGGGCGAAGGCGGTGAGGATCGCGTCCTTCCTGTCCTCCTCCCAGTTCTGGAATTTCGGGAAGGCTCTAATGCCGATCATGTCGCAATAGCGCGAGAGGACCTTCGCGGCCTCCTTCACATGCTCCTCGGCCTCGCCGTCCATGACGGCGCCGTCGCGAAACTCGAGCGGCCACATTCCCCCCGTCGGCGAGAGAACCACCGCATGCCCGCCGAGCTGGCGGGCGCCGACATCGAACGAGGTGCGCGTGCGCAGGGAGTTGTTGAAGAAGAGGAGCGCGATGGTCTTCCCCTTCAGCGCCTCGCCGAAAGGCGACTTCTTCATGGCGCGCGCGTCGTCGATCAGCGCCTGCAACTCGGCCCTCGACCAGTCGGCGGTGTTCAGGAAATGTCTCATGGGGGCGGGTCTTAACGCCCGTCCCGGTGAAATCCAAGAAGCGGTTAACGCCGCGTTGACGGCGCCGGCGATAGCTTTCCCCGCAACGCAGCGGAGTCGCGCTTGGGCAGGGTCGTCGCCATCCAGTATCTGAGGGCCGCCGCCGCGCTCGCCGTGATGGCGTTCCATTACATCGCCGCAGCGCGCAAGGACGCCGGGCTCGAGAGCGCCGCGCTCGTCAATCTCGGCCAGTTCGGCGTCGATATCTTCTTCGTCGTCAGCGGCTACATCATGTGGACGACGGTCGCCGCAGCGCCAAGCCTGCGACCCGGAGAATTTTTCCTGCGCCGCCTCATCCGCATCGTCCCGCTCTATTGGGCGGCGACGCTGGCGACGGCGCTCGCGACGACCGAAGGCGGCTTCGCCCTCGGCTATCGGGGAGATCCCGGCGACCTCGCGACCTCGCTCCTGTTCATTCCCGCCGCGAGCCCCGGCGACCCGGCGATCATCGCGCCCATCCTCGCCGTCGGCTGGACGCTCAATCTCGAGATGTTCTTCTACGCCGCTTTTGCCGCGACGCTCGGGCGGACGCGGCAGCTCGCAATCCTCGGCGTCCTCTTGGGCGGTCTCGCCCTTGCCGGCGTCGCGCTGACGCTTTCCGGCGCCGGCGCGCCGCCCATGATCGCGGCCTACACCCAGTCGATCGTCGTCGAGTTTTTCTTCGGCGCAGCGCTCGGCGCCTGGCGCCTGTCGCGAGGCTCCGAACGCGGCGATCCTCTCGGGGGATCCCTAATGATCGCCCTTGGGCTCGCAGCCGCTGCGGCGGCGGCGCTGGCGGCGGGCGGCCTGCCCTACTGGCGCGGTTTTGTCTGGGGACCGCCGGCCGCCCTCATCGTCCTCGGCGCACTATCGCTTGAAGGCTTGGCGCGACGACATCCACAACGCCTCGCGGTGCTTCTGGGCGATGCTTCCTACGCACTCTATCTGACGCACGGCATGTGGCTCGCCCTCGCGACAGCGCTGGCGCCCGCAGGAGCGCCGGTGTGGATGACCGCCATTTTCAAGATCGGCGGCGCGATCGGCCTCGCCATCGGCGTTTATCTCGTCTTCGAGCGGCCGGCGGGCCGAACGCTTTCGCGCTTTTTCGTTTCGCCGGCGCCGAAATTTGGCGAGCCGCTTCTGAGGGCAGGCGTTTGACATTGTCCGGGCGCAGGCGTTGAGGTCGCCTGCCGCGAACGAGGCTTCCGATGCGCACCGACGTCGCTCCCCAGCCGATCCGTCTTGCCGACTACAAGGCGCCGGATTTTCTCATCGACACTGTCGATCTCAACGTGGCGCTCGACGCCAAGCGCACCATCGTCGCGGCGAAGCTGACCTTGCGCCGGAATGCGGCGGGCGGCGCGAGCGCGCCGCTCATTCTCAACGGCGAGTCGCTCGATCTCATTTCGGTGGCGCTCGATGGCGAAGTGCTGGCCCGCAGCCGCTACATCGTCGATGAGAAATTCCTGACGCTTGCAGATGTTGCGGACGCCTTCACGCTCGAAATCAAGACCGCTTGCGCGCCTGAGGCGAACACTGCGCTCTCCGGCCTTTACATGTCGAACGGCATGTTCTGCACGCAGTGCGAGGCGGAGGGGTTTCGCCGCATCACCTATTTCCTCGACCGGCCGGACGTGCTCGCGCGCTATTCGGTTCGCATCGAGGCCGAGAAGGCCGCCAATCCCGTTCTTCTCGCCAACGGCAATCTCGTTGCAGCGGGCGATCTCGCCGACGGCCGGCATTTCGCCGAGTGGCGAGACCCGCATCCCAAGCCCTGTTATCTGTTCGCACTGGTCGGCGGCGATCTTGTCGCCGTCGAAGACGCCTTCACGACGATCTCGGGCCGCGAGGTCGCGCTCAAAGTCTTCGTGCAGGCGCAGAACCGGGACAAATGCGCCTACACGCTCGATTCCCTGAAGCGCGCCATGCGCTGGGACGAGGAGTCTTTCGGGCGCGAATACGATCTCGACATCTTCATGATCGTCGCGGTCGACCACTTCAATTTCGGCGCGATGGAGAACAAGGGCCTCAACGTCTTCAACTCGGCCTATGTGCTCGCAAGCCCCGAGACCGCGACCGACGCCGATTACGAGGCGATCGAGGCGATCGTGGCGCATGAGTATTTTCACAACTGGTCCGGAAATCGCGTCACCTGCCGCGACTGGTTCCAGCTCTGCCTCAAGGAGGGCTTCACCGTCTTCCGCGATCAGGAGTTCTCTTCGGATATGCGCTCGCGCGCCGTGCAGCGCATCAGGCAAGTGCGGCGGTTGTGGAGCCAGCAATTTCCGGAAGATGCAGGCCCGCTCGCCCATCCGCCGCGTCCGGACCAGTATTTCACCATCGACAATTTCTACACGCCGACGGTCTACGAGAAGGGCGCGGAAGTCGTCCGCATGCTGAAGACGCTCCTCGGCCCGTTGAAGTTTCGGGAGGCTTGCGATCTCTATTTCGACCGCCACGACGGCACGGCGGCGACGGTGGAGGATTTCGTGAAGGCGATGGAAGACGCCGGCGATGTCGATCTGAAGCAGTTCCGACGCTGGTATTCGGACGCCGGCACGCCGAGGATCCGCGCAACGCCCCGATACGGCGCCGATGGAGACTACGAGATCGACCTCGCGCAGGAAACGGCGCCGACGCCCGGTCAAGCGGAGAAGCCGCCGCGCCATATCCCGGTCGCCTATGCGCTTTACGGCGCTGAACGCGGCGAGAAACTGAAGGAGGGATTCCTCGAACTCAAGGATGCCCGCGCGACCTTCAAGCTCGGGCGCTGCGCCTCGCGACCGATCGCCTCGCTGCTCGACGGATTTTCCGCGCCGGTCACGCTGGAGCGCGAACTGGACCTCGACGAGCGGCTCTTTCTCGCCGCGCGCGCTGGCGACCTCTTCAATCGCTGGGCGGCGGCGGAGAGCCTCTGGCGCGACCTCTGCCTCTCTCACGCTGGCGCCATCGTCTTGAAACCATCGCAGGAGGAAGCGCTCCTGCGTTTTGCGGGCGCGCTGAAGGAGTCGCTGGAGAGGTCGGACGACGACCGCGCGCTCGCCGCGGAACTTCTGCGCTGTCCAAGCGCGGCGGATCTTGCGCGCAATTGCGAGGCCTTCGATCCGGCGGCGATTGTGGCCGGGCGCAGTCATGTGCGCCGGCGCATCGCGGAATTGCTGAAGGATGATCTCGCCTCCGCCTATGACCGTCTGAAACCAAACCGCCCCTTCGAGCCGACGGCGGAACAGGCGGGCGAGCGGGCCCTCAAGAACGCGGCGCTCGCTCTGCTCGTCGAGGCCGGCGAAGACCGTCTGGCGCTCGATCAGGCGAGGCTCGCCGTCAACATGACGGACGAGGCCGCGGCGACCTCGGCGCTGGCGACGAGCGGCAGCGACCTGAAGCACGAGGCGCTCGATCGCTTTTACGAGCGCTGGAAGCATGACACCCTGGTCGTCAACAAATGGCTGTCCTGGCGCGTCATGGCGCCCGGCGAGGAGGGTCTTGGCGAGGTGCGACGGCTTCTCGCACATGAATCCTTCGACCCGAAAAACCCCAACAAGGTGCGGGCCGTCCTCGGCGTCTTCGCTCGCGAAAATCTCGATGGATTTCATCGCGCGGACGGCAAGGGTTACGCGTTCTTCATCGATGAAATCCGGAGCATCGACTCGAGGAACCCGCAGCTCGCCGCGCGGCTCGTCACCGCGATGGAAAACTGGCGTCAGCTGGAGCCGGGGCGGCGCGCCGAGCTGGGGAAAAACCTGCTCCGCCTCGCCGAAACCAAAGGCGTCTCCACGAATGTTTTCGAGATTGCGGCCAAGCTCTTGAAGTCCTGACCTTTCCCCGAT
>JBEBFW010000232.1:0-5401 GCA_040081755.1 Parvularculaceae bacterium
CGTTGCTTGAGGCGTGCGCCGACGCCGGCGTTCGGCGCTTCATTTTTTCATCGAGCGCGTCTGTCTACGGCATGCCGGAGTATTCTCCGGTCCCCGAGACCGCCCCCTTGCGGCCGATATCGGCCTATGGCGCCTCAATGGCGATGAGCGAACGCATCCTCGCGGACGCCGCCGCCGCCGGCAACCTCAGTTTCGCCACCTTGCGCTACTTCAATGTCGCCGGCGCCGACCCGAAGCGCCGCGCCGGAGAGATTGGACGGGCGACCCATCTCATCAAGGTCGCCGCTCAGGTCGCTGTCGGCGCACGCAAGGGCAAGCTTCAGATTTACGGCTCGGACTATCCGACGCCGGATGGAACGGCGATCAGGGACTATGTGCATGTGTCCGATATTGCGGAAGCCCACCTTTCGGCCTTGTCCTGGCTCAGGAGCGGAGGAGCGCCTGTGACGCTGAACATCGGCTATGGACGCGGCTATTCCGTGCGCGAGGTCATCGACGCGATGGAGCGCGTCATCGGCGGCGCCATTCCGAAGGAGGCGTCGGCGCGGCGCGCGGGCGATCCGCCTCAGCTGATCGCCGACTGCGCGGCGATCAGGCGCGTTCTGCAATGGCGCCCGCGTCATGACGACATCGACTATATCGTCCGCACAGCCATCGACTGGGAGAAGAAATTGCTCGCATCCTCGGAAGGGCCGTCGCGTTGAAGTATCAAGTCTTGGCCCGTGGCGCGTTCGCCATCCTGATTGTTGCTGTCACTTACATGACCCTTACTGTGCGCCCTGATGACATGAAAGCCGGGTTCGATCTTACAGACTGGATCGCCGGAATTCTCTTCGGGCGGCCAGATCTCGGCGACAAGGTCGCCCATTTTCTTGCCTACGGTTCCCTCGGTTTTATGAGCGGCGCGGCGCAGCTCAAATTGTTCGAGCGATCCTGGCCGGTCGTGGCGTCGCTCGCCGGCTACGGCGCCGTTCTCGAAGGCGTCCAGCATCTCGGCGGCGTGCGCCATGCAGACGCGCTCGACGCAACCGCAAACGCGGTCGGCGCGGCGTCGGGGCTCGCCGCCTTTCTGGTGACGGCCTTGCTCGTGCGAAAGGCCGCCAGCGCATGAACGCGGTCATCATCATCCCCGCGCGCCTCGCGTCCACACGTCTGCCGAACAAGATGCTGCTCGTGGCTGGCGGCAAGCCGCTTCTTCAGCACACCTATGAACGGGCCCGCGCAGCAAAGAAAGCGAGCCGGGTCGTTATCGCGACCGATGACAAGCGCATTCTGGCGGCGGCCGCAGGCTTCGGCGCGGAAGCGGTGATGACCGATCCGGCCCACAAGTCAGGAACGGAGCGCGCCGCCGAAGCCGCGCGAGGGCTCGACGCCGACGTCATCGTCAACGTGCAAGGCGACGAGCCGGAGCTTGACCCGGTTGCGCTCGATCGCCTGATCGCCTTGCAGGGCGTCCTCCGGCCGTTCGCATCTACGCTCGTCTGCCCGTTTCCGGCGCGCGCCGAACTTGAGGATCCGGCCGCGGTGAAGGCGATTCTCGGCAAGGCAGTCTCCGCGCCCGACGCTGGCGTTGCCCGTGAGGCGCTCTACTTTACGCGCGCCCTGGCGCCTTATCCACGCGAGGGCGCGGCGGACCGCTCGAACTACTTCCTCCACATCGGGGTCTATGCTTTCCGCCCGGACGCGCTGCAGGCGTTTGCGCACGCGCCGGAGGGACGCCTTGAACGCGTCGAGCGCCTTGAGCAGCTGCGCATTCTCGAAATGGGAGAGCGCATGATCGCGGCCGTCGTCGGTGAAGCAGCGCCGGGGATCGATACGCCCGAGGACTTCGCCGCCTTCAGGGCGCGGATGTCGAAGTAGGTACATCCTTTTCCTTGCTGCACAGATCGATTGCGAGCGCCAACGGCCCCCACTAGCGTCTCGGGACCCGCTGGAGTCCGCCCATGTCCACATTCGCCGACATCAAACGCAAGATGAGACTGCCCGTGATAGGGGCGCCCCTGTTCATCGTCTCGAATCCGAGGCTCGTCATCGCGCAATGCCTTTCGGGCGTGATCGGTTCGTTTCCAGCCCTCAATGCGCGGCCGCAGGAAAAGCTCGACGACTGGATTGTCGAGATCAAGGAAGCGCTGGCCGACCGCGACGCGCAACACCCCGACCGGTCTGCGGCGCCCTTTGCAGTCAATCAGATCGTTCATCGTTCGAACGACCGCCTGATGAAAGACATGGAATCCTGCGTGAGGCATCAGGTTCCGATCGTCATCTGCTCGCTCGGCGCGCGCGAGGATGTCTATCAGGCCGTGCATTCGTACGGCGGTCTCGTGTTGCATGACGTGATCAACAACACGTTTGCGAAGAAAGCGATCGACAAGGGCGCCGACGGCCTCATCCTCGTTGCAGCCGGCGCTGGCGGCCATGCCGGCGTCATCTCGCCGTTCGCTCTGGTTCAGGAAATCCGCGAGTGGTTCAAAGGGCCTATCGCGCTCTCGGGCGCCATCGCGACTGGCGGTGCGGTTCTCGCTGCCGAAGCGATGGGGGCCGATTTCGGTTATATCGGTTCGGCTTTCGTCGCGGTCGAGGAGGCCAATGCCAACGACGCCTACAAGCAGGCGATCGTCGATGGCAGCGCAGACGACATCGTCTACACAAACCTCTTCACTGGCGTTCACGGCAACTATCTCAAGCCCTCCATCGTCGCCGCCGGTCTCGATCCCGAGCACCTTCCGGCAAGCGATCCCTCAAAGATGGATTTCGGCTCAGGCGGCAACACCGACAAGAAGGCGTGGAAAGACATCTGGGGCTGCGGCCAGGGCATCGGCGCGGTCACCTCCGTCGTTTCGACAGCGGCTCTCGTCGATAGGCTGGAACGCGAGTACGTCGCCGCCAGGAACCGGCTGTCGCTGTAGCCTCGCATTCGGTGCGTGACGGGCGGGTGGTTCCGGCTTATAGTGAGCCGTTGACAGTCGCGGGGACATCCATGCGCGCAACCTTGCTCCAGCTTGCAGTCTCTTTCGTTGTATTCCTTGTCAGCGGACTCGCGCTCTCAGCGCCGGCTTCGGCGCAGGACTGCGCCGCGCCCGTTTGCCGGAGCGGCGAAAGCTATCGTGTCGGCGCGGGCGGCCCTTCGCCTTACGGCGTATGCGAGAGCCCCTGCCGGCCTCCGGCCCCATGTTCCCACTACATAGCGGCCTGTCCCACGGGCTGGACGCTCGACGTGCCGGCGGGCGTTTGCAACCGCGACCTGTGCAGCGGCTGCGGCGTGGAACTGCCGCTTTGCAGCGCCGACGAGAGCTATTCACGCAGCGAAACCGGTCCTGACGGAAGGGTGTACGGCGTTTGCAACCACGGGACCTGCGGCCCGGGCGCGTGCTCACACCAGATCAAATATTGCCGCGAGGGCTGGACCTTGCAGACGGCGACCGGACTATGCCAACGCGACTGCGCGGCTGCGGCGCGCCCTGACCTTATCTTGCGGAGCGCCTGGCTGAAGACGTCCAAAGGCGTCAGGACCAAAACAGTTCGCCGTGGACTGCCCTATTACGCCTGCTTTGAAGTCGCCAACATCGGGACGGCGGCTAGCGGCCCGTTCTATGTCGGCGGCGGCGGGCTTGGCGTGCCGAGGCCGCCCGAACAGGCGCATGCCAACCTCGCGCCGGGCGCCTCGCGGGAAGGATGCCTCAGCTACCCGACGACGCCTTCGGCCGGGACGTGGCGCATCGGCCTCACGGCGGATTCGCGCGGTACGGTTGTCGAGATACTGGATACGAACAATGGCAGGACATTGACGGTCATCGTCCGTCGATAGACGTCCGCGTCCGCCCTTTTGCACCGCCACGAAACCGGCCTATGGTTTCCCCGGTTGATACGACAGGGCCGACGCCGCCATGCGCAAGCGCTTTTGCAAGATCGTCGCGACCTTGGGGCCGGCCAGTTTTGCGCCCTCGATGATCCGGCTGCTGCATCAGACCGGGGTCGATGTCTTCCGCCTCAACTTTTCGCACGGCGAGCGCGACCGCCTTGCAAGGGTGATGGAAGCCATCCGGGAAACCGAGCGCGCGGCAGGCGCCCCGATCGCCGTCATCGCGGATTTGCAGGGTCCGAAGATCCGCACGGGAACGCTGAAAGACGGCGGCGTCGATCTGAAGTTCGGCGAGGAGTATCGCTTAGTCCTTGCGGCGCAATCGGACGACGCCCGCGTCATCCCGGTGCCTCACCGTGAGGTCATGGACATACTCGCCGCGGGCGATGTTCTAAAGCTTGACGATGGCAAATTGCAGCTGACCGTGCGCGGACGCGATCGCGACGGGGTTGTGGCGCGCGCCGATACCTTCGGGCGTCTGACCGATCGCAAGGGCATCAATCTGCCGGGCAAGGCGCTCCCCATCTCAGCGCTGACGGACAAGGATCGCGCGGACCTCAAGACGGCGCTGGAGATCGGGGCCGACTATATTGCCCTCTCATTCGTTCAGCGGCCGGAGGATATCGCCGAGGCGCGCGCCTTGATCGGCGATAAGGCCGGCATCATCGCCAAGATCGAGAAGCCGACAGCCGTCGACTGTGTCGAAGCGATTATCGAGCTCTCCGACGCGCTGATGGTGGCGCGCGGCGATCTAGGCGTCGAATTGCCGCCTGAAGACGTGCCGAACATCCAGCGCCGCATCGTGCGGGCCTGCCGCAAGGCGGGCAAGCCGGTGATCGTCGCGACACACATGCTGGAATCGATGGTCGAATCGATCGCCCCGACCCGCGCCGAAGCATCGGATGTTTCAACCGCCGTCTTCCAGGGCGCCGACGCCGTGATGCTCTCGGCCGAGACGGCCGTCGGGCGCCATCCGCCGACCGCCGTCGCCATCATGGACCGGATCATCGCGGCCACGGAGAAGGATCCCGAATGCGGCTCCTTCTCCGCCGTCGATCTCAACGAGACGGAGTTGACGACCGCAGACGCGATCACCTTGTCGGCGCGGCGCATCGCCGAAGTCCTCGATTGCCGGTTCGCCGTCGCCTATACCAAGACGGGATCGACGGCGCGGCGCCTGTCGCGCGACCGCCCGCACTGCGGCATTCTCGGCGCCACGCCGGACGAGCGCGTCGCGCGCCGTCTTGCGCTCTCCTGGGGGGTTGCGCCTCAAGTGACCGAAGACATCTCTCATTTCCACGAGATGCTGGGCAAGGCCGAAGACATCGCCCGACGTCATAGCGCCGAGGAGGGCGAGCGCATCATCATCCTCGCCGGCTACCCCTTCGGTCGCGCGGGCAAGACGAATACGCTGAAGGTGAGCCGCATCGGTTTGAAGGGGGAGTAGGGCGGATGAAATCCGCCACCTTCCAGCCGGAGGTTCGAGATTTGCGACGGAACCGCGGCGGATTTCATCCGCCCTGCAATCGCGATATCAGCGCC
>JBEBFW010000233.1:0-5398 GCA_040081755.1 Parvularculaceae bacterium
GTGTTCACATAGAAAGGCGACGCCGCGAAATCGATCTTCGGGTTGGGCTTCGTGAAGTTGATCTGCGGCGGCAGCGTCTTCTCATGCAGCGCCAACGACGTCTTGATGAGACCGATGGCGCCGGAAGCAACGTCGAGATGGCCGAGATTGGCCTTAACCGAACCGATGGCGCAATACTGCTTTTCCTCTGTATCGTGACGATAGGCGCGCGAGAGGCCGGCGATCTCGATCGGGTCGCCCAAGGGCGTCGCCGTGCCGTGCGCCTCGACATAGCCGATCGTGCCGGCCGCGACCCCGCCCATGCCGAGCGCCAGCGAGATGACTTCGGCCTGCCCTTCGACGCTCGGCGCGGTGTAGGAGACCTTCTCGCCGCCGTCATTGTTGCTCGCGTAGCCGCGAATGACGGCGTAGATCGTGTCGCCGTCCGCAATGGCGTCCGCAACGCGCTTCAAGACCACAACGGCCGCGCCGTTCGAAAAGACCGTGCCGGCGGCGGCGGCGTCAAACGTGCGACAGCTCCCGTCAGGCGAGAGCATGCCGCCGGCCTGGTAGAAATAGCCTTTCTTCTGCGGCAGGACGATGGTCACGCCGCCGGCGAGGGCTGCGTCGCAGGCGAAGGCTTCGAGCGATTGACAAGCGGTCACGATGGCGACCAGCGAGGTCGAACACGCCGTCTGCAAGGTCATCGCCGGACCGCGCAGGCCGAGCTTGAACGCCACGCGGGTCGCCAGATAGTCCTTGTCGTTGCCGAGTTCGGTTTGCAGCGAGCCGACCTGGATCTGCTCGACGAGGCGCGCGCGGAACGCCTCGTCCGAGCAAAGGTTCCACAGGACATAGGTGTCCATGTAGCAGCCGCCCCAGACGCCGACGGCGCCCGGATAGCGCGCGGCGTCGCAGCCGGCGTGCTCGAGCGCTTCCCAGCAGAGTTCGAGGAACATCCGGTGCTGGGGGTCCATCACATCCGCTTCGCGCGGCAGATAGCCGAAGAAGCGCGCGTCGAAGAGATCGATGTCGTCGAGCGCCCCCTTGGCGCAGACATAGTCGGCGCCCTCGTCCATCCCCTCGATCTCGATTTCGAGTTGATCCCGCGAAAAGCGCGTCACCGATTCCTTGCCGGCCTTGATGTTCCGCCAAAACGTCTCGACGTCTCTGGCGCCGGGAAATCGCCCGGCCATGCCGACGATGGCGACGCCGGGGGTTTGCACATCCGCACTCACGAGGCGCGCTCCCGGAACGCGCCGCGAGCGAGGGCCTGCGCGCCGCGCGCCGCGCGCATTTGCGCGCCGCGCGTTTCCGCCAGACTCACGCGGTCGACCGCCGCATCGGCCAAATGTTTCGCAAGCTGCGCCACGGTCCCGAAGCGGAACAGATCGACGATGTCCGCCTCGATGCCGAGCCGCCTTGCGATCAACCCGTGAATGCGCACGGCGTCGATCGACCGCCCGCCGAGCTCCCTGAACGGATCATGTGCGCCGACGGGGCCGACGCCGAGGGCTTCCTCCCAGATGGTCGCAAGATGGGACTCAAGCCCCGGGGCCGGCAAGACAAACCCGACGCTGAGATCGGGGCGAGCGCGCGCAGCCCCTTTCATCGCAGCGACGATGGCGGCGCCCGTCGCGCATTCGGCGGCGATCCATTCATAGCCCGCGCCCTTGTCGACCCCCTTTTCGCCGGCGGCCTTGACCGGCTCCGCGGTCGATGTCTCCGCGTCGCCAGCGCCGGCGCCCGCCTGATCCGGATTGAACACGAAGGCGCGCGCGGCCGCGGTCGATGCGCCGGCGACGCCGTCGCCAAAGAGCTCGACTTTCGTCAGTTCGCTGAGGAATCGCCGCGCCGGTCCGTTGCGCGGCCCCTCGACATACTCAAAGGTGAGGCGTTTGAGCCCGCGGCCCTCGGCGAGGCGGGCGAGTTCGCCGACCATGGCGTGCTCGACGCCGCGCCCCAGCGCCCGGCAACTCAACATGAAGAGATCGACATTGAGCGCATCGCCCGCCGGCGCCGCCGCCATGCAGCCGACCACGCCGTAATCGCCGAAGCGGTCGCTGACGCTGACGACGTGCACCGCTTCGCCGAGGCGGCCCCGGCGCAGCGCGACGTCTCGCTCATCGAGGCGCTTCATGGTCGCGTTGAACTGGTTCGTGCGCCGGGTCATCTGCGCGATGCGCGCGACGTCGGCGTCCTTCGCCGCGGCGATCTCGATCCTGAGACCGAGCGTTTCGAAAAACTCCCGCAGCGTCGGCGCGTCCGCTTTCGCGGCTTTGCGCTCCTCTTCCGCGCGATAGCTGTCGATGCGCTTCAGATCGGCGACGGTCAAATCGGGGCGATCGAATAGCCACAAGCGCTTCAGGAACGCGTCGTCGCCGCTTTCCGGCGCGCGCACGGTGAGGACCTGCGGCAGGCTCGCGCGCATGGCGGCGCATTCGACGGGATTGTCATCGACGAAGAGAATGCTCTCCGGCGCGACAGCGAACTCCTCCGCGAGATCGCGCAGGTTCTCGGTCTTCGGACGCCAGTTGACCCGCCGCGCGAGGATGTGCTCGAGCCGCAAGGGAAAATCGGCGCGCGCGGCGAAGAGGGCCGAGACGTCCGCATCCTCGTTCTTGCTGAGGAGAGCGACAATCTGGCCGCCTTCGGCCGCTTCGACAAGCCGCTGCTGAAGCGCCCGGCGCGCGGGGCCGAGGCCCAACCCCTCGGGTCCGTCCTCGCCGAGCACGCCGTCCCACAGCGTGTTGTCGCCGTCGACGGCGATGAGCTTGACCGGGGCGCGGCCCTTGAGCGCGCGCCAGCGCACGATCGCTGCGGCGAGCGCGGCGAATGCTTCTTCTGTATACGGAATATGTGCGGCCGCGTCGGCGCGCGGATCGAAGGGCTCGCGCACGCCGTATTCGGCGAACGCCTCGCGCGCGTCGATCGCCTTGATCGAGGCATGGCCTGCGAAGGCCTTCCACAGCGCCTCGACGGCGGCCCCGTCTGCGCCGGCGGGGCCCGGGCACAAAAGCACGAGCGTCGGGGCGCCGTCGTCGGCCGCATGGACCGCCCTTGCGAACTCTGCGGCGGCGTCGGCGAGCGAGCGCTCCGGCCCGGCGAGATCGTTGAGGCGAACGGCGACGACGCGTCCGGACTTGCAGGCGCGCAATTCGCTCGCCGGCGCGAGCAATTGCGGGATCACCTGTGCGTAGGGCGCGAGCCGCAAGTCGATGCCGAGATCGACCTTGCGCGCCAGAAAGCCGATCGCCTCGAGCGCGGGGTCGAAGGCGAAGCTCGACGAGATGACGAGCGGCTCGGAGGCGGTCTCGGCGGTCATTTTTCCCCAGGTCCGACGTCGTCGGCTTGCGCGCGCAGAATGCGTCGGCGCGCCCTCAAAATTCATTAAAAGTAATGTCGCAACGTTGTTCAGCGCACAATGGCCCGGATCGCCTCGATCGGGCGGTCGAGCGCCAGCGCCCCGAGCACGCCCGGCGCCGCGGCGAACGCCTTGAGGCGCCAGATGTCGGGCCGATAAGGGACAGGCCCGTCGATCAGCCGGGCGGGCGCCGCAGGATCGAGTTCGGCGGTGATTTTCGGCAGCAGGCTGGTCAGCCCCTCGCCCGTCGCCTTGACGAGCGCCTCCTTGGCGGTCCAGCCCCGATAAAAGCCTTCGAGCCGGGCGGCGACGGCCAGGCGCGAGAGCTGATCGCGTTCGATGGGCGAGTATTGATCGGCGATGATGAGATCGAGGTCAGGCTTTTCCGCGACCGGCTCAATGTCGGCCCCAAGACGGCCGGCCCCGGTCACAGCCAGCACGGCCGCCGTATTGGTCTTTGAGTAGCTGAAAACGATGTCAGGCCGGCCGACAAGCGCCGGGCGGCCGGCCGCCTCGATCGCGAACACGACCTCGCGAGGGACCATGCCGCAATAGGCGCCGATGATCTCGCGCAGCGCCGCCCGTCCCAGAATGAAACGCGCGCGATGCCGCTCAAGGCGGTAGCGGTCGGCGCGCGCCAGCTCATCCGCCGAAAGAACGCCAGCGGCATCGGCCGCCGCCGCGCCCTGGGAAACAAGGTCGATGCGCCAGATGTCGATAACGCCCGAAGCGGGCACGGCCACAGCGCCCGGCCGAGGCGCCCAGTCGAGCGGAGCCGCAATGAGGGGCGTGTCATCGGGCAAGGGCGACAATCTCCTCGTCGGATGGGACAGAAAGCCGCCAGCCGAATGCTTCGTTCAGCCGCGCGATGAAAAACTGCAGGAAAAGCCCGGAGGCGACGGCGCCGGGATGACCGTCGGCGGTGTGGGCGTAAACGGCGTCATCGCCTGCGGCGTTCAGCAAGGTGAGGCCGCCGATCGACACGCTTTCGACGAGCCTGCCATGCGCGCGCGAGCCGAACCGGGCTTCAAATCCGGCGTCCTCGATGAAGGCGATGCGCGGATGGCGGGCGGCGATCGCTTGAAGGCCCGCATCGAAGCGCGCCAGTGCGCCCTCCACGGCGGGGACATCGGCGTCAGCGACCACAGTCTCGTCGGCGAAGGGCGTGTTGTAATCGCGGGCGACGCCGACCAGCGCGACGTAGGCGGAGGAATGCTTGCGGATCGAGGCGACCGCATCGGCGATGACCGCGAGGCACCGATCGACGACCGGCGCCGCGGCCTCCGGCGATTGCGCCCAAACGTGCAAGTGCTCCGCCTGGCCGAAATCATTGACGCCGATGCGGATGACGACGAGGCCGTCCGCCCAGCGCGCCGGCTCGGCCTTGAGGCGCGTCGAGAGAAGGCGCGCCTGTTCCGGCCAATCCGCAGTGAGGCTCGCGCAACGCGCGCCGGACCAGGCGTAATCATAGAGATAGTCGAGCTTGGCGGGCGTGCGGGCCGGAACGCCGACGAGCCCTTTGAGGCGCGCGACAAAGCGATGATCGCCAGCCCGCGCCAACGGACCCGGATCGATCTCCGCCGGGCGAAGGGCCGACCAGACCTCGAGCCAGTTGAAGGTCTTTCCATTGTTGGCGCCGCCGCGCCGCACGCCGTTGACGCTGTCATGATAGGCGTGACTGTCGGAATCGCCGAGCACGGCAACAGCCAGCTTGCCGCCCGGCGCTTCGGGCGCGCCGCAACCGGCCAGCACGGCGAGGCACAACAGGATCGCGATCCGCACGGGCGACGACTTCCGAAAGGCTGCGCGTCAAGACTATCACGCCGCGGCGCTTTTTGTACCTGACCGCGACCTCAAGCCGCCCTCGCCGGTGAGAGCGGCTTTACCTAAGCTGCCGCCGCATCGAGCGCGCTCGCCGCGCCTCACAACCTCGGAGTCTTCATGATCAGGAACTCTCTCGCGATCGGCGCCCTTGCGGCAAGTTTGACTTCGGGCTGGGCAAGGAATATTAACCGTCACGGTGTATACGTTACGATCGCCGCGGTCTTGTGGGGA
>JBEBFW010000234.1:0-5384 GCA_040081755.1 Parvularculaceae bacterium
GTTCGTGATTGCGGGTGGCGCGGGTGTCGTGGTCCTTGAAGAGCTTGGACGGGCTAAGGCGCGTGGGGCCAAGATCTATGGCGAGGTGGTTGGATACGGCGCTTCGTCGGATGGCTACGACATGGTTGCGCCCTCTGGTGAAGGCGCTGTGCGTTGTATGCAGCGGGCTCTCGCAGGGTTCGACGGGCGCGATGTCGGCAGGGGCGAACCGGGTCCCATCGCCCGGCGGTTGCGCGAGGCTTACCTGAAGCGCTGCGCGCTCGCCTGAGCGCTCTCCCAAATCATATTGCCTTGCGACCGATCTCGGGTCACTATTGTGCGGTGCACAAAGCCGGAAAGAGCCAAGGCGATCAAGGATGTCAGAAAAACCCGACAAAAAGCAAAACCTTCAGGACACCTTCCTCAACCACGTCAGAAAGCACAAAGTTCCAGTCACGATTTTCCTGGTGAACGGCGTAAAGCTGCAGGGCGTCGTCACCTGGTTCGACAATTTCTGCGTGCTGCTGAAGCGCGACGGTCAGGTGCAGCTGGTCTACAAACACGCGGTCTCAACCGTAATGCCGGCCCAGGCGGTGACCCTCTGGGACGGCGACGAAGAACCGGAACAGTAAGCGACATTGGAACAAGCGGCGCAGGCCGACATGACGAAAGCTGTGGTCATCCATCCGGTGACCCGCAAGGCGCATGCTCGCGCGCCGGAAGCCCGACTTGAGGAAGCGGTGGGCCTTGCCGCCGCGATCGACCTTGAGGTGGTGCGCGCCGCGCTCGCGCCCGTGAACCGGCCGGCGCCGGCGACATTCCTCGGACAGGGCAAGGTCGAGGAGATCCTTGAAGACCTCGACGGCCGCGACCCAAGACCGGGTCTCGTCATCGTCGATTGCGCGCTGTCGCCTGTGCAGCACCGCAATCTTGAAAAGGCGTGGAACGCCAAGGTGCTCGACCGCACCGCGCTGATTCTGAAGATTTTCGGAGAACGGGCGAGGACGTCGGAAGGGCGGCTGCAGGTCGAGCTCGCGCATCTCACCTATCAGCGCTCTCGCCTCGTGCGCTCGTGGACCCATCTTGAACGCCAGCGCGGCGGACGGGGCTTCCTCGGCGGGCCTGGCGAGCGGCAGCTCGAATCGGACCGGCGCGCGCTCGCCGACAAGATCGACCGGCTGAAGGAAAAGCTTGAGGACGTGCGCCGCACGCGCTCGTTGCAGCGCGCCAAACGACAGCGGGCGCCTTATCCAGTGGTGGCGCTTGTCGGCTACACCAACGCCGGCAAATCGACGCTGTTCAACCGGCTGACGGCTTCCGACGTTCTGGCGAAGGATCTTTTATTCGCCACCCTCGACCCGACCATGCGCGCAGCCGTTCTCGAATCTGGTCAGCGCATCATTCTGTCCGACACGGTCGGATTCATTTCCGATCTTCCGACGCATCTTGTGGCCGCCTTCCGCGCGACGCTTGAAGAAGTTCTCGAAGCCGACGTCATCGTTCATGTGCGCGACATCGCCCATGCCGACAGCGAGGCGCAGCGCGAGGATGTGCTCTCGGTGCTCGATTCCCTCGGCGTCGCGCCCGAGGACGAACGCCCCGTGATCGAGGCGCTGAACAAGATCGACATGCTTGGTGGAGAGGAGCGCCTCGCTGCCCAGGCGCTCGCGCGCCGCTCGCTCGACCGCGATCTCTTTACGCTCGCCGAGCCGGCGCAAGTCGCGCTCTCTGCGGCGTCGGGCGAGGGCATTCTTGAACTTGAGACCCTCATCGACCGGCTGGTCACCGCCGGGCGCGAGATTTTCGCGATCGAACTTCCGCTGGGCGAGGGGCGCGCGCGCGCGTTTCTCCATGAGGCGGGCGACGTTCTCAGTGAAGAAGCGGACGGCGACATTGCGCGCCTGTCGGTGCGCCTCACCGAAAAGTCGAAAGGCCAGTTCGCGAAGGCGTTCCCGGAAGCGGTGTTCGTTCAGGCGGCTGGCGGCGCGGCGCGGCGTCTGGCGTGAGGATCGATCCCGAACTGGTCGCGGCGCGGATCGCAGAGATCGCCGAAATCGAGATCATGGCGCGTTTCGGCGCGCTTGCGCCCGATGAGGTGCGCGAGAAGTCCGGGCCGTCCGACCTTGTGACCGACGCCGACGAGGCCGCCGAGCGCGCGCTGCGCGACGCGCTGCATGAGATCGATCCGGCAGCCCGGTTTGTCGGCGAGGAACTGGCCGCGCGCGAACCGGCGGCGATGGACGATATTTCAGCTGCCGAACGCGTCTGGATTGTCGATCCGCTCGACGGTACGCGCAACTTCATCCGCGGCTTTCGCGAGTTCGGCGTCATCGTCGCGCTGGTCGAGAAGGGTGCGACGCGCATGGGCTGGATTTACGCCGCGCCCGATCGGCAGTGTGCGATTGCAGTCAGCGGCGAGGGCGCGACCTTCGCCGGCGCTCCCGTCAAGACCGCAGGCCCGCCGGGCGCCCCACATAAACTCCGCTGTTTGCGCTCGCTCGGCTGGCTGCCGCAGCCGCGGCAAGACGAGATGCGACGCACGCTCACAGAGCGCTTCGAGTCGGCGCCCGGCCATTGCTCTGCCTATGCTTACCTGAAGCTGGCGCGCGGCGAGATCGACTTCAAGGTCTCGAGCCGCATTCACCCGTGGGACCACGCTGCGGGTGCGCTGCTGCTCTCTGAGCTTGGCGGCGAGACGTCATTTCTGGACGATCGCGTTCCTTACGCGCCGCAAGCCTCGATCGACGCGCCGCTGCTCGCCGCGGCGCCGGGGAGGGATTGGGGCGCAATCGCAGAGCGGCTGCGCGGCTGAGGGCGGCGCTTGTTTCGCGGACGCCTATCGCGGAGAAGGTCCACATGACCGACCTCTTCAAATCCAAGCTTTGCGTCGTCACCGGCGCCGGTTCCGGCATCGGACGCGCCGTCGCGATCAATCTCGCCAAACAGGGCGCCGCGCTCGCCCTCTCGGACATCGACGAGGCGGGGCTCGAGGAAACGAAACGGCTTATTGGGGCCCAATCTTCCGGTGGGAGGCCCTCGAACCGCATCCGCTACGACCGGCTGGACGTCGCCGACGCGGGGGCGATCGAGCGCTATGCGGCGAGCGTGAAGGGGTCGCTTGGGGACGCCGATCGTGTGTTCAATATCGCCGGCCTTACCCGCGTCGGCCGCTTCGACGAAACGCCTCTGTCTTCCTTCGAGAAGATCATGGACGTGAATTTCTGGGGCGTCGTCAGGATGTCGAAGGCGTTTTTGCCCCAGCTCATCGCGACCAAGGGCGGCCTGATCAACATATCGAGTCTTTTCGGATTCATCGGCTATCCGGGACAAACGCATTACTGCGCGTCGAAATTCGCCGTACGCGGATTTTCAGAAACGCTGGCGCAGGAGCTGGAAGAGAAGGGCGTGCGGGTGACGTCGGTTCATCCAGGCGGCGTCGCCACCTCGATCGTCCGCAACGCCCAGTTCGACGCGCCGCCCCCGGGCGCCGCCGACCGCAAGGACTTCGAAGCGCGCTTCGACAAGGCGGCGATCACAAGCCCGGAGCGCGCCGCCGAAATCATCCTGAACGGCGCCGCGAAAGGCAAACGGCGTGTCGTCGTCGGTGGCGACGCGAAACTGATCTCGTTCATCCAGCGCCTGTTTCCGCAGAGCTATGCGAGGCTCATGGGGTTCCTTATCCCGAAGGACATTACGGGGCAGGTGAACCGATCCGCCTAGGAATTGGGCCTTGCCGCGTCCCGATGCTGCATATAAGATATAAAGATATCCTTATATGGTGTCCCCATGGCTCATGACGCATTCCCGGGCAGACCAGGCCGCATCGCGGCGCTGAAAGCGGCGCTTCACGAGCGAATTATCGTGCTCGACGGCGCGGCCGGCGTTTTCCTGCAGGGCTTCGGCCTCGATGAGGCGGGCTATCGCGGCGCGCGGTTCAAGGACTGGCCGCGCGAGGTGCGCGGGAACAACGATCTTCTCATCCTGTCGCGGCCCGAGATCGTGCGCGACATGCACGACGCCTATCTCGCGGCCGGCGCGGACCTCATCGAGACGAACACCTTCTGCTCATCGTCAATCGCGCAGGGCGACTACGGCATGGAGGCGCTCAGTCGCGATCTCAACCTTGAAGGCGCGCGCCTCGCGAGGGCGGCGGCGGATGCAGTGGCGAGCCCGTCGCGCCCGCGCTGGGTTGCAGGCGCCATCGGCCCCACCAACCGCACGGCCTCGATCTCGCCGGATGTGAACGATCCGGCCAAGCGCAATGTCGATTTCGACACGCTGAAAGAGAGCTACATGGAGGCGGCGCGCGGCCTCACCGAGGGCGGGTCGGATACGATCCTCATCGAGACGATTTTCGACACGCTGAACGCCAAGGCGGCGATTTATGCGGTGCAGGAACTGTTCGACGAATTGGGATTTGAATTACCGATCATGCTGTCGGTGACCATCACCGATCAATCCGGCCGCACGCTCTCCGGCCAAACGCCGGAAGCGTTCTGGAACGCCGTGCGACACGCGAAGCCGCTGTCGGTCGGCGTCAATTGCGCGCTCGGGCCGGACCTGATGAGGCCCTATGTCGCCGAACTCGCCCGTGTCGCCGACTGCTATGTCTCCGCCTATCCGAACGCCGGATTGCCCAACGCCTTCGGCGGCTATGACGAGACGCCCGAAAGCATGACCGAGCACATGGGCGAGTGGGCGAGAAGCGGCCTTCTTAACATCATCGGCGGCTGCTGCGGCACGACGCCCGCGCATATTGCGGCGTTCGCGGAGGCGGTCCGCGGCGTTTCTCCACGCGATGTGCCGGCGGTCGCGCCGGCGATGCGGCTCTCCGGCCTGGAGGCGTTCACCATGGCGCGGTAAACGGCGCGGCGATCGGGGTTGCGGCTGGCCGCGCGGGCGGTGCAGGATTGGCCCTGAGAGGTCGCCATGCAGCTTCAGCCGATCCGATACTCCGCCGGCGGACAGGATTTTGAAGGCCTGCTGGCGGACGGCTCCAAGGGCGCGAAGGCGCCGGGCGTGCTGGTCGCTCATGAATCGCCGGGCCTCACCGCGCACATCGAGGAGCGCACGCTGAGGCTTGGCGAACTCGGCTATGTCGCCTTCGCGCTCGATCTGTTCGGCGCCCACGGCCTCAGTCTCGATGAGGCGCGAGGGCACAGCGCGCATGTCGTCAACACACCGGGGCTCATGCTTTTGCGCACGAGGGCGGCGCTAGAAGCGTTGGCCGGCGTTAACAGCGTCGATCCGGCCCGCCTCGCGGCGGCGGGCTTCTGCCTTGGCGGCGCAGCGGCCCTTGAACTCGCCAGAGCCGGCGCCCCGATCAGGTGGCGGAGACGGTGCGGCAGATCATCGCGGACGCACTCATCAGCCAGTTGCGTGATCCCCGGATCGGCTTCGTCACC
>JBEBFW010000235.1:0-5383 GCA_040081755.1 Parvularculaceae bacterium
CGCCCATGATCGCGCCGGCGCCGGCGTCCACCGCCTCCTCGAGGCCGCGCCCCTCCCCGCAGACGCCCCAGCGCGCGATCATTCCTTCCTCGCGGAGCTTCAGGAGCGTCGGCAGCGCCTGCGCCAGTTGCGTCGATGACGGCCCGTGGAGATAGAGAAGATCGATCCGCTCACGCGAGAGGCGCTTCAGGCTCGCCTCGACGTCGCCCCTGATCGCCCCTTCGCTGAAATCCTTCCGCGTGCGGCCATAAGCGTAGGCCGTTCCAGTCTTGGTGCTGACGAACAGAGGTTCGCGAAATTCTCTCAAGGTCGCGCCAAGCCTTCGCTCGGCCTCGCCTCCGGAATAAAAGCCCGCGGTATCGACGTGGCGCACCCCGCCTTCGAGCGCTTTCAAAAGGACGGCGCGCGCCCTCGCCGCGTCGAACCACGGCATGCCCCAGGCCCCGGAGCAGCCGAAGCCGAGCCTCAAGGGAAACCTGAATTGGTCGAGAGACATGCCCGCGGTTATCGGGACATCCGTAGGCGGATGCAATCGGGGATCGGTTCAGGGATATGAGGCTTCCTGCAGCGTCGCGACGCCGGGCGCCTCGGCGGTCTTGTCGGCCGCGAGGCTCGCGCGATACTCCGCCAGGGATTGCTCCGCCTGCGCCCTAAGGGCGACGAGGCGATCGACGCTGATTTGCAATGCGTCGCGTTCGACCGTGAGCGATTTCAGCATGGCGTTCAGTTCAGTGCGCTCGGCCCGCGGCGTGGTCGAGGCGACGCGCCGCGTCTCGGCTTCCATGATCCGGCGCTTGACGCGCCAGAGGTCCTTGTTGGCGTCGCCGAGCGCCTGCGCCGCGGCGATCGACCCGCTCTGCAGGGAAAAGAGTTTCTCGCCCTCGGCGTAGGCCCCGAGAAAAGCCTGCGCCGCATCGCCGGCGCAAACGCCCCCATAGGCCTCGCCGCGGGCGCCCGCCTCGAAGCCCATTTTCTGCGTGCAGTATTCAGCCGGCGTCTGAACGGAGGTCGCGCGCGTCTCGTCAGCAGTCTGACCGGCAGGGCTCGCGCAAGCCGCCGGCGCTCCGCCGGCAAAGGCCGAGGCGCCGCAATCGGCGGTTTCAACGCCAGCGCAGGCCGAAACCCCCAACGCCGCGATAAGCGCAATCGCCCTACGCAAGTCGGAATACTCCTGGAGAACCGATTATTCAGCCTAGACGCGAGTGGTTAACGCGCGCTTGGTCAGCATCTCCTGATTCCAGCGATTTCGAGCCCTCAATCGACGAGATTGGCGACGAGATTGGCGCTTTTGCGCCAGAAGCGCCCGGTTGCGCCCGGCTCCCAATTTTGAGACTCTCCCCCATTCGGGACAGGGTGTCGGCATGCGTATCGTCGTCTGGATCATCGGCCTCGCGATATTGGCGTTCCTCGCCTATTTCGCCTCAATCATGATACCGGTTTCCGGCGTCGCCCAGAAATTCGAGGACAAGCTGGTCGATCAATGCCGGCGCGTCGATGTCTTCCCCGGAACGGAAGACGTGACCATCGACCCCGACACGGAGATCGCCTTCGTCTCCGCCGACGACCGCCGCGCGGACCCGCCAAGGCAGGGCGGCGTCTATGCGTTCAACACCGACGCACCGGATACGGTGGTGAAGGTCTCGGCTGACGATTTCGGCGAGTTCCATCCGCATGGCATCAGCTTGTGGCGCGGCCCCGGCGGCGAGAAGCGGCTGTTCGTCATCAATCACGCTTCCGACGGTCAAAAGGTGGAGATTTTCGATGTCGGCCAGGGCGGCGCGCTGACCCACGCCGAGACCGTCGCCTTTCCGGCCATGACATCGCCCAACGACGTGCTCGCCGTCGGTCCGCGCCAGTTCTATGCAACCAACGACCGCGGCTACCGCGACGGCCTGATGTCGACGCTCGAGGGTTATCTGGCGCTCCCCTTCGCGAGCCTCGTCTATTTTGACGGCGAGAAGGGCGAGAAAGTTGTCGAGGGGCTCGTCTTCGCCAACGGCGTCAACCGGTCGCGCGACGGCGCCGCCGTCTACGTCTCCGAGTTCTTGAAGCGCCGCATCAATGTCTATACGCGCGATCCCGCAAGCGGCGCGCTCACGCTCAAGAAGCGCCTGCCCGTCATGACGAACCCGGACAATATCGAGGTCGCCAGGGACGGCGGTCTCTGGATCGGCGGACATCCGAAGGTCTTCGAATTCCTGAAGCACGCCAGGGATCCGTCTCACCCGGCGCCTTCCCATGTCGTGCGTGTCTATCCGCATACGGGCGAGAACAAGGAGTTTTTCATCGACACCAAGGGGCGCCTCAACGCCTCGAGCGTCGGCGCGGTCTGGGACGAAACGCTGATTGTGGGCTCGGTCTTCGACGATCACGTGATGGTCTGCCCGATGGTGAAGATATTCCTTGAGAACGCCGGCCGGGAAGCGGACGACGGCGTCCAGTGACAAGGCTTGAGCGTGCAGGCCGGATTTTCGGCGCAGGCTGACAAGGACGCGCCTCCCGCATGAAGACGGCATTCGGACAGCGCCCCATGGCGCTTATTCACGGCGTCGCCGGCATTGCGCTGCTGTGCTTCATGGACGGCGTCATCAAGCACCTCGTCTCGTCGCACGAAGCGCTGACCGTCACCTTCGGCCGATATGTGTTCGCCTCGATCTTTGCCTTGATGATCTGGGCGAGAGCCGGCCGGCCGCGCCTCACGCGCGAGATGTGGCGCATTCACTCGCTGCGCGGCGTCATCATCGCGATCTCGGCGACCGCCTTCTTCTGGTCCCTGAAAGTGCTGCCGCTCGCCGAAGCGATCGCCATCTCTTTCATCGCCCCGCTCCTCATCCCCCTTTTCGCCTCCGCGCTGCTCAAAGAGCGGCTCCGGACACAGAGCCTCGTCGCCGGCGCCCTGGGCTTTTCCGGCGTCATCGTCGCCAGCCTCGGCGCGCCGCCCCAGGATGCGAGCGGCGAGCGCATGCTCGGCGTCGCCGCCATTTTGTGCGCCGCCGTCGCCTACGCGCTCTCGATCACCTTGTTGCGGGGCCGCGCGGGCAAGGACGGGCCAGAGGCCGTGGGCGTCTTCGCCGCGCTCATTCCAGGGGCGATCATCGCCGGTCCCGCGATCGCCATGGGGACGATCCCGGAGGCGAGCGCTCTTCCCTGGTTTGTGCTCATGGGGCTCTTCGGCGCTTGCGGCATGTTCTTTCTGGCGCGCGCTTATGCGGGCGCCGAGGCGCAGCGCCTCGCCCCGCTCGAATACACGGCGCTCATCTGGGCGGCGGCGATCGGCCTTCTGTTCTTCGGCGAAGTTCCGCGCTGGCAGGTTTGGGCGGGCGCCGCGATCATCATCGGCGCCTGCCTTTGGGGCACGGCGCCGGATGCGCAAACGAAAACGCCGCAGGGCTCTTGATCCTGCGGCGTTCTTTTCGAGCGTTTCCGAAAAGTGTGCGCGGTTTTCGGCAAAAACACGACGACCAGAGAATCCAGACCACGTTGCCGACTCGCATTTCGGGAACGTGGTCTGGGGGGCGCGGCGACGTCCTCAGACCGACATCGTCCTCCGGAAGCGGAAGACGCCGTCGAGATAAGAGGCGCGCGCCTTGCTCTTTCGCACCGTCTTCAGCCGGAAGGCGGTGGCGATGAAGCCAAGGATCATCAGCGCCCAGACGGCTGGCTCGGGCGCGGTCGTCACGCCGCTGATGGCGTCAAGCTGCACGCCGGTCGAGCCGAGAAGCGAGCCCGCATTGCGAACGCGCAAGAGCGAGCAGCCGCCGAGCGACACCGACGCGCAGTGCGACGTGAGATCGGCGGAGAGCACGCCGCCGGCGCCCGTATCGACGAGCACGAACTCGCCGGAGAACGTCGCAATTCCGCTGATGACTTCGCCGATCGACACGGCGAGGACGTTGAAGCCGGCGACAGGCAGAAGGCTCGCCGAGATGCTCGCGCCCGTCAGGGGGTGAGCATATTGCAGCACGATGTCGCCCAGAGGCTGGATCAGCGCCGCCGATCCGTTGGGCGCGTTGAGCGCGCTGTTGGGGTTCAGCGTCGATGTCGAGGAGAACACCGACGTCGCGTAGATGGTGGTCGCGGCCCTGGCCGGCATCGCCGACAGGGCGGCGGCGAGGAGCACGATGAGCACCCTGATCGCCATTGTCATAAGGTCCGCCTTTCGAAACGTGACTTCGCCACGCCCCCCTTTGGGCAGAGCGGACCTTGAGGCCCCCGCCTTAAGGGCCGCTTTAACCCCCGGGTAAAGTTTGTGAACGAATTGCGCTAAATCGGCGGACGCGAGGGAGGGCGCCCTCGGAGTCAGGCGATCCATGCGCATCCTTCGTGACGCCTCGCTTCGCGAGGATGAGGCCGGAGGTGGTTTTTACACAGACCGCCTCACCCCTGAGGAGCCTTCGACGCCAAGCGGCGAAGGCGTCACGAAGGGCGACAGGCTTTTGCGCGAGACGGCGCAATATTCATCAACCAACGCGAAAAGCGGGCGCTGGCGCCGCGCCCAAGCCTTACTTCGGCTTGGCGCCCGGCGCGGCGCGAAGAGCGAGCCCTTCGGGAAGAACCGGCTCCTGGCAGATCGCTTTGTAAAAGGCCTCCGGCGACTTTTTCACGCCGGCGGTCGGGGACACGATCTCGATGCGCATCCAGCCGGAGTGTTCGCCTTTCGCCGTCGCGACCGCAACCGAGCCGGCTGCGGCGGGCGATGTCCCGCCCCCGGATCCTGACGGCGCCTTGATCGTTGGACCCTTGGGATCGCCGGTCGGCGCCGGGATCGCAAGATCGCCTGGAGCCGAAGGCTTCGGATCGGTCGGCGCCACGAGACCGCCGGATGTTTTCTTTCCGAACTCGCGCTCGAAGCTGAAATGCGTCGGCGCAGCGGAGTTGACGGCGATCGTGTTGACGGCGCTCAGCGAGCCGTCGCTGCCGCGAATGCGGTATTTGACGTCGCCGGCGCCCGACGCATGGAAGACGCCATTGAACCTTATGGTGCGCGGACACTGGCCCTTGACGAAGCTCGGCTCGGCGCCAAGGCCGGCCTCGGTCACGCCGAAGCCGGCGGAGAGCCTGTCGACCGACGGCCGCACGGCGCGCAGCGGCGCATCGCATTTGACGGCGAGGCGCAATTTCAGGTACGGCGTTTCCGCGTCGGTCGCGCTGACGCCGTCGAACTGCCAGCTGTAATCGCTGTTGTCGCGTTCGTAATTCTCCTGCTCGCATCTCGCGCTCAAGCTGGCGCGGCCGGCGACATTCTGGCCGTCGGCAAGAGACGCATACGGATAAATGACGCCGACGCGGCTCATGGCGACTTTCATCGACATGCCGGCGTTCTTCTGGCGCAAATCCGCCGCGGCGGCGTTGCAGGCGTCGATGGCCCGGGCCTGCTCGTTGT
>JBEBFW010000236.1:0-5360 GCA_040081755.1 Parvularculaceae bacterium
TCCAAAAACCGGACGCCGCTTTTCGGAACGCGCACTAACGTCTCTTCGCCATCGCCTGCACGAGTATCCTCGCCAGCGCTTCGGCTTCCTCGCGCCGCCCCGAGGCGCGGCGCCAGGCGAGGCCGATGCGGCGCGAGGGCGCCGGATCGGCGAAGGGAACGGCCTTGAGCCCGCTCGCCTTCGCGAGACCCGCATCGACCGCCATTTCGGGAAGCAAGGTCGCGCCGAGCCCGGACGCGGCCATCTGGGCGAGCGTGAAGAGGCTGGTCGCGCCGAACGCCGCAGCGGCGCCGGCGCGCTTCAGCTTGCAGGCGTCGATCGCGTGATCGCGCAGACAATGGCCGTCCTCGAGAAGCAGCAGCACCTGCCCGTCGAGGTCGCCGGCGCGAATGGATTTTCGCTCCGTATACGGATGATCAGCGCGGGCGGCGAACCAGAAGGGATCTTCTCCAAGATCGATAACCTCGGCGCCGGCCGTGTCGTAGGGGAAGGCGAGCACGGCGGCGTCAAGAAGCCCGGAAGAAAGCCGGTCGACGAGATTGGCCGTCAGATCCTCGCGGAGATAAAGTTCGAGCTTCGGGAACGCCGCTCGAAGTTCTGGCGCAACTTTGGGGAGCAGCAACGGCGCAACCGTCGGGATGACCCCGAGGTTGAACGGGCCTTCAAGCGTGTTGCGGGTGGCGGCCGTCCGCGCGAGATCCTCGGTCAGCGCGAGAATCCGGTCGGCGCGCGCTGCGACCTCCGCGCCGGCGCGCGTCAAGGCAAAGGACTTGGTCGAGCGATCGACGAGCTGGCAGCGCAGAACGCCCTCGAGTTCCTTGATCGCCGAAGACAAGGTCGATTGCGAAACGAGGCAGTCCTCAGCCGCTCGCGAGAAGGACTTGCGCCGGGCGAGGGCGTTGAAGAACTGCAACTGGCGGACGGTCGGAAGGGCGATCATCTGGCTATCGGATTTTTCGATGGATGGATGACATATTATCTATTTGCCAAATTGGCAACGGCGCCTATGTAGAGGTCTGTGGGCGTTCAAAGCCCTTCCGCATTTCATTCCAGAAACAGGAGATCTCTCATGCTCGGCGTCGGCGACAAGCTCCCCGATTTCACGGTCACAGGCGTAAAGCCCGGCTTCAACAAACACGAGGAAGGCGGCCAATCGGCGTTCGAGCCGATCACGCAGGCGAGCTTTCCCGGCAAATGGAAGGTCATCTACTTCTATCCGAAGGACTTCACTTTCGTTTGTCCGACTGAAATCGCGGAGTTCGGCCGCCTCGCCAAGGAGTTCGCCGAGCGCGACGCGATCGTTCTTGGCGGCTCGACCGACAACGAGTTCTGCAAGCTCGCCTGGCGGCGCGACCATTCGGAACTGAAGAGCCACCCGGCCTGGCAATTCGCCGACACCAACGGTTCGCTGGTCGATGGCCTCGGCGTGCGCGCGCCCCAGGGCGTCGCTTTCCGCGCGACCTATGTCGTCGATCCGCACAACGTCATTCAGCACGTATCGGTGAACAGCCTTTCCGTCGGTCGCAATCCGGCCGAGACGCTGCGCATTCTCGATGCGCTGCAGACGGACGAGCTCTGCCCCTGCAACCGGCCGGTCGGCGGCGACACGCTCTAATCCACTTGACCCGGCGCTGCGTCTTAGGACGCGGCGCCGTGGACGGACAGTTCGATGAACATCGACGAGAAACTGGCGCGGGCGCGCCGCGCGCGCGTGGACGGCGACTGGCGGGGCGCTGAGCTCTTGTGCCGCGAGATCCTCGACAAGAACCCGGTCCACCCGGAAGGAACCGGCTTGCTTGGCCAGCTTCTCGCCGAACATGACGACCTCGCCGCGGCGTCTCATTTCATCGACATCGCGATCGGCCTCGCGCCGATGAGCGCAGATGTGCGCCTCAACGCCGCCGCCCTCAAGGATCGTCAAGGCGATCTCAAAGGGGCGCTCGACGAGGCCAAGCGCGCCTCTGAACTCGGCCCGCAAAAGTTTGAAGTCTGGGCGACCTATGGCAATCTCCTCGGCAAGGCGCTGCTCTTCGAGCAGGCCGCCAAGGCGCTGAGGATCGCCTGCACGCTCAATCCCCGGCATCCGGGCGCGGCGCTTCTGCTCGCCGGGGCCTGTTTTGAGATCGATGACGTCGCGGGGTGCGCCCGGGCGCTCGACATCGCCGACGGGATCGCGCCGGGCCTCCCCCAGACGCTGAAGCTCAGGACCCACCTCGCCCGCAAGGCCGGAGACGATGAAGCCTTCGTTCAGTGGGGGGAGCAATGGCTTGAGGCCGAGCCGGCGAGCGAAGAGGCGCGCATGGCGCTCGCCTATGCGCTGGCGCAGGCCGGCTATTACGCGCGCGCGGCGGAAATGTTCCGGCCGATCGCCGAGACAGAGCCGCTGCGCGCCGACTATCTCGCCACCATGGGCCGGCACCATCTCGGCGCGCGCGATCTCGATGCCGCGCGCGACTGGTTCGAGCCGCGCTCGCCGTCGAGCCCCGCTTTGAGGAGGGATGGTTCGGCCTCGCCCGCGCCGCCACCTATGCCGGCGACCTCAAGGCGGCCGAAGCCCATTGCCGGCAGGCGATCGATATCGACCCCGGTCACATCGATGCGCTCGCCCAGCTGACGGAAGTCTGCGAAGGGCGCATCGGCGACCGCGAGTTCGACAATCTGCAGGCGCTCGCCGCCAATCCGCATGTGCGTCCCGACGCGCGCGCCACCGCCGCCTATGCGCTGGGCGACGCTGCGCACCGGCGGGGCATGCGAGCGGACGCGTTCGGCGCCTGGGCGCGCGCCAACGAACACAAGACCTCGATCCTCAAGGGATCGCTTGCAGGCGTCTATGACCCGGCCAAACAGGAACGCTTCACCCGTCTGCTGACGGACGTCTTTGCGCGCGATCCCTTGGGTGGGAGACATGCGGCGGCGCCGGCCGGCGAACCGACGCCGATCTTCATCATCGGCATGCCGCGCTCGGGCACGACGCTCCTTGAGAACGCTCTCGCCGCGCACCCGATGGTGGCGGGGGGGGGCGAGCTGCCGGCCCTGCCCTACATCCTCGACGAGATCATGGCGGTTTATGAGGCTCCGGGCGCCCGCAGCCGCAGCCTCGATGAGGAAACGCGCTCCGGCTCGCGCGAGATGTATTTTCGTCAGATCAAGGAGTTCAGGCTCGACGCGTTGCCTTTCCTGACGGACAAGCAGCCGACGAACTTCCTGTCGGTCGGCCTCATCCGCGTGCTGTTTCCACAGGCGCGCATCATCCACATCCGGCGCAAGCCCCTCGACACAGGGTTCTCGATCTACAGGCGCAATTTCTCCAAGCGATGGCCTTTCGCTTTTGGTCAGCGCGACATTGCGCATTATTACGGCCAGTACGCTCGGCTCATGGATCATTGGCGGCGCAATTATCCGGACGCCGTCGCCTTCGTTCAGTATGAAGAGCTTGTCGAGGACTTCGAGGGCGAGCTGCGCCGTCTCATCGACTGGTGCGGCCTCCCGTGGGACCAGAACTGCGTCGATTATCAAAATTCCGAGCGCAACGTCATCACCTTCAGCGCCGTGCAGGTGAGGAAAGGCGCGTCGAAGGCTCACTCGGGCAGCGCCGAACCCTACACGGAATATCTTCAGCCGATGGCCGAGGCGCTCGCCGCGGCCGGCGTCGATCTTCAAACCGGCGACCTCGCTCACCCATCCGAATGATTTGAACAAGGAGCCGTCATGAGCCTCGACGCATTGCGCGACCAGATCCCCGACTACGCCAAGGACATCCGCCTCAATCTCGGCACGCTCGCTTCGGAAACGACGCTGACGGATCAACAGAAATACGGAACGTTCCTCGCCGCCGCTCTCGCCTCGCGCCATGCGGGCCTCATCCGGGCGATCGACGCGTGGGCGGGAGCGATCCTCGCGCCCGAAGCGCGCACCGCCGCGAAAGCCGCCGCGGCGATCATGGCGATGAACAACATCTACTATCGCGCGACGCATCTGATGGCGGCCAAAGATTACGCGACGATGCCGGCGAAGCTGCGCATGAACGTCATCGGCGCGCCCGGGGTCGACAAGGTCGATTTCGAACTCTGGTCGCTCGCGGTGTCGGCCGTAAACGGCTGCGGCATGTGCCTCGATGCGCACGAGAAAGTGGTGCGCAAGGGCGGCCTCACCGCCGAACAGGTGCAGGCGGCCCTGCGCATAGCGGCGGCCGTGCACGCCGCAGCGGCGGTGCTCGACGGCGAAGAGGCGCTCCGCGCTTGATGCGCGCATCAGATGGTCACCCGGCGCGGCTTGACGCTGAGGCGCGGTAAGCGCGGCGGCGGGCCGCCGACGCCGGCCGCAGCCCAGTAGGGCGCGAGGGCCCGGAAGACGCCGTGTCCGCGGGCGCTGTCGCCCATTTTGAAACTGGCGAGCGCCTCCTTGACGGCGAGCGTAACGCATTCGGTGTTCACCAGCGCCTTCAGGGCCTGATACTCGGTGAAGTCGCGCGGCGAAATCATGACGGCCGCCTGGCGTCCGTAGCGGCGGATCTCGACCGGCTCCTCGCGCACGGATTTGAGGATGGCGCCCATGGCGTCCTTGGCCTTGCGCGTGTTGTACGATTTCATGTGTTTGTTCCTTGCTGACCGACCGCTGCGGCGGCCGAAATGGTTAAAGCGGGGGGAAGATTCCGAAGGGCGCCAATTGGACAATCGGCCGTTCTCGCGCTGTTGGGGCGGAAGTGGGGGCAAGACGGGTCCGCGCCGCATGGATTGGCGCGACGCGAAGCAGCGCGCGGGACTTGCGATTCTTCGGGCGCGTATTGGTCGGCAGCTCTCTTGATGTTCGGTTCGATGATCGTCTCCTGTTTCAATGACGATCGCCATTATAATGCAGGCGCCGAGGTGTAGGATAAGTGCCGCCTCACTCGCCTGATGCGTGTGCGGATTAACCTTGATGTCGGCTTGCGGCGGCTGGCTATGCGCGTGTCGCGCTGAGCCGCCAGGCGCCTTGCGGGCCGTCGGACCTGAAAGATACCGCCGCGATGTCGATCCCGCTGAGGCCGGCTTCGGCAAGGCGCGCCGCGATCTCGTCCATGTCGCCCGACGAACGCGCCGCCGCGACCATGGCGCTCATGCGCGTGGCGTAAGCCTTGAGGCGCGTCTCGATCGCAGCGAGCCAGCCGAGCGCTTCGTCAGGCGCGAAGGCGAAGCGGCGCGCGGCGAGGCGCTCGATGTCGGCGGCGTAGCGCACGAGAAGGTCGCGCGCGCTCGAGTGCGGCGCCGCCGCGAGGCGGGCGCGCGCATCCGCCAGCGCCCGCTCGAACGCCGCCTCCTTCTTCTTGTGGACATAGCCGGCGGCGCCCGCGCGGCGCGAGCCTTCAAGGCTCGCCCTCAGCG
>JBEBFW010000237.1:0-5358 GCA_040081755.1 Parvularculaceae bacterium
GCATGACGCCGCGCTTTTCGAGCGCGCGCTGAGCATAGGCGGAAATCTTTGCGGAAAAGACCGGCAGGAGCCGCGGCCCCGCCTCGACCAGCACGACGCGCGGGCTGCAACGCCGGATTCGCCGGAAGTCGCAGGCGAGCGCCCGCTTGGACAATTCGGCGATGGCGCCGGCGAGTTCGACGCCGGTCGGACCGCCGCCGATGATGACGAAAGTCAACAACCGCTCGCGCTCGGCGTCGTCGTCTTCGAGTTCGGCGCGCTCGAAGGCGCGAAGAATTTTCTCACGTATCGCCGTCGCGTTATCGAGGCTTTTGAGGCCCGGCGCGTACTCCTCCCAGTCGTCATGTCCGAAATAGGCGTCGTGGGCCCCGGTAGCCAGAATGAGATAATCGTAAGAAATAGCGCGATCGCGCAGGATGATCTCTTGCCGGTCACGATCCACGCCGATCACTTCATCCATGATCGCGCGCGTATTCTTCTGCTTACGGACGACGGCGCGGATGGGGCTGGCGATCTGGTTCGGCGCGAGCGCGGCCGTGGCCACCTGGTAGAGCAGCGGCTGAAACAGATGGTGGTTGCGGCGGTCAATGATGGTGACATCGGCCGGCGCGTTAGCGAGAGCCTTGGCGGCGCTTAGCCCGCCGAATCCGGCGCCGACGATGACGATGTGGGGGCGCTTGACCGAGTTGGATGTGATCGCGTCCATTTTCTACGCTCCCTATCAGTTCGCCGGCGCCAGGAACGCGCCGACTCTGTTCGCCAGGACGCCGATCTCGTGGCGGCGCAGAAACAAGAGCGCGACACAGGCGATCCAGGTCCCGCAAGCTGTGAAGAAAAGCGATCCGCCGTCGCCGTCGACATTGATCCCGAGCGGCGTCAACAGATGAAAGCTGATCGCGCCTGACATGATGGCGACGCCGAGCATCGCGCCCAGCGGCTGCAGGAAGCGATGGCGCGACAGGAACACGGTCGCGATGAGAATGAGCGAAGCGACGAGCTCCGCGCCGCCGATGACATACTGGCTGAACAATCCCGATGGCGCGAACAAGCCGTCAGCGCCGAAGCTCGCCGCCCATTGATTGAGGTCGCCGAAGATGATCTGCGTCTTCGGCGCGTTGGTGAATTTGAAGCGCAGCGAGTCGAGAAAAACGGCGGAAGTGAAAACGGCCAAACCGTGCGCTATCCAGCGCGCCGTCGATGTGCGCTTGCGCGCATTCCGCGAAGGTTGGCCGTCGGACCGGCTATACGAAGATGTGGTGTTCATCATTGCTTGTCTCCCTGAGGCGTCAATTTCCCGAAGCAAAAGTGCCTCAGTCTTGCGCCACGCTGAAATGCCGTTCGCGCATCGACTCAATAGCGATCAACCAAGGATCGCCAGATCAACCGGCGCCGCGGCGCCATCGATCTGCGCGCCTCGGCGCGTACGGATGAGGGGGGCGTCAAAGCCCTGCGCGCGCGCTCGGTCGACGACATGTTGTGTCGCGATGAGGCGGGCGCTCTCGACCTTTGCGTGCTTCTCGAGTTTGGCGGCGAGATTCACCACGTCGCCGATGACGGTGTATTCGAGGCGGTCGCCATGACCGATCGCGCCATAAACGATTTCCCCAGCGGCGAGCGCGACACAGACGTCGAGCGGCGCGGCGCCAGCTTCCGCGCGAGCACGCCGCCAGGCCGCCGCCTCATCGCCAAGCACGAGCGCGGTCTTCACAGCGTCAGCGCATTCCCTGCCCGTCCGCGCCGCTGCGCCGAAGCTCACCAGTATGCCGTCGCCGAGAAACTTGTCGACCGACCCGCCGCCGGCCTCGATCAGCGGCACGAAGCGCATCTGATATTCCTGCAACAGCGCGATCACGTCGCCGGCTGGCAAGCCCTTGGTCGCCGGCGTAAAGCCACGCAGATCGACGAACATGATCGCCGCGTTGCGCAATTCGCCGTCGCCCGCCTTCACGCCGTCGCTCGACGCGCGGATCTTCGCCGCCGCGTCGCGCCCGACGAATTTCGACAGATCTCGCGCCGCCGCTTCTTCGGTCGCCGTGCGCAGGAGGAGCGCACGCGTGCGCGCGACGCCAAGTGCGAGGACCGCCGTGAAAGCGATAATCGCCGCGATTTTCTCGAGCTCAGCGCCAGGTAACAGCGCCAGCGACGTCATATAGCGCGGATACTCCCCGGTAATTTCGGCGCCGTGAAATCCCGCATACGCCGCGAGTCCAGCCCAGCCGATTGCCGCGAGACCTCCCGCAGCAGCCACTTGCAAGGGATCGAAGCGCAGCGCGCGGAGTGCAATCAGGATGAAGACATAAGAGAGCGTCGGCGCCTTAAGGTAGAGGCCGGCCGGGAGATCATACTGAAGCGGAAAACTCCAGATCATCAGCATCAGGACGCCGATATCGACCAATACGGATAGATATTGCAGCCGTCGGCCGAGCGCGCCCCTGTAGGCAAGGCGCAGCCGCCAGGCGGTGAAAGCGCCGTAAAGCGCGAGCGCGACCGGCGCCGGCTCGACGCGCGAATGCACGGCGAACGCGCTGTAGGATGCGGCGTACAGCAGTGCGAACAGCACTGTGCCGCCGAGCTGAAACCAACCGACGATGATCTCGCTGACGGATTCGTGACGTGCGATCGCTTCGCGGATGCGCGTCGGAACGGCCGCGCCGGCAGTGTTGTCAAAGCCGGGCGCGCTCGGCCCCAAACCACGGGCGAGCGCGCTGTTGATGTCCGTCTTTCGGTCAGAGGTATTTTTCGTCGATATTGACAGTCGGGCGGTGGTTGAGGTCGTCATATTTTTGTTCGATCCAGGTTTCCGCCTGTTCGCGGCCGACATCGCGCAAATGCGACAGGAACTCCCAATCGGCGTTCATCTTGCTGGAGACGCCGAGCTTGCGCATGAAATCCTCCGCCTCGATCGAGTGGATCAGCATGCGCTTCATCTTCTTGTCTTCGATCGTGCCGTCGTCGATCAGCTTGGTGACAAAGCTGACCGCCCGCATTTCGCGCATCAAAGACGAATTGAAGCTGATTTCGTTGATGCGGTTCAAGATGTCGCGCGCGGTCTTTGGCGTCTCCGTACGCATGATCGGATTGATGTGCACGACGACGACATCGCGGCTGTCGCAATGATAGATCAGCGGGTAGATCGCCGGGTTGCCCATGTAGCCGCCGTCCCAATAGGGCTCGCCCTCGATCTCGACCGCCTGGAACATGAAGGGGAGGCAGGCCGACGCAAGGACCGCGTCGGAGGTGATCTCATGGGTTTCGAAAATGCGAACTTTTCCCTGCCGAACATTGGTCGCAGACAGGAAGAGCTTGATTTCTTTCTGAGCGCGCACCTCCTCGAAGTCGACGACGTCTTCGAGAATCTTGCGCAGCGGATTGTGGTTGAAGGGGTTCAGCTCGTAGGGCGAGAGAACGCGCGTCATGAGGTCCATCATCATGAACGCCGGCGACATTTCGAGCGAATGATTGTGCATCATCCGGTCGAGCCAGGTCGGCTGCAGCGGGCTCATGAGGCTGCTATGCGAGACCCGACGCCAGAAATTGGCCAGTGCTTTCTTGGCGCCTTCGCGCCCGCCGGTTGCGAGGCCGTAAGCGAGAACCGCGGCGTTCATCGCGCCGGCGCTCGTCGCGCTGACGCCGTCGAACGCGATGCGTTCGTCTTCAAGCAGGCGGTCGAGGACGCCCCAGGCGAAAGCGCCGTGCGCGCCGCCGCCCTGCAGCGCCAGGTTCAAGGTCTTCACCTCGCCTTTGGCGCGCCTCGATGTCTTGTCCTGATCGGCGGTCTTCGACCCCGCCGAAGGCTTGGCGCCGTGATGGTGGTGGCTGTCGAAGGAACGAACGCTTTCTTTCAGTTTCATGACCGTTTCCATATTTTTCTCTCCCGTTTCTGTTAATGCGCAGTCCAGCCGCCATCGACGGGCAGCGCCGCGCCGGTGATCGAGGCGCCGCCGTCGCCGCACAGGAAGGCGGTCAGCGCGCCGATTTCGGAGACTTGTGCGAAGCGCTTGTTGGGCTGCGATTTCAACAGCACGTCGGTGATGACCTTCTCGCGTGGGATTTGGTGAGCGCGCGCCTGATCCTCAATCTGTTTTTCGACCAGCGGGGTCCACACATAACCGGGGCAAATCGCGTTGCAGGTGACGCCCGACTCCGCAGCTTCGAGCGCGACGACTTTGGTGAGGCCGAGAACGCCGTGCTTGGCCGCGACGTAAGCGGACTTGAAGGGCGAGCCTACTAGCCCGTGCGCGGAGGCGATGTTGATGATGCGACCATATTTGCGCGCCTTCATTTCGGGGAGCGCGGCTCTGATGGCGTGGAAGGCGGAAGACAAATTGATTGCAATGATCGCGTCCCATTTGGCCGGCGGAAACTCTTCGACCGGCGCCACATGCTGGATGCCGGCGTTGTTGACGAGAATGTCGATTGGCCCGAGCGCGTCGCGCGCAAACGCCATCATCCCGGCGACGGCGTCGGGCTTGCTCAAATCGGCGTCGGAATAGACGACCGCGACCTCGTTCTCGGCGCCAAGCTTGTCGCGGATCCTCTCGATCTCGCGCGCGTCGCCAAAGCCGTTCAGCGCGATCCGCGCGCCGGCCTCAGCCAGCGAGGTTGCGATCCCGAGGCCGATGCCGCTGGTCGATCCGGTGACGAGCGCAGTGCGCCCGGCGAGCGCCCGCATCGGCGTTGTCGCTTCATGGGTCTGGCTAGTTCTGGCGGTTTGCATCTCTCACTCCCTGGCGATGGCGGCCGCGCCGCCGTTGAACTCCATGAGGGCTGTCATCCTCCGTCGGCCGCGCCGAATGAAATGCCCAAATCGTATGGAGTTCATACCGGGGCGGCCGAACACGTTGGCGAAGCGATGCTGCGCAAATTCGCCGAATCTTTCGCCAGCTGACGATTTCATGCAGAAATGCAGCTTTGTCTCAGTGTCCGCTTTCTCGCACGCTCAGCGTTCCTTTTGATGTCGGCTCGTGCCCCACTGCCGAAGAAGGTCCCCGCAAAAATCGTCATCCTTCTGGAGCCGGGAGCGCCCGCGCGAAATCTTCGCAGCCGACCAATTTTTCGCGCGGCTTCGGTCGTCGTGCTTTGCACCTCTGTCGAGTCAAAACGCCTGCCGCGATTGACGGAAGCGTGCGCTTCCTGCTGTTTCCTCCGATGGCGGACATCTGCCCCGTTTCGTTGAAGGTTGGCTCACGCCTGTGCCGGTTTTCCGCCGACAGGTGAGTCGTTTCCATCGCCATCATCGCCTCCATCATTGCTCGTTCTGCTCCCGAGCAGTCTCGATTTGGCGGATCGTGGCGAAGGACGGCTAACGCCTCGATCGCCTGTGACGCAACGGCGGCGACGAACTTTTTTGATCTTGGT
>JBEBFW010000238.1:0-5299 GCA_040081755.1 Parvularculaceae bacterium
CCTCCGTCCTCTCCCGCAGCGGCAAGCGCGCCGAGCACGCCCTCGATCAGCGCATGCGCATCGCGGATCATGCCGCCTTGAGGCCACGCCGCCCTGAAGTCGCCTGGCGCCATATCCTCGTCGGCGATGAAGGTGAGGCGCGCCGCGCCGGCGCTCTCAAGCATTCCAATTGTCGCCGCGCTGGCGACGATCTCGATCCGGACGTCGTCGGCGTTGCTGCCGAACGCGCGCAGCAGGTCGCCGAGCGACTGGCGCGCGCCCTCTTCGATCAGCGCCGGCGCGATAGCGCGGATCGTGCGCCTCAGCGCCTCGACGGCTTCCGCGCGCAGGGCGCGCTCGGCGGCGCCGATTTCGCAGACGAACCGGGCGCAGGCGTTCTGGAACAGAACGGCGTGCGGATCGGGCGCCGGCGGCTCTTGCGCCGGCGGCGCGGCGGGCGGTTCCGCGAGGTCGATGCGCGCAAGACGCGCCGGCGCGTTCGCATCGAACTTCATCAGACGTATGGCGCTCATGCCGCCGCTCCCTCGTCGAGCCAGGTTTTCAGAACGGCCGTCGATGCGTCTTTCTTCTCGACCGCTACGCGGCGCATGTCGTCGATCGGCGTCGCGGGTTTGGCAGGGTCGAGCCGCGCCGCTTGCGCCGCGACCGGCGGGGCGAGGGCGGCCGGCGATGCCTTCGAGGCGAGCAACGGCCTCACCACGAAGAGCGCCAGAATGAGCGCGACCATCGCCGGAATGACGAGCTGGAGGATCGCCATCAGGTTCTTCTGGAGCCAATCGACGGCCCCAGCCTTCTCCACCTGCGATCCCGCTTCCGGCGAGCGCTCGAAAGCCATGGCCTCGACCGTCACCACGTCGCCGCGCGCCTCATCGAAACCGGCGGCGGCCATGATCAGCTTCTTCAGCGTTTCGAGTTCCCCGGGGCCGCGGGGCGCCGCCTCGGCCGCTTCGCCGCTGGCGGCGGTCGCACCTTCCGGCTCGTTGATCAGCGCCGCAATGGTCGCGCGCTTGACGGCGCCGGTTAGCTTGCGGCGCTCCCGCCGGGTCTCGGATAGATCGAAGCGGGATGTGTTGCTCGTCTGCGAGCGGTTCGACTTCGACGGCGAGGCCGCGCCGCCCTTGTCGCCCTCGGGCAGATTGCTGGCGACCGTGACCGCGCCGCTCGCGCCGCCGGTGTCGGCCTCGGTCGAATCGCTGTTCTCCTCGCTCACCAGCGTGCGGCTCTCCGGGTCGATAATCCGCTCGCTGACGGTCTCGCTTTCGCGGTCGAAAACAAGACTGACCGCGACGCGCGCATTACCGGTCCCGACGCGCGCCTCGAGAAGGCTGACGAGCCGGGCCTCGAGCGCGCTTTCCCGGTCCTGCGCCGTCTCGGCGAGGCCGGCGTCGTCGTCCCTGGCGCCGGGCTTCAACACGACGCCGTTCGCCTGGTCGATGACCGCGACCTGTTCCGGTTCGAGGCGCGGCACGGCGAGGGCGACCAGATACCGCATGGCGACGGCCTGCGCCGCATCGAGGCGTCCGCGCGCCACGGCGACCGTGACGACCGCGCTCGGCGGCGGCGCGTTGCGCGAAAATGCGGAGGCGCGCGCGCTCGCTATGTGCACGCGCGCGGACTTGACGCCGGGGGTCGCGAGGATTGTGCGCGCCAGCTCACCCTCCTTGGCGCGCCAGTATGCAGCGTCGAACATCTCGCTCGTAGTCGAGAATCCGTCGAGCTTCTCGAGGAGTTCGAACCCGCCTTGACCCTGCTGCGGCAAACCCTCGCGCGCCAGCGCCATGCGGACGCCGTCGCGCCGTCGCTCCGGCACATAGATGGCGTCGCCGCGCACATCCGCAGCGACATCCATGGTCTCGAGCGCGGCGAGCACTTCGCCCGAGGCGCCGGGATCGAGCCCGGAGTAAAGAAGCGCCATGTGCGGCTCGGAAGCGGATTTCGCGAGGAGCCAGATCGCCGCCGCCGCGCCGAGCGCGGCGACGATCGCCATCGCCTTGCGCGACATCGAAAGCCGCCCCCAGGTCGCCGCCAACTGATCCATCCAACCCGCCCGACACTGCTCTTTACACGGACGACGCCCGTGCGCAGGCCGGCCCGCGGCGCTGCTGTTCAGCCTGAAGTTTGTGATTTGCGGACCCTTGGCCCCGACGCTTCGCGTCCCGTCCGTCAGCGCCAATATTCAGGCGGGATGCTTAATTTATGGTTCACACATGGTTGTGTATGACGAATGTCAGCAACCGAGGCGTGCATGCGCAAGCCCAAAGTAAAGCAGATCGAACCTGTCGAAACCGGGGCCGAGGCCCCTGGCGACGGGTCGGTGCGGCCGAAGAAGAAACCGCTGGCGCTGCTGCTTGCCGGCGTCGGCGCGCTCCTCTTTTTCGGTTCAGGCGCCGGCGTCTTTTTCCTTGCGCCCTCAGAAGCGCAAACTGGCGCCGGAGACAAGTCCTCCGTCAACGGAACACATAGCGCCGGCAAACCGCTTCTCAACGAGGCGGACCAAGACGGACCGCACGGCGGCGGAAACGCCGCCGCGCCGCCCTTGCTCGGTCAATTCACGCTCGCCGGCGCAACGGCGTTCTATCTGCCGGACCCGTTTGTCGTTTCGCTCGATCCGCGCGCAGGCGCCAGGCATCTCAAAGTCGCGCTCGCGATCGAGGCGCCGCCGGAAACGGCGGCGCTCTACCAGGAGAAGGCGCTGCGCCTGCGCGATGCAATGACGACCTATCTGCGCGCCGTCGACATCGCCGTCATCGCCGATCCGGCCAGAATGTCGTCGCTGCGCGAGCAGTTGAAGCGCCGGATCGCTTTCGTTGTTTCGCCCGAGAACGTCACGGACGTTCTCATTCTCGATTTCATCCTGACCTGAGGGCCTCGCCATGAACATGATCGTCGACATCGTCCTGCTGGCGGTTTCCGGCGCCGCCGCCTTCTACTGCGCCGTGCTGCACCGCAGGCTGGGCAAGCTCATGGACGTAGACAAAGGGCTCGGCGTCGGCATCGCGTCGATGTCTGCGGCGCTCGACGAGACGCGCGGCGTTCTTCAGTTCGCGCAGGAAAGCTGCCGGCGCAGCATCGATGAACTTGCGCCGATGCTCGAGCGCGCCGGGGCCGACTGCGCCAGGCTCTCGGAACTGACGGACGTCGCCAGCGAACTGACCGACCTCGCGACGGAAGACATCGACCGCGCGGCCGATGCAGCGATCGAGCGCATCGCCGCGGCGTCCGTTCGTCAGAACTTCGCGCGCAGCAATGGCGCGCTACGCACGCGGATGAGCCCCGAGGCCGCCAGCGCCTTGCGCGCGCGCGGTCTTGAACATCTGCATGGTTAGGGGAGAAGCGCTTGCGCATCAGTTCGCTCCTCGTCCTCGCCATCCTGTTCCTCGCGTCGTTTCTGGCGCGCGCGGCGGCGATCGCCGCAGATGCGACGGGAATGCGGACGGAATCCGCGGCGCGGCCTGCAGCGAAAGATGCGAACGCGGGCGCGTGCATCGACGCCGCGTTTGGCGCCTCGCTCCTTCAGTCAGCGCAGCGCGTGGAGGCGAAGGAGGCGCGGCTCGCTCAGCAAGAGCAGGCGCTGAGCGCGATTGAAGCGCGGATCGAACAGCGTCTCGCGGAGCTTGATGGCGTGCGCGCCGAGTTCACCGAAGCCGCAGCGAGGATCGCGGACGCCCGGGACGCCGAACTCGGCAAGGTCTCCGCGGTCTACTCGAACATGAAGCCGGCGCAAGCGGCGTCGATCGTCGATGGCATGGATGCGCGGTTCGCAGCGGGACTCCTGTCGCAAATGAGCGGCGAAAGCGCGGCCTCGATCGTCGCCGCGATGGCCCCGAAGAAAGCCTACGCCGTGACTGTGCTGATGGCCAATCGCGCCGCGCTCGAAGGGGAGAGATGATGGGCCCCCTGATCGGACTCGCCATCACGGTCGGCATGGTGTTCGGCGGCTATGCGCTCGCCGGCGGCAAGATGGAAATCATCCTCCACGCATTGCCCTTCGAAGGCATGATGATCGGCGGCGCCGCGATCGGCTCGTTCGTGCTCGGCAACGATTTCTCGGTCATCAAGCGCACGGGCGGAGACGTCAGCCAGGCGATCGCCGGGCCGAAATGGAAAAAGGCGGATTACCGGCAGGTGCTCTGCCTCATGTTCGAACTCATTCGGGTCGCCCGCGACAGCCCGGTGAAGGCGGAAGCCCACATCGAAAATCCGCCGGACTCCGAGATCTTCAAGCGCTATCCGAGAATCGCCAGGGACAAGGACGCGGTCGAGATCATTTGCGACACGATCCGCTCGACACTGATGAATTTCGACAACCCGCATCAGGTCGAGGAACTGCTTGAGAAGCAGCTTGAGGCGATGGAGGAGGAGAGCCTTAAAGGCGCGCACGCGCTGCAAAAAATGTCGGACGGACTGCCGGCCCTCGGCATCGTCGCGGCGGTGCTCGGCGTCATCAAGACCATGGCCTCGATCGACAAGCCGCCCGAAGTCCTTGGGCAAATGATCGGCGGCGCGCTGGTCGGCACGTTTCTCGGCGTCTTTCTCTCTTACGGGCTCGTCGGCCCGCTCGCCGATCGCATCAAGGCCGTGCGGGAGCAGGATCAGCGCTTCTACGCTCTCATCCGCGAGACCATCGTCGCAAGCCTCCATCTGCATACGCCGCAAATGTCGGTCGAGGTCGCGCGCCGGAACGTGCCGAAGAAAGCGCGGCCGTCTTTCGCCGAAGTGGAAGAGGCGTTGAAGGCCTTGCGCAAGGAGGCGGCGTGAAGAGAATTCTCCTCAGCGCAGCGGCGGGGCTGGCGATGGCCGGCGGGGCGCAAGCGAAAGACGCGGTGCGCATCCGTGCAGGCGAGCACGGCGACTATTCGCGCATCGTCATCCCGAACCCTGGCGGCGCGCCGCTGGTGATGGCGGCCGGGCGCGAAATCACGGTGACGCTCGATGCGGCGGCGGCAGATCTTGAGGAGATCATCGCCCGGCGCGCGCCGCGCATCGCATCGGCGAGCCAGACAAGCGAGAATGGCAAGCTCTCGATCAGGTTCGAACTCAATTGCGATTGCGCGCCCAGATTATCGACCGCGGCCGACGGCGCGCTCATTCTCGATGTCTACGGCGCGGTGGCGGCGACGGCGCCTGAACTTGCGCCAGAACCTGCGTCCGAAACCGCGCCAGAGGCCGAGCGCGCGCGCGATCGTTTGCGCAGCGCCATTGCAGGCGCGTCGTCGTCCGGCGTCGTGCGCCTCAGAACCGGGGAATCGGCAGGAGCGCCGCTGGCGCTCGTTCCGACCGGTCTGCCGACCGGCACGGC
>JBEBFW010000036.1:0-18813 GCA_040081755.1 Parvularculaceae bacterium
CTGCCATGCGTGGAACAAACTCCTCGCCGAGCCGTGGCGCATCATGTCCATCGGACTGCGCCAATGGGCTCATGAATGATCTTCAGCGAGGGTTGGTATAAGGAATTATTGACACCAATTCTATCCCGAGCGCCAAATCCTGAGCCAGACGGCTAAGTGTCATTTTCGAGGAACATGTTCGCGGCGACCATCCGCTGCGAGCGATCCTCAAGGTCGTGAACGAGCCGATCGACGCCGCTCATGGCCGTTCGATCGGGCCGAGGTCGGTTCGGCCGGATCGCGCAACACCATGCCTGTCCATCGACGCGTCGCGCAAGACAGCGCCGGCGCCGAGAAACGGGGCCTCGGCGGTCGGCGTCAGCCCAGCCGCATCGTCTCCTGGCGCAGCCGGAAAGCGCTCGTACCAGGACTGGGAGAAATCGGTCCGAACGATCTCCTTCCCGTTCGGCGTACGGCCCTCGATTTTGCCGGCGGCGTAGAGATTCCCCCGGTAGACGTTCTCCGCAGTCGAGCCATCGACTTCCATCAGGAGCGCATCCGGGTTCGCCTTGACCGTCCCGGCCTCGATCGTCACGCCGAGCAGCACGTTGTTGATGAAATGATTGCGCGTCGAGCCGTTGCTGAACTGCACGCCGTGGCGGCCGGTCGTAATGAAGAGGTTGTGCAGGATCTTATTCTCGATCGAGCCAAGCTTTGGGTTCCCGGTCTCTTGCCAGAAGCTGACATTGTGGCGGGCCGCCGGGCCAAATATGTTGTTGCGGATGAGGCTCCGGCGCACGCTGGTGAAGTTGGCGCCTGGCCCGGCGCCGCGATGAAAGACGTTGTTCTCGACGAGAAAATAGTCGCTGGCGCCCCGTCCGCCTTCGCCCTCGCCGGCATAGGCGTCGCAGAGCGGATCGTCGAGGGCGACGCCCTCGTCCGCGCACGTCTCGTTAGGGCTGGCATTGATCTGAAAATCGCTCGAATGGTTCGCGTACGTCTCATTGTGGCGCACAATATTCCAGTCGCCGCCATTGCTGATGTAGATGCCGTGGCCGTCGCCCGCTCCGGCGCCGTAGGCGGTATTGCTCTCCCACACGGCCCAGTCGGACTGGCCGGAGAAGAAGGGGTCGAAGTCCTGGCCATGCCCGATCGAGTTCAGAACTGCGACGCCCCTTGCATGTTCGCTCGCGTTGTAGCCGAGCCCGACGGAGCGCACGCCATGCCGGCCGCCAACGAGTTCGAAGCCATCGACCGCGACATGGTCGGCGCCCTCAAGATTGATGCAGGCCTGCCGCCTGCCGGCGGCGCAATTCATGACGACGCCGAGGGAGCCGTCGCCGTTGCGCTCGCCATAAAGGACGACGGGCGCGTCGTAGGTCCCGTCCGCCTCCCGGGTGAGTTCGAGGCCGCCCTGGTACCGCCCCGGGAGGAAGTGGAGGAGCGTGCCCGCGCGCACGGCGGCGAGCGCACCCCGGACTGCAATAGGCGAGCCTCGCGTCGCGCCGTCGCCGCCGCCGCGCGCGCTCACATAGATCGTGCGCGAGGGCGTCCAGTTGCGATCAGTGTAGTAGCGGTTGATGCTCTCGGGAAAGCCCATGAACGCCGCCCCGCGGGCGACGGCGGGCGCCCTGCCGCCGGCGGCAGCCTTGCCCGGCGCTCGTGCAGGCGGCGGCCGATGAGGCGGGCCGCCGGCCGCAGCGGAAGCCGCCGGCGGATTCGCGCCCGAAGCTGGGTCTCGCATTGCGCCCTTGCCGATCGCCGGGCTGAAGGGTTTCAGCCGGAAGTTCCCCCTGGCGGGCGCAACGAACAGCGGATCGGACGGCGCAATGTTGCTGGATCCGAACTTGATCCGTACACTGCCGTCTTTGTAGCGCGTCTCGACGAGAGAGGCATCGACACGCACGTGAATTTGGCCGCACCGCGAGCCGCAGGCGACCGCGAAGTCGCCGCCCGGCGCATTGCCCCAGAAGATTGCGTTGGAGAAGCTGTGGGCGTCCGGGGCGACGCCCTCGGCGTTGCCGATCAAGACGCCCGGACCCGGCCCGCGGCACGCGCTATCGAGCGCGCCGACATTCGTGATGCGGTCGAAGCGCGTGACGGTCGGCCCCGAGCCTTCCCAGCCGCCGTCGAGCAAGATGTTGCCGCCGCAGTTGCGGTCGTAGATCTCGTGGGAGGCGGTGCACTCAGCGCCGTCGTCGCAGAAGAAGCCGCCGCCCGAATTGCCGGCGCGATTGCCGCGATAGACATTGCCCCGGAGCGCCGCCGTCGTCTGCTGGCTCCCGGTCGTATTTGCGCCGATGAAAAGCCCGCCGCCCCATTGCGTGACGCGGTTGTCGAGAAAGAGATTGCTCACAATCTCAAGCCTGTTGGCGAACAGATAAAGCCCGCCGCCATGGGAGCTGTCAGGTTCGGCGCCCACATTCGCTTGGATCAAATTGCCCTCGATCGCAACCCGGTTCTGATTGAGCGTGTCGTTCAGGAACCCCCCGCCGCCGCGACCGCAGGAATTGTTCCGGATCACGTTGCCTCGGATCGCGCCCGACACATTGACGAGGGCGAAACCGGCGCCTGCAAGCGTTTGATCCTTGCATGTGTTGTCGTGGATCAGGTTGTTCGAGATCTCGAAGCGCTGGGATTCCCAATGGTCGCGGACGATCGCCTGCGCGTAGCCCGTGATTTCGAAACCGTCGATGGCGACGAGATCGTTTCCCTTTGGCGCGGGATCCTCGATGCGGATGAAGGAGCCGCCGCGCCCCTGCGCCCTGCTGACATGGGCGCCGGAGTCGCGCACGGCGAACGCAGCTCCGCTCTTGAAGCCGCCCGCCAAAGTGAACGGCTTCGCGCCCGGCCGCAGCGTTTCAGGATAGACGCCCTCGGCGACGCAAAGGACAGCGCGGGGCGGCGCGGCGGCGAGTGCGGCGGCGATCGTTCGAAACGGGCGCGGGGCCGATCCATCGCCATTCGCAGCGCCGGCTGCATCGACAAACACGCTGCACTTCGGAATAGCGGTGGCGCGCGCGACGAAGCTCGCCGCTGGCGCGCGCGTCATTGCAGCCGCGATCGCCGGTTCCGCCGCGCTGGCGAGCGCAATCGCAAGCAGCGCCGTCGTCGCTTGCCGCCGACAGCGCACCGCTATTCGTCTTTCAGCGAGCGGTGGCTTTCGCCGCTGAAGACGAAGGCGCGGCCGGCCGGGACCCCGTCGCCCGCGACCTCGAACCAGTCTTCGCCTTCATCGTTTACGATGACGACGACCGCGCCGACTTCGAGCATGCCGATCGTCGCGCCGACGCCGTGGGGCGCATCGTAGAGGTCGGTCGCCTCGATGACGCGGGCGCGCCGGCCGGCGGGCGGACCGCCGCCCGCGGCCGCTCCGTCATTCGCGGGAGCGCCGATCACGACTTCATCGGCAGGCGGAGGTTTTGCGCCATCCGCGGGAGCGCCGGCCGCGGCGTCATCGGCGGGCCGCGGTCTCGGCGCGGGCGCCTCGACGGCTGCCGCGGCGACGGCGCGCCGGGCGGTCCATGTGTACGACTTCCCGTCGCTCGCCTCGTCGAGCGTGCCTTTGAGCGTGCCGTCTTCGTGCACCGTCATGACGCCGAAGGAGCTCAAATTGGCGCCCGGCTGGCTGTAAGTGTACTCGGCCCGGCCATTCCTGGAGCGGGGCAGCGAGCCTGCGACCGTGCCGTCGTCCGTCCGCGATTTGGGCGCCCGGAAGGCTCCGTTGAGCTTGTCTCCGTCGACGGCGATGGTCAGCCGGTAGCTCTTGCCGTCCGACATGAGCATGTCCCAGACGCCGTTGAAGTTGTCGGCGTTCGCGGAGACAGGCGACTCGCCGCCCGCATTTCCGCCCGGCGCCGGCGGCAGGCAATCGGTCTTCACCGGGGGCGAGGGCGCCTTGTCCTGGTCCTCGGCGGTGAACGTGATCGGACCGGCCACAGTGCAAACATCCGCCATGTTCACCGAAGCGAACAGATTGCCGCCCGCATCGGAGCGGTTCGTCGTGATGTTGTTTTGAACGCCCGCTGCATCTGTTGACCGGATGATAACGCGGCTGTTCACCTCGTAGCCGGCGCCCGTCAGCAGGAATCCGGCGTTGTTGCGGGCAACCGACAGCGCGACCGTGCCCTGCGGCATGCCCGCCGCGATCCGGCACTCCTGGCTGATGCGGAAGCGCTCGTTGGTCTCAAACTTCGCATCCGCCGGCTTTGCTCCCTTGCAATAGTTGAGATGCGCGTCGAAGGACGAACTCCAGCGAGGGCCGCTGATCGTTTCCGCCTTGCAGTTCGCCGCCTTCGCGTATTCGACGGAGCCGATGGCGTTCCAGGCGTATTTGCGACAGGTCGGAGAGCCGATGCGGGCGATGATCTGGGGCCAGACAATGTCGAGCGGCTCGTAGCCGCACTCATAGACTGCATAAATCCAGTCCCAATCGCCTTTGGGCTTGCCGGGCACTGTTTCGGTCGAGCACAGCGAGGCGATCCCGCTCAGGAATGTCTGGCCGCCGGCCTCGATGAACGCCGGCCCGCCGCTGTCGCCGCCGGAAATCATCGCGCCGTTGTTCGGCTTGAACCAGAATCGGTCCTCCTTGACGCCGTCGACGAAAAATCGCGCTTTGCGGTATTTGTCGTCGTCCTCGGCGGCGATGGGGGGGTCGGCCTTTACGGCGAGCTTGTGAATGCCTCTGCCGTAGACGATCAGATTGCGCCCTTCCGTCATGGCGCCGGTGTAGACGGGCATGTTGAACTCGAACGACACGCCGTCAAACGGCTTTTTGACGCGCAGGATGGCGATATCGACGCCGAGGAGATGCATCTCCTCGACCTTGCGCGATTGCTCCTTCGCCCACATGACCGAGACGCTCACATCCTTGGCGAAGCGATTCTGCATGCCGTTGTCGTCTTCAAAGCAGTGCGCGGCCGTGATCACCCATTCGCTGTTCAAGAGCGCGGCGCTGCAGCCCGTGGAGATGACGGCGAGGGCCTGCTGTTCCTGCTCCTGCGCCGAGACTTCGCTTCCAGCGACGAGCGGCTGGCTGACCTTGCCGATGTTTTCGTTTTCCGCGCGCGCCGGCAGCGCGCTGATTGAAAGCGCCAGTCCTGCCGCCAGGACGGCGCGTTTGGTGCGAGACTTCATTTGTCCGTGCTCCCCATATTTCCCGCGAAATCAGGCGCCGCGCGCCGTCGCGGGGCCTTCTGAGACGGTGCGCGATTACTCTTCCTTCAGCGAACGGTAGCTCTCGCCGCTGTAGACGAAGCCGCGTCCGTTGGGGACGCCGGCGCCCGTAACCTCGAACCAGTCGTCGCCCAGTTCCGCGACAATGGTGACGACCGCGCCGGCCGCCAGATCGCCGGTCACGTTGCCGACGCCGTTCGCGGCGTCATAGACCTCTACGTCCAGGAGCACGCGGGCCTGCCTGCCGCCCGCTTGACTTCCAGGCGCCTCAACGGCGCCGGCGGCCGCAGCTTGCACCGCGAGGCCCTGGCACGCGGCGAATATCCCCGCGACCTCTGCGGCGCAGACTGGCCGGTAAGAAAGCGGCATTGGCAAGCACCGCGCTTCATTGCGCTGATACGCGACGGCGCATTGCGCGACGCTCTTGCCGGTCGGATCGCGGTCGGCGGCGATCTCGGCAGCCACCTTTTCGGCGGCGACCTGAGCTTGCGCCGCGAGACTCATGCACGCGCCAAATATCTGCGCCGCTTCGGCGTTGCAGCCATGCATGTTGATGGGTCCGAACTGCGCCAGGCATCGCGTCTCCTGACGCTGCTTCGCGGCCGCGCATTGCTCGACGCTCTTCCCGCGCGGATCGCGGTCGGCGGCTGACAGAGCCGCGGCTTCGCCGGCGTCACGGGTAATTCGCGAGCCTTCCCAATGGTGAAACCTTTTGACCTGTCCCAGCGCGGCGTCCGTCTCCAGGGTGTCGTAGCCGCCGACAAGTCGGCCATCCGTCGTGACCCTCCACAAACCGGCGCCGTTCGATCCGGAAGAAGTCGTCTTCCAGAGGAAGTTGAGCCTCACCAATTCGGGGAAACGCTGCGTGGTCCCCGAAATCGTCCCGCTCGCTTGCGGATTGCCCGGCGAAGAATACTCGCCGGTCACCTCATCGCCCGAGACCCGCAGAACGACTTCGTACGTCACGCCTCTGGCTTCGGTTTTCCAGGTTCCGTGAAAATCCTGGGCGTCCCTGCTGAAGACGTCCACCGGCTTCTCGGCCGGCAGCTCCAGCGGCAAGCACATCGTGCCGAGCGCGTTCACATACTGGCCGTGCCGCGCGTGGAAGCCGACGACGCGTTCGCCCTGCGGGCAGTACTGGGCGGTGAAAGAGTTGGGATCGACCGCGGCGCCGACCGACCCGAAATTTTTCGGGACGCCTCTCTGACCGTTCGAAAGCTTGACGCAAGTAAGTCCGACGCCTGCAACTTGTTTATTCTTGGTGAACATGAAGCCGATTTCGGAAACCACTTCATTCGCGCCGCACATCGTTTCGGCGGGCGCGCCGCCGCCGCCGCCGACAAGCGCCGCCGGAACGGGGGACCCGAGCGTGTTGTCAGAGCGAAGCGGCGCGCACATGACGGCAAGGCTGTCCACCCAGGATCCCGTATTGCCGCGCAGGCCGACGACATACATACCGGGCACGCATTTCGTGGAGGATTCCGCGCCGCCGGCGCCGCCCACGGTTGGGCGGATCGTCGCTAAAGCTGGCGCCGCGATCAGCCATGACGCAATCAGCGTCGCGATGCGCAGAGCCCTAGCGGCATACTTTGTCTTAATTCTGCTCACGGAACATTTCCCCCCTTGGGCGTAGCCGCGTTGCATGCGCTCCGCCCATCCCCAATTGCACGGCGCGCGCTACTCTTCTTTCAAGGACCGATAGCTTTCGCCGTTGTAGACGAAGCCGTGCTTGTTCGGCACGGCGTCGCCCGCGACCTCGAACCAGTCGTCGCTCGGCCCGCTGACGATGCGGACGATGATTCCCGCCGCTAGGTCGCCGATTTTGGCGCCGGCGCCGCCCGCTGCGTCATAAACCTCGACCGGCAATATCACGCGCGCTTGTCTCGCTTGCTTGCCGCCGCCGGCCGCGGCTTGCGCCGCGAGGCCCTGGCACGCGGCGAAGATCCCCGCGGTCTCGGCGGTGCAGACCGGCCTGTAATTAAGCGGCATTTGCAAGCACCGGGCTTCGTTGCGCTGGCGCGCCGCGGCGCACTGCTCGGCGCTCTTGCCGGCCGGATTGCGGTCGGCGGCTGCTAGCGCCGCAGCTTCGCCGGCGTCACGGGTGATGCGCGAGCCTTCCCACCTGTAATAGACCGGCTTGGTTTTTCCCGGCTCGCGGACGGTGAAGCCGCCGAGGAGCCGGCCATCGGTCGTGACTTTCCAATTACCTTCGCTGCCGCCGCCAGCATCGGAATTCCAGACATAGTCGAGCTTGACCATCCCGGCGTAATTCTTGGCGGCGCCCGTAATCGTGCCGCCCGGTCTGCCCGGCGAGGTATACACGCCGCTCACCCGCGTGCCGGAAACCCGCAAGACGACCTCGTAAGTCACGCCTCTCGATACCGTTGTCCACGTTCCGTGAAAGTCCTTGGCGTCCTCGCTAAAAACGTCCGCCGACTTCTTCGGAGCGGCGGCGGCCGACGCCGCGGTGCGTTCCGCCGGAGTCACGCACTGATTGGGCTGAGGCCCCACGCCGATCCACACATAGCCGGAGCGGCAGGTTCCGTCCGCCTGGCGAAAGCGCTCCGTCGGCGGGACGCAGACCTTGTCGTCCTGATATCGCTCGCGCCACGCCAGTCCCGGGGCGCAGTCGCAAACGAGCGAAAGTCCCGTGACATAGTTTTTGGCGCCGATCACCAGTCCCTTCGCATACTCGCCCGAGGGACACATGGACCGGGGCGGGTTTCCAGAATAGTCGCCGTTCCCCATCAACCGGGGGACCGCGCCGAAATCTGGCGACTGCGGTTTCTTGCAGAGCAACTGGACTCCCAGGATATTGTAGTCTTCCGTGCGGAAGAAGTCCGCCACCGTGACCACTTCACCCGGCGCGCACGCCGTCGACTTGAACCCGCCGCCGCCGCCGCCTCGAGGTGGAAATTCGCTTGAATAGGCGGTCGATCCGTCCGGCTCGAATGTTCCGCAGACGACCGAGATATTGTCCAGCCATGCGCCGACATTGCCCTTGACCCCCATAAGGTATGAGTCGCCCGGGCATTCGTCCTGGTGCCTCGGATCTTTATCCGTGCCATAGACCGGGAAAACGGTCCGTCCCAACGCATTTGTGACGGTAAGGAGCAGGCAGGCGCCGATCAGCGCCGCGGCGCGAAATGCCCGCCCATGGCTCGTTGTCAGATTCACGAGAGCTTTCCTCTTTCATTCGACCGCGATATCCCGCGAGTCCGTTCGAATGGTCGGACGCGAGCCGCCTTCAGCACTTCGGCCGCGACACCTGCGCGGTCAGATTGCTGATGTTGTCGGCGTTGAAGTTGCCCTGCGGCGAGTAGCGGCACACCGTGTAGACGCCGGTCGCTCCGTTGATCGTGCAGGTCTGCTTGCCGCAACCGAGCTCGCGCGAATCCTTCCACACGACTTGCGTGAAGTGGCCGTTCACCGGCGCGTCGCAGCCCTTCTTGAAGCCGCCGACGACTTTGGGGTTGTCGAAATCATAATGCTGCACTTCGCACGCCCACGTATTCTGGTAGGCATTGACGTTCGTCGCGGTGGGCGACCAAAAGGCGAGGTTCTCGCCCTGCGCGCCGTGCACATTGGTGCATTTGTTCGCCCACTCCTGTGCCGCGCTCGCCAACTGCGCCGACCAGGAAAGCGCCGGCGCACAATGGCTCTTGCGCGTGTCATTGTGCGCGGCAAGCATATCAGCCCATTCCGGCGGGACGCCGCTGGAGGGCGCTGGCGCTGGCGCCGGAGCCGGAGCGCCGCCGCCGGTGTTGTCGATCGTTCCCGGCGTCGATTGCGCCGCTTGCGCCAAACCAACGCACGCGTTGAAAAACCCTGCGACCTCGGCGTCGCATCCGAACTTGGCGTTCAATGGAAATTGCGCGCACCGGGCTTCCCGGCGCTGGCGCGCCGCGGTGCATTGCTCGATCGTTTTGCCGCGCGGATCGAAGTCGGCGGCGGTCTGCGCCGCCAAGCTGACACACGCACCGTATATCTGGGCGACCTCGGCGTTGCAGCTGTACATGCCAGGCACCCCGAATTGCATGCAGCGGACGTCGTTGCGCTGGCGCGACGCGGCGCATTGTTCCGCGCTCTTGCCCCTCGGATCGCGGTCGGCGGCAATCGCCGGGTCGAGCTTGGCCGCCTCAACCTTGCGGACCGCGACGCCCGATGAGCAGCAGCCGTTCTGCTTGGCGGCCGGCACTTTGTCCTTCAGATAGCATTTGGCCTTTGGTCCCTGCACGCCCGGTTTGACCACCGCCCAGGCCTTGCAGCGCTGATCGCTCATGCACAGACCCTTGCATTCCATTTCATAGGTGAGGAACGAGCCCTGCTTGGGCGCGAGATCGACTGGAGGCTGATAATCTGATCCCGGACGATCCATCCCGATTTCCGGCTCGCCTGGGTCCGCGGCGGCGTTCTGGGTGGCGCGATCCGCGACGCCCGACGAGCAGCAAGCGTTGCTCTTTAGGGGAGGCACGGCGCTCTTCAAATAGCACTTCGCCTTCGGTCCCTGGACGCCGGGCTTGACCATCGTCCAGGCCATGCACTTCTGTTCCTTGGCGCACAGGCCCTGGCACTCGTTTTCATAGGTCAGGAACGAGCCCTGCTTGGGCTCAAGAGTGATCGGCGCCTGGTAATCGGAGCCGGGGCGATCGACGCCGATTTCAGGCTCGCCCGCCGCAGCAGGACTGACAGCTGAAACAAGCACAGTCGCCAACATGGCGCATGCAAACGCCAGGGCGCGTCCGGCCATCGCCGCTTCGCCTCGCCAAAACCGGCCGCAGAATGCTGTCATGGTGATCGACGCCTCCCCTAGCGTGTTCAACCGCGTTAACCTTTTTCGTTAGGTTGTTCACGGACCACGGTCAAGAATCTTGCTCTATCGCAGTGCAGCGAAACTCTTCGCGGAGCAAAACGCTCACTGTGTGATGTCGGCCCCCGTCCCTCTTCGTCCTTGGGCGTTCCCGGCGCGGCGCCCGTTCGTTCGAACACTTCCCGCGCGCTTGCCGCATCTTGGTCCGAACTGCCCCACTAGGAGCCCGTCCAGATACGTCCTGGCTCCGGGTTGTCGATGAACGATAGCGGGCTCAGGCGGCCCTGGCGAGCTTTGTTAGGTTGTGGGCGGTGCAGATCATCGCCCATTCGGCTCTCACTTTCTCGACGCCGCGTAGGAGGAACTGCCTGAACCCTCTTGCCTGTTTGATCTGTCCGAACACCGGCTCGACCGTTTGCTTGCTTAATCGGTATCGGCTTCGCCATCCCGCTCGCTTCAACTTGTCGCGCATCGCCCTGACGAGCGGCCCCACGATGTTTCGCTTGCCGTCGGCGGGGCGCTTGGCGCGCCCGGTTGCGATGTAGGCCGCGACCTCGCGCGTCGCGAGCGCCGCAAGGTTCGCCTCGCTCAAATAGCCGACGTCGGCCGAGGCTTCCTTCGGCGCGGCGCCGAGATTGTCCTTGATCCGATCGATCAGCAGCGCCAGCTGATCGTGGTCGCTCATGCTCGGCGTGAGGGCGTGCGCCACGATGATCTGCGCCTCTGCGTCGACGGCGGCCTGCGCATTGTAGCCCTGGATGTAGCCGTCCTTGGTCTTCAGGATGCGGCTTTCCGGATCGGTGAAATTGCGCTGCGCCTTGTCGTCGGGCGTCTCGCGCGGCGGGGCCGGCGTCTTGCCGTTCTTCTTGCGCCCTGAAGCGATCCGCTTTTCCTCCGCCTCGGCCCGCCGGCGCGTCTCGTCTTCGGCGGCGTCCTTGGCTTCCGCCTGGAGCGCGGCCTTGGCCTGCCTGATCTTCGCCAGCCGCTTCTCCTTGTTCGCGATCCACTCCGGCATCTCGTCGCCGCTTCGATCCGTGGACCGCGTCCTCCTCGGCGTCCGCCGCCTCGGCGGCGGCCAGCCAGCGATCGACCTCGGCCTGGAGTTCGGCCTCGCGCGTCTTCATCCGCTCATAGCTCATCGCCTTGTGTTTCGAGGCGTTCGCCTTGATCTTCGTCCCGTCGAGCGCCACGTGCCCGAGCTTCACAAGGCCCGCCTTCTCGGCGAGCTTCAACACCTGCACGAACAATCCCGCCAGGGCCTTCAAGTGCCGCCGCCGGAACTCCGAGATGGTGCGGAAGTCTGGCGGGTCGCCCGCCGCGATCATCATGAAATCGGCGCGCTCCTCGCAGGCTTTGGCGATGCGCCGCGACGAGTAGATCCCGCTCGCATAGCCGTTCAGCAGAAGCGCCGTCATCATCCGCGGATCAAACGGCGGCTGCCCGAGCCCCGACGCGTAGCTCGCCTCGATCTCGCTCAGATCGAGGCTCTCGCAGACCAGTGCAACCACGAACCGGGACAGATGCCCGCGCGGAACATAGTCCTCAACGCTCGGAGGCAGCAGATTCGTCGATCTTCCAGGGGCGAAAATACTTGCTCATACCCCCGAAAAGAATCAGACTCGCACCGCCTTGGGAAGCCACTAATCAGACAGGCTCCTAGTCTGGATGATTCCCGACCAGCGAGTTGGCGGATGGGGTGGGATTCGAACCCACGAGACCCTTTAGGAGCCTACACGCTTTCCAAGCGTGCGCCTTCGACCGCTCGGCCACCCATCCTTCAGGAAAAAGGCCGCCGACTTATACAAGGGGTCGGATCGGGCGCAAGGGACGCCATCCCGCGCGGGATCAGGCTCTCCCGGCCGCATTGCGAACCGGGGCTGACCCGGCTAGAATCAAGCGCAAAAAGGGGCCTCTGCGGTCCCCGGTTGAGGCTAGAGGGGCGGGTTGGAGTATATGACGGCGTTTCGATTTATCGCTTGGGTTCTGGTGGCTGTCGCGGTCGCGCTTCTGGGCGCGGATGCGGTCTCCTCGCTGGAGAAGGGCGTGCCCGTGATCCGGACGACGGGGACGATCCTCAATCTCTTCGGTGTCAACGGGCAGGGCATTGCGGACGTGGCGCCCGGCGCAGTCGCGCAAGCGATCATCACGCTCCTTGGCGTGCCGCTCTGGGCGGTGGTCGGCCTCATCGGCGTGGTGCTGACGCTCGTCTTTCGGCCGATGGACTGAGCGCTGGCTGAAGCAAACCCCGCGAACCCGCCGTAGCGTGGCGCGGCGGAAGAGAGGGCGCGATCTCATGCGATTATTGATCGGCGCCGGCGCCGTCCTCGTTCTCGCCGCCGGATACGGCGTCTATTCCGTCAACGGCATGGCGCGCATTGCCTCGGCCTACAAGGCCAAGGCGTTCTGCTCGGAGGCGTTCCTCGCGAAGCGGGATCCGGTTGCGATCGCAGAACACGAGTTCGAAGGCGTCAGCCCCTACATCGATCGCGCCGAGGCGCACGTCGATGGCGAGAAAAAGGAAGTGCGCGTCTCGCTATATGGACTTGGGTCGGCGCGGGCCTTTTTTCGCGAGGGCTATGGCTGCACCATCGAAAGCGGCGGGATCGAGGAGTTGCCAGCTCTTGAGCCCATCGCCGATGTTCCGTGGCCGGACTCGACGCAATCGCCCAATCTGCTGCGACGGGTCGATTATGGAGAGATCGGGAAGGCACTCGACGCGGCGTTCGCCGATGAGAAGGCCGGGCATCGCGCCTTCGTCGCGATCGTCGATGGCAGGCTCGTCGCCGAGCGCTATGCGCCGGGCTTTTCTGCGCAAACACCGATGCTGAGCTGGTCGGCCGCCAAGAGCGTCACCGCGACGCTCGTCGGCGCGGCCGCTTTGCAGGGCTACCTCAAGGTCGAAGATCCCGCGCCCGTCCCCGAATGGCGCGGCGACGCCAGACGATCCGGCATCACCTGGAACGATTTGCTCCGCATGCAGAGCGGACTTGAATTCAGCGAAGAATACGGCGATCCGGGCTCGGACGTTTCTGCGACGCTCTTTCGCGCGCGCGACGCCGGGTCTATCGCCGCAAAGAAGCCGCTCATCTCCCCGCCAGGCGCTGTCTGGTATTATTCGAGCGGCACGACCAATCTTTTGATGCGGACGCTGCGCCAGGTTCTCGCCGGCCGCGGCGTCGAACTGCAGGCCTTCGCACGCGAAACCGTATTTGGGCCCATCGGCGCGCCTTCGTTCACGCTGGAACCTGACTCCGGCGGCACGCCTATCGGCTCGTCGTACATTTATGCGACGGCGCGAGACTGGGCGCGGCTCGGCGAGCTTTATCTCCGCGGCGGCATGTGGGGCGGCGCGCGCCTTCTCCCCGAAGGCTGGGTCGATTATGTGACCACGCCGACGACCGCCTCCAACGGCGAATACGGCGCGCATTTCTGGCTGAACAGCGATGGCGAGGGCCGCGCGCGCTTCGTGCCGGGCCTGCCCGAAGGCGCCTACTACATGGCCGGGCATGAGGGGCAGTATGTTTTCATCGTACCGGACAAGAACGCGGTCATCGTCCGCCTCGGGATGACGAGGGGCGCCGTGCCTATTGAGGTCGCCGGCCCGGTCGTTGCGACGATCGCCGCCGCCGTGAGCGATCTCCCCTTGGCCGAGCCCGTCGCCGCAGAATGATCGACTGGAAGGACCAGGGCGCGCCGAGCCTTGAAGAACTCTCCGCGCTCGCCGCCGAAGCCATGGCGAAATTGCCGCCCGAGTTCCGGGCGCTCTGCGGCAATGTCGCGATTCACGTCGCGGACTTCGCCGAAGACGACATTCTCAAGGATCTCGGCATTGAGGACGCTTTCGAACTGACCGGACTCTACGAGGGCGTCGATCTGACCTCCGGGTCAGTCACCAGCCCCGGCGGTCCGGCGCATGTGCACCTCTATCGTCGCCCGCTGCTCGATGAGTGGGCCGGGAACGGCGCGATCTCGCTCGGCGAACTTGTCACCCACGTGCTCGTTCACGAGATCGGCCATCATTTCGGACTGTCCGACGAGGAAATGCACGCGATCGAGGAAGCGGCCGAGTGATCATCTCGGGTCGCGCGCGGCGCCGAAAGGCTGGTGCATGAGGTGGGCGCCCGCTTCGGGACCTCGATCGATTTGCGCCAGCAGACGCTCCCGGTCGCGCCGGCGGAACTCCTCGATGAAATCGTCGATGACAGCGTCCGCAAATCCGAGCCTGCGCAACACTTCACGCGCCATCAGGAGGCTCGATTCGAGAGTCTCGCGCACGATCACATCAGGCCTCAATGGCCGCACGGCGATTTCGTGCATGCGGTCGTGAGCGACGACGAAGACAGGCAATTCGGGCGTCCAGGCGCGAACGCCTTCGACGGCGCGATTGACCGCCGCGCGATCGTCCATGGTGAGGATGACGCCGCGCGATTCAAGGACGCCCGCGGTGAAGAGCGTGTCGAACCTGCCGCCGTCGCCGTAATAGACCTTGAACCCGAAGCGTTCGGCGTTGCGGATGTGGTCGGGGTTGCGGTCGATGGCGGTCACCTTGACGCCCGAGTTCGTCAGGACCTGCGAGATGATCTGTCCGACCCGGCCGAAGCCCACGATGATGATGTGATCGGAATCCGCCGAAGGGCCCTCAAGGCCCTCCGCGCCCGGCCCGCGCAGCCTCGTCACGCGGTCTGCGAGGAGAAGGAGGCCCGGCGTCGCCGCCATGGAGAGGGTGACGATCGCCGACATCAGCGTCGCCTGCGCGTCGGAGAACAGCGCCGCCGCGGCGCCCAGACTGAAGATGACGAAGGCGAACTCTCCGCCCTGACTGAGGACAGCGCCAGTCTTCGCGGCTTCGCGGTGTTCGGCCTTGAAGGCGCGCGCAAGACCGTAAACGACGCCCGCCTTTAAGAGGACCAGGCCCGCTGCGGCGCCCAGCACGACAGGCCAGGCCGCAACGATCGCCGGCAAATCGAGCCTCATGCCGATTGAAATGAAGAAGAGCCCGAGCAACAGGCCGCGGAACGGCTCGATGTCGGTCTCGACCTGGTGGCGATAGGCAGACTCCGCCAGCATCACGCCGGCGAGGAAAGCCCCAAGCGCCATGGACAGCCCCGCCCAATCGACCAGCAGAGCCGTCGCCGCAACGATGAACAACGCGGTCGCAGCAAAAGCCTCTCGCGAGCCGGACGAGGCGACCAGCCGCAGCAGCGGGTTGAGCAGGAAGCGGCCGGTCAGCACGAGCGCGATGACGACGCCGACCGCTTTCGCGGCCGCCAGACCCGACGACTGATCGGTCGAAACCAGTTCGCCGGCCACCACCGGAATCGCTGCGAGCAAGGGGATGACCGCGAGATCCTGGAAGAGAAGGATCGGAAAGGCGCGCGCAGCGTATTTAGAGCCGGATTCGGCCCGGTCCTTGATGAGCTGCATGGCGAGAGCAGTCGATGAAAAGGCGAGCGCCAGCCCCGCGATGACGGCCGCCGGCCACGGCATCACATCCGTCGCGACGATGGCGGAAGCGATGAGCAAGCCCGTCACCGCCATCTGGGCGAAACCTAGGCCGAAAATACTGCGGCGCATCGCCCACAGCCGCGCCAGAGAGAGCTCAAGGCCGATAATGAACAGGAAGAGCACGACGCCGAATTCCGCGACGTGGAAGACGCCTTCTTCATGCTTCAGGAGGCTGAGCGCATGGGGGCCGAGGACGACTCCGGCCGAGAGATAGCCGAGAATTGACCCGAGCTTCAGCCGGTTAAAGAGCGGCACGGCGATAGCGGCGGCCCCCAAATAGGTCGCCGCCTGAACGAGAAACTCTCCACTCTCCGCTTCGGACGCCATCGGCTGCTAATGGCCGAGCTTTGGAACAGACGCAATAGTCCTCACCCGGAGTTTCGAGTCGCTTGTTGGCGGTCCTACTCGATCACCGCGCCGCCGACGGACCGCGAGAGCCCCTGAAACGCGGCGATGCTGCGACCGCCCTCGCCAGTGACCTTGACCGAATAGACGCCCGTGCGGCCTTCCGCGGCCTCCTCCCGCGCTTCCGCCCTCAGGCGCTCGCCGAGGCGGGCCGGCGAGAGAAAAGAGACCGCCGCGTGCTGCGCCAGCGTTTTCACATTGCGCGAGTTGCAGGCCCAGGCGAACGCGGTGTCCGCAAGCGTGAAGATGAGGCCGCCATGGCAGACGCCATGACCGTTCAGCATGTCCTCGCGAACGGTCATCGAGCAGCGAGCCCAGCCCTCGCCGGCGCTCTCGAACTGCAGATCCAGGGCGCGCGAAGTCCCTTCAAGCTCGTGCATGCGCCGCGCGATCCGCTCGCCCAGAAGATCTCCCTCGCCCATGGCGCCGCCCCTTGTGAATTGACCGACCGATCGTTTGATTATAGCCAGACGAACGGCATTTCCAGCGTTGAAATCCCTCGGTCCTTGCTCCTGTCGGAAGGCGGCCTCCATGAGCGCAACTTTTGAAACCATTCGCTTTTCGATCGAAAGCGGGGCGGCGCGATTGACGCTGAACCGGCCCGACCGGCTCAACTCTTTCACGGTCGCAATGCACGGCGAAGTCGCCTCAGCCCTTGACGCCGTCGAGCGAGACAAATCGGTCCGTACGCTGCTCATCACCGGCGCCGGGCGAGGGTTTTGCGCCGGGCAGGACCTCTCCGACCGCGCCGTTGCACCAGGCTCGGAAGGGACCGGGGCCGACTTGGGCGAGAGCCTCGAGAATCGCTACAATCCGCTCATTCGTCGGCTGACAACGCTTGCGATGCCGGTCGTTTGCGCCGTCAACGGCGTGGCGGCGGGCGCCGGGGCCAACATCGCTTTCGCAGCAGACATCGTCATTGCCGCGAAGAGCGCCAAATTCATTCAGTCCTTCGCCAATATCGGCCTTGTGCCGGATTCAGGAGGCAGCTGGATCCTGCCGCGCCTTGGCGGGCAGGCCCGAGCCCTTGGACTGGCGCTCACCGGCGAGCCGCTTTCCGCCGAGCAAGCGGCGGCGTGGGGCCTCATCTGGAAAGCGGTCGATGACGACAAGCTGATAGACGAGGCCGATACTCTGCTCGCCCGGTTCGCCGCAGCGCCGACCCGCGGTCTCGCCGAGACCAAGCGCGCCATCCGCACCGCGCTGTCGCGCACCCTCGACCAGCAGCTGGATCTCGAACGAGATTTGCAACGAGCGCTTGGGCGCACCGATGACTATCGCGAAGGCGTCGATGCATTCTTGACCAAGCGCAAGCCGCAATTCCAGGGGCGGTAGGCGCTCCCTGCACGCAGCGGCGCACCTGTTTCGCCTCATCTCAAGGAGCCTGTCATGTCGGCAATTTCATTGAAGAACTACGCCCTCGGGCGCTGGGTTGAAGGAAAAGGCGCGGGCGCCGACATTCCCTCCGCCGTGACAGGCCGGATCGTGGCGCGCGCCGGCTCGGGCGGGCTCGATTTCAAGGCGATGGCGTCCCATGCACGCGACGTCGGCGGCGCAAATCTCCGCAAGCAGACCTTCCAGCAGCGCGCCGCGATCGTCAAAGCGCTGGGCTCCGCGATCATGGAAAAGAAAGAGGAGCTCTACGCCCTCAACTTTCACACGGGCGCCACGCGAAAGGACGGCTGGATAGACATAGAGGGGGGCGCCGGCACGCTCCTGTCGATGGCGTCGAGAGCAAAGCGCGAGCTGCCCGACGATTTTCTCTTCGTCGATGGACCTGTCGAGCAGATTTCGAAGGAAGGGACTTTTCTCGCCCAGCACGTTTACACACCGCTCCGGGGGGCAGCCGTCCACATCAACGCCTTCAACTTTCCCGTTTGGGGAATGCTGGAGAAGCTGTCGGTATCGCTGCTTGCCGGCGTCCCTGCGATCGTCAAGCCTGCGACAGCAACCGCCTATCTCGCGGAAGCCGCGTTTCGAATACTGATCGACACCGGCAAGGTTCCGGACGGCGCGCTGCAATTGATCGTCGGTTCGACCGGCGATCTCCTCGATCATCTGACGGGCCAGGATGTCGTCTCTTTCACCGGCTCGGCCTCGACCGCCGCGAAGTTGAAGGCGCATCCGACGATCATTCGCGAAAGCGTGCGCTTCATCGCCGAACAGGATTCGCTGAACGCCTCGTTGCTGGGGCCCGACGCGACGGCGGAGAGTCCCGAATTCTCACTCTTCGTGAAGGAAGTCGTTCGCGAGATGACGGTGAAGGCGGGCCAGAAATGCACCGCCATCCGCCGCGTGCTGGCGCCTGCGCCGCTGCTGGACGCCGTGCAGGCGGCGATCGCCGATGGGCTCGCCAGGACAATTGTCGGCGATCCGGCGCTCGAAGACGTGCGCATGGGGGCGCTCGTCTCTCTCGGCCAGCGCGCCGATGTGGAGGAGAAGATCGCCATGCTGTCGCGCGAAGCGGCGGTAGTGTTCAGCGGCGCTCTGAAGGTCGTCGGCGCCGATGCGTCGACAGGCGCGTTCGTCTCGCCGGTGCTGCTGCGCTGCGACCGGCCAGAGGAGGCGACCGCCATTCACGAAGTCGAGGCCTTCGGCCCGGTATCGACGCTGATGCCCTACCGGACTCTCGATGACGCTATCGCGCTCTGCAATCGCGGCGGCGGCTCGCTGGTCATGTCGCTATTCACGCATGACGCCGAGATCGCGCGCGATGTTGTCATCGGCGCGGCCGCCTTTCACGGGCGCATCATCGTCATCGACCGCGACTGCGCCAGGGAATCGACCGGGCACGGATCGCCGCTGCCGGTGCTTGTGCATGGCGGACCGGGGCGCGCGGGCGGCGGCGAGGAAATGGGCGGCATGCGCGGGGTGCGCCACTACATGCAGCGGACCGCCGTTCAAGGCTCGCCCGCCGTGCTCAAGGCCGTCACCGGCGC
>JBEBFW010000239.1:0-5242 GCA_040081755.1 Parvularculaceae bacterium
AACGGAGAATGAGTGGAGCCTTGCGGTCCCCAGGCGTCGTCGGCGGTTTTGCCGGGCGAGGTCGCGTAGGCGATGAAGAGGCCGGCCTGGCTCGCGCGGTCGGATTCGTCCGCAGCGATGAGCGCTGCGCCCTCGACATCGAACATGCGCACGGCCGCGCCGTCCGCCTCCTTCACCGCGCCTTCGCCATAGGGCGCATTGCGGCAGGCGTCGTAGAGGAAGACGGCCTGCTTCGAATACAGGCGCATTTCGGTCAGGACCTTATCGACCTGGCGGAAGCCCTTCGCCTTGCCGCTCTCATCGACCCTGGCGTCGACCGAAAGCATGTAGTTGCGCTTTTCATTGTCGGCTTGCGAGGTCAGCTGCACGCCATGCCCGGAATAGAAGAAGAGCGCGATGTCCGCTTTCGCTCCGGCCTTATCGGAGGCTTCGAGGTCGCCCCTGAATTTCTGGAAGCAGTCGTCGAGCGATTTTTCCGTCGCATCGACCGCGCGATAGACGGTGAAGCCGAGGGCGCGGAACATCTTCGCCATGGACGTCGCGTCGTTCGGCGGATTGGGAAGCGGCGTGATCGACTGGTATGCGCCGTTGCCGACCACCAGCGCCATGCGGCGCTCGTAAGTCTTCGCGCCGCCCTCGCCGAAGCGGACCAGCATCTCCTCGACGAAACCGGGATCGGGCGAGAGCGCCTCGCACGAGCCCTTCGCGGGCTGCGCCAGCGCCGCCTCGATGAACTGCGCTTCGCTCGCGGCGAGCGGCCTTTGACCTCGATTCAAAATCTTGGTCGGCTCTTCCGCGCGCGCGGCGATGCTCGCCGCAGTGACGGCAATTCCGAGCGTCGCGAGCGCGAGCCTCCCCAAACCGCGCATGATTCCCCTCAAGGTAGCGTCGGAAGCCTATCGTCTGGATCGCCAGCCGGCAAGTTGGGCGCGGGTCCCGCGTCTCAGCCGGCGTCCTAAAGCCCGATGAAGCGCTGCGCGACCTTCTCCAGAAGGCCGCTGAAGACCAGCGGCGCATTGGTCGCGATGAGGCAGATGCAGCTCTCATCCCCGATCGCCAGCGGACTGTGGACGTCATCGCGGTCGAGGTCGGCGAAATCGCCGGGCCCGAAGACGCCAAGCTCGTCCTCATAGGCGCCTTGAAGGATCAGCGTGAACTCCCCGCCCCGATGGCTGTGTTTTGGAATGCCCATGCCGGGTTCGATCTTCAGTAGACGGAGCGCGCCGGCGCGGTAGCCTTTCGCCTCCAGCACCGCCTGCGAGAAGCCCTTGAAAACGGGGCGCCACTCGACCGCTTCGAACTTGCCCGCGATGTGCGCGCGCAAAGCTTCAGGAATCCGCACATCGCCGCCGGTCTCGGCAGGGGCCGCCGGCAGTCCCCTTTGCTGGGGCCCTGCTCGCTCCCAGAACCGCGCCAGCGATCCCGCTGACATCGCTTCCGGTTCGATGGCGCCGACGCAGGCGCCGCCCACCGCTTCGAAATCGGCGACCGCCCGTCGGCAGACGAGGCACATCGCGAGATGCGTCGCCATAACGATCGACTGCGCCTCGTCGAGCGCGCCGGCCGCATAAGCCGCCAGCGTTTCGTCTTTGGGATGATGGTTCATACGCATCACTTGAACTCTTCGAGTTCCCTTCTGATCCGGGAGAAAGCAAGACGCAGCCGCGACTTCACCGTGCCGAGCGGCAGGTTCAGACGTCGGGCGATCGCCGAGTGCGGTTCGTCTTCATAAAAATGGAGCGCCACCACCTGACGCTGGTTCGGGGGAAGGCCGGCGAATATCGTGCGGATGCGCGCATCGCGGGTCTTCCGATCGAGGCTCTCATCGGCCGGGAGGCCAGGGTCGGTCTCGTCCCCGCGCTCAGCAGCCTCCGCCTCCGGACGCAGGCGGCGGCGCAGATGATCGATGCGCAGGTTCCTCGCGATGGCGAAGAGCCAGGTGCTGACCGACGCCTTCGCCGGATCGAACAGCAAGGCCTTGCGCCAGAGGCGCACCATCGCTTCCTGGGCGATATCCTCCGCCTCGCCCGCGGCGACGCCGCCTCGCATGAGGTAGGCTTTGAGGCGCGGGGCGAATTCCGAATAGAGCCGCCCGAACGCGGTGCGGTCGCCGCGCGCCGCGACGTCGGCCATCAGCGCCTCGGCGTTGAAGCTGGCGACGGCGGTTGGTGCGATATCCCGTTCGGTCACAAGGCTGGCGGCGGCTCCGGCCATCGAGCGGCTCCTTCACCGGGTCCTACGGCGGGAGCGCCCTTCCGGATCAGTCTCTACCCCCGGCCCCCAAACTGATCCAGACGCGCCGGCAGGCTCGTAGCACCTGCGCATGGCGCGTGGCGGGAGGAAAATGAATGGCGTTCGATGAACAAATGCGCGCGCCGCGCGGGCGATCCGGCCGCGTCGCGGTCATCGGCGCCGGCGCAGCGGGGCTCGCCGCGGCATGGCTGCTGTCGAGGTCGCGGGAAACCGTCATCTATGAGGCGGACGGGCGCCTCGGCGGTCACGCCAACACGGTAGACGTCCCGCTGCCCGGCGGGCGAACGGTCCCGGTCGATGCCGGCTTTATCGTCTACAACGAGCCGGCCTATCCAAACCTCACCGCCCTGTTCGACCATCTCGGCGTCGCGACGCAGGCGACCTGCATGTCTTTCGCCGCCTCGATGCGCGGCGGAGAGGTCGAGTATTCCGGGCAGAGCCTTTCTTCAGTCTTCGCCGATCGCCGCAAGGCGCTGTCGCCCAGCTTCCTTCGTATGCTGATCGATGTGGCGAAGTTCTACAAGGATGCGCGGCGCGCGCTCGCATCGGGCGTCGGCCCAGGTCGCTCCCTCGCTGCGTTCGTCGCCGAAAACGGTTACAGCGAGGCGTTCGTTCGCGACTTTCTGAAGCCGATGGCCTCGGCCATCTGGTCGACGCCCTGCGCCAATGTTCTCGACTTCTCCGCGGACGCCTTCCTGAGGTTTTATGAAAACCATGGGCTGCTGCAGGTCCTCAACCTGCCCCAATGGCGGACCGTCTGCGGCGGCTCGCGCGCGTATGTCCGGCAGGTCTCGGCCCCGTTCGAGCGCGCGGCGCGCCTCGACTCGCCCGTCGCCATGGTCTCGCGAACAAGCGGCGGCGTCGTGGTCCGCGACCGGCGCGGCGCCGTTGATCGCTTTGACGATGTCGTCATCGCAACTCACGCCGATGCGGCTCTTTCGATACTGGATGATCCGACCAACGCCGAGCGACGCATTCTGTCCGCGTTCCGCTACCAGCCCAACGAGGCTTTCGTTCACCTTGACGAGCGGCAGATGCCGCGCCGTCCTCGGGCCTGGGCGAGCTGGAACTTTGTCGGCGACGACGACCGCGCGTCGGTGACCTACTGGATGAACCGCCTGCAGGATCTCGATTGCGAGGAGAATGTTTTCGTGACGCTCAACCCGCTCCGGCCGATCGCGCCCGATCGCATTGTCGCGGCATTCGGCTACACCCATCCGATGTTCGACCTTGGCGCCTGGCGGGCGCAGCAGGAGATCTGGTCGCTTCAAGGCGTCGGCGGCGTCTGGTTTTGCGGCGCCCATTTTGGGCAAGGGTTTCACGAGGACGCCGTGCAGGCGGGGCTCGCAGTCGCCGAGGCGATCGGCGGCGTCAGGCGGCCGTGGACTGTTCAGAACGAGTCCGGGCGCATATGCCTGCCGGCAAAAGCGGCGGCGGCCATGGCGGCGGAATGAGAGTCGCGGGCGCGACGCTCTATCACGGCGCAGTGACGCATGTCCGGCGCGCGCCGAAGCGGCATCGCTTCGCCTATCGCGTTTTCTCGGTGCTGATCGATCTCGACAGGCTTGACGCGCTCGATCGCGACCTCCGGCTTTTCTCGAGAAACCGTTTCAATCTGTTCAGCTTCCATGACCGCGATCATGGCGAGGGAACCGCCGACCTCGCAGCGGGCGTGCGCGCGCTGTTGAAGGCGCGCGGCTTCTCCGGCGACGGGGCTATCCTGCTGCTCTGCTACCCGCGCATTCTCGGTTACGTCTTCAATCCGCTGTCGGTCTATTATTGTTACGATACGGACGATCGCATCGAAGCGGTGATCTATGAGGTGCGCAACACTTTCGGCGGCAAGCACTCATACCTGATCGCGGCCGACGGCGCCGACCTCATTCGCCAGTCTGCGCGAAAGCGATTCCACGTCTCGCCGTTTCTGGACATGGACGCGACCTATCATTTCCGTCTGTCGCCGCCCGGAGAGCGCCTCAGCCTCTCCATCAGGGAGACGAACGACGAGGGACCGCTCCTCGACACGGCTTTCTCCGGCAAGGCGGAGCCCATATCGGACCGTGCGCTCATCGCAGCGTTCCTCCGCTATCCGCTCATGACGTTGAAAATCGTCGCCGGCATTCACTTCGAGGCGCTGAGGCTGCTGGCCAAGGGCCTGAAGCTCCGGCCGGGGCTCACGCCGCCCTATCCGGTCACGCTGATCGCGCGCGAGGACGCTCAGATGAAGGAAATCACGTAGCGCCGACGCAGCCCATGGAGCAGAGCGGCCATCGTCTTTTCGTCCAGACCCGTCGAGGGAGCGATCGCGCTCAAGATGTCGCGGCCCGTCGATTTGCCGTCCATACGGGCGAGCGCCGCCGCAGACGCCGGGTGGAGGCTGTTCCTGCGCTCGCCCCAGGGCGTTATGGCGTCCACTGAATGCTGCGTCGCCGTCTTGCCGTCGGGCGACCATGACGTCTCGAGGCGATGGTTCTTGATCGTCCGGTTAGGCTTCAGGTCCAGAAGGCTCGTAAACGACGGCGAGCGGCGGACGATGACAGTCTCGAACACGCAATAGTCAATCGCTGTGTAAAGCAGCGAGAAGAGCGCATCCTCCGGCGTCTCGATGATGGGCTCGCCCATCACGTTGAACGACGTGTTGAGGATGATCGGCACGCCGGAGCGAGCGGCGAAGGCCTCTACCAGCGCATAGAGGCGCTTGTGCGAAGACCGCCGCAAGGTCTGCAGCCGCCCCGTTCCGTCAAAATGCACGACCGCGGGAACCGCGGCTTTCGCCTTTTCGTCCTTGAACGGAAAGACGCGCAACATCACCGGACTGAACGGCGCATGCTTGGGCGCATCGAACCAGTCGGCGGTCTTCTCTTCCGGAATAATGGGTGCAAAAGGGCGAAACGGCTCGCGATGCTTGACCTTGAGATTCATTTTTTCCTTGGCGTCCGCCGGGCGCGGATCGCAAAGGAGGCTCCGATGCCCGAGCGCGAGGCGCTCG
>JBEBFW010000240.1:0-5217 GCA_040081755.1 Parvularculaceae bacterium
GTATCAGGGCATCCGCCCGGCGCCCGGCTATCCCGCCCAGCCCGATCACACTGAGAAGGAGACCATCTTCCGGCTGCTCAAAGCTGAGGAAGCCGCCGGCATGGCGTTGACCGAAAGTCTCGCCATGACGCCAGCGGCCTCGGTTTCAGGGCTCTATTTCAGCCACCCTCAATCGCTCTATTTCGGCGTCGGCCATATCGGGACGGACCAACTGGAGGACTACGCCCGGCGCAAAAGCTGGGACGCGCGGGTCGCCGGGAAGTGGCTGGCGCCGATTCTCTAGAAGTCAGAACGCGCCCGCGATTGCGAGCAGGATAACCATAAATGAGGCGCCGCAAAGGACGCCGCCAGCGGCGATACGCAATTGATGAACGACGGCATCCATCGATCCGCCCTCTTGATTGCCCGGTCCCAGTCTGACAATCAAAAGCGAGACTGGCAAAGGGGCCGCTGTGCGATTCGGCGCACCGCTTGCGCACGGTTTCGGCTAACTCATTGGCGGCGCTCGGCCGATAATTTTTTTCAACAGAGGCGGCGAACAGGACAAGAGAGATGGGCGAGGCCGAGCCGCAGACAAGGAGATCTGTCTTCGAGGCGATCGAATCGCTCGTGGAACAGGCGCGCAAACGCACGCTGGGCGCCGCCCTCAATGCTCTCGCTGGAGCCAAGGCCCGGCGGAACGAAGCGACATTCTCCATCGCCCTCATCGCCCTCTCGGCAAAGATCGCAAAGGCCGACGGACAAGTCACGGACGACGAAACAGGCGCTTTCCAACGCTTCTTTCAGTACCCGGAGGAAGAAGCGTCCAAGGTGCGCATGATTTACAATCTGGCGCAGCAGGACGTCGCCGGCTTCGATCATTACCTCGTACAGGTGGCGAGGCTCTTTGAGGATAACGCTGTCGCCCTCGAGGACGTGCTCGATTGCCTTTTTCACATCGCGACCGCCGACGGCGTCGAGCATCCGACCGAACGAGCGCTTCTCGAAAGCGCGGCCAAGGCGTTCAATCTTTCCGGGGCGGCTGTGCGCCGCCTTCGGGCGACCCATTTCGGGCTCGACGCCGAAGACCCGTTCGCCATCCTCGGCGTGCCGGCAGACGCGAATGCGCAGGCGATCAAGGTCGCCTATCGCGCGCTCATCAGGGAGCACCATCCGGACGCCCTGACGGCTCGCGGCGTACCGGCCGCCATGATCAAGGTCGCCGAGGCCCGCAGCGCCGCCATCAACGCCGCCTACGAAAAGGCGCTGGCGATCGCCAGCTAGCTTGGTGGCGCTTTACGCCGGCCCTTTGACGTGATTAGAATTGGACCCGCTAGTTCCTTGTGTGGCGTTCGGTGACCCAGAAGAGCGAGAGCCGGTTGTCCCTCCCCGTCCCTGCCGGACCGTCGCGCGGCGTCCTCATCCAATCGACCGATGCCTTGATGTTGATCGCACTGCTGGGCGCAGGCGCGGTCGCTTTGGTGGCGGTCGCCCTGTTTGCCCCTTTGGCGCTGCTCTTGTTCGGGGTCGCCGGCGCAATCGGCCTCAATCGCGAAGTCAGGCGCTGGCGGGCCGCCGGCCCGGTCTGACGCCGGGAGGCGGCCGCGGCCGCTATGCGCGTCGCGTCGGCAGGAACCGGCTGTTGCGGAGCAATCCCGCTGACGCGAGCGACACGAGCAAGCCAACGGGAAATATTTCTGCGAAGGTCATCGGCATCCGAATAAGCGGATTGGCGTACTGCGCCTGAAATTTGGCGGCGTCGGCCTTCACGCGTTCCAGCGCCTCGCCCGCCACACCCTTGGCTTCCTCCACCGCCACAATGTGCTCCGCGTATTTGGCGCCGTAATCCATGCCGGTGACCTGCAACGTCGCCTCCCAGGCGAGGGCGTAGATGATCCCGGCGACAGCGCTGACGCCAAAGCCGAGCCCAAGGGCCGGCAGAAACCGGATGACGCCGCCAAGGTCCCGGTCGCGATGGCGCTTGATGGCGACGAAGACCGCGCTCAAGGCGACCAGCATGGTCGCGTAGCCGATCAACATGCCGACCGACATGTCCGGCGGATTGTCCGCCATGGCGATCGTGAGGCCTGAGCCCACGGCGCCGACGATCAGGCCGGCGAGGCCGCCATAGGCTAGAATCTTTCCGAGCATGAGTTCCTCCGTTTGTTGCCGGCGCAGGTGAATCTCAACCGCCGGGACTCGCAATCGCCCGAAAGGGTGATTTCAACGAAATCAGGCCCTTAGGGGAGCATGCCGAGTTCGCGCGCGCGGTTGATAGCCTCCGTCCGGCGCCTCGCGCCGAGCTTTTCGAAGAGACGCGCGACATGCGTTTTCACTGTGTTGGGCGAGACATCGAGAGCGAGGGCGATCTCCTTGTTGGAGCGTCCGGCGGCGAGTTCCTTCAGGACATCGAGCTCGCGGGGTGAGATCTTGAGGGTAGCCTGCGCCTTTGGATTGCCGTCGAAGGACGTTTCGCTGCGCCGGCCGCCGATCACATGGACGCCGATATAAACGCCGAGGGCAAGAAACCCGGCGCTGATGAGGAAGGTGTAGAGGTCCGCCGAATGCGCGCGCGCCAGGCGATTGTAATCGAGCCATTGCAGCGCCAGCGTTCCCGCCGCGAGCAGCGCTCCGTAAAGCGCGGCCTGTTTCCACAATTCAAAACCCCTCATGCTCCCCCGCATAGCATGCCGCAGGGCGCAAGCGCGAGGCGGGCTTGGCCGAGTAGACCGGGGCGCGTAGGGAACCGCCTCATCGTTTGGGGAGCCTCCATCTGAACGCGCGCGAACTTCTCGTCCTGGCGACGATCTGCGTCATATGGGGCTTTCACTACGTCGTCCTCAAAACGGGCGTCGAAGAGATCCCCGCTTTGCTCTACGCGGCGATGCGGATGAGCCTCGTTGCGCTCGTCATGTCGCCGTTCCTGAGGTGGCGCCCCGGTCGGATGGGGCCGTTGCTGCTCGCCGGCCTTTGCTTCGGCGTGCTCAACTACGCCTTTCTCTTCAACGGCATCAAGTATGCGACCGGTTCGGCGGCGGCGATTGCGATCCAGCTCTATGTTCCCTTCGCGACCATTCTCTCCATCGTGTTCCTTGGCGAAAAGGTCGGCTGGCGCCGGACGCTCGGCATCGCGCTCGCATTCGGGGGCGTCGCGATTGTGGCGCTGACCCGGGAACATACGTCTGCGGATGCGCGCATCGGGATCGGCGTCGGTCTTGTCGCCTGCAGCGCGCTGACCGAGGCTGTCGGCGCAATTCTGGTGAAGCGCCTGGTCGGGTTCAAGCCCCAGGAGATGCTCGCCTGGTTCGGGGTCATCGGGTCAGTGTGCCTGTGGCCGGCGGCGCTGACCTTCGAGCCGGGCGCGTTGTCGGACCTTCGCTCCGCTGAACTGGGGATCGTGCTCGGCGCTGTCGCCTATTCGGCGCTCGGCTCTTCGGTGATCGGACACACGGCCTATTATTGGCTGTTGCAACGGCTGCCAGTCTCGCTGGTGGCCCCTTCGACGCTGATTACGACGCTTCTCGGCATCGCCTTCAGCGTCCTCTTTCTCGGCGAACAGGTCGGTCCCCCGTTCATTATCGGCGCGCTGATGGCGCTTGCCGGCGTGGCGATCGTCCTGTTGCGGTCTCTGGGATCGCCCGCCATAAAAAATGCGGGCGGCGCCGCCGCGCCAGGGGCCCCGCCAGCATCGCTCGCGGAGAAGAAATGAAGATCATCGAACGCCCTTCGCCGAATTTCGATGCGCGCGAGCGCGCCGTCGATGCTGTCATCCTCCATTACACGGGCATGCAGACCGGCGAGGAGGCGCTGACGCGCCTTTGCGACGCCGCGGCGAAGGTCAGCGCTCATTATGTGATCGAGGAAGACGGGCGCCTCTTCAGGCTGGTTGCGGAAGACATGCGCGCCTGGCATGCCGGCATTTCGAGCTGGCGCGGCGAAGGCGACATCAACGCGCGCTCGATCGGCGTCGAAATCGTCAATCCGGGGCACGAATGGGGCTATCGGGATTTCCCAAAGGCGCAAATCGCGACTGTCATCGACCTGCTGAAATCGATCCGTGAGCGCCACAACGTTCCACCCGAACGCGTCCTGGGCCATTCCGATGTCGCGCCCATGCGCAAGGAAGACCCTGGCGAGCGCTTTCCATGGAAGCGGCTGGCGGCGGAAGGCCTGGCCCTGCCGCCCTACAAAGGCGTCACCGACGCCACTCTTGAGTATGAGGCGGCGGTGAAGCTGTTGCGGCAGATCGGCTATGAAATCGCCGAGGCGGCGCCCGGAAAACCGGCGCCCGTCGCCGCGATCCTCGCCTTTCAGCGTCGATTTTGTCCGGCCGCCTTGGGCCAGGGTATGAGCCCGCTCACCAAGGCCGCGATCCGGCACACAGCGACCATGTTGGGATATTAGCCCTCGGCCGCATAGAGGCGTCTGTACGCCTCCATAAATCCGGCGCCGGCCTCGCTGCCGTCAAGGCTCATGAAGCCCAGCAGTTCCTGCTCTGGGAATCCTCCAAACCGCTTGACGCTTTCGGCGCGCAGGTCGGCGAAAGACGCCTCGTCTCCCGCCAGGACATAGGCCGCGCCAGCGCGAAGCAGTGCGTTGCGCTGGCGTTCGTTGAGCGGCGCAGTCGCCTCACCTAGGATGGCGGCGTAGGTCGCCGCGGCGTCGGCCCAGCGGTGCGAACGCCATTCGATCTCCGCGCGCAACTCGATCGACGCGCTGCTCGCGGATTGCAACAGCTCAAGCGCAGCATCCGGCGCCCCGGTGCGTTCAAGCGCTGTCGCTTCCAGGAAGCGACGGCGATCGAGAACCTGCGCATCAATTCCTGCAACGCGTGTCGAACGAAGCACGCGCAGCGCTTCTGACGGACGGCGATCGTCGAGATATAACGGGGCGAGATCGGCAGCGACCGTTGAACGCTCCGCGCCACGCAGACGCTTGAAAACCTGATGCTCCAGGAGTTCGGCCGCTTCGCTGAGGAGATCGAGACGCACGAGCCGGGTGACGAGCCCGCGGACCATGGCGTCGCCTTCCGAACCGCGCGGGAGATAGGCGAGTCCGTCGTAGACCGCCCGCGCAACCTCGCGGGCGTTGCGATGTCTGTCGGCCAGAAGAGTGCGCAGCGCGGCGGCACGGTCCTGCGTGGCCTGCGCCGCCGCGTCAGAATGCGGATGATTGTGCGCCAGCAGGCGCAGCGCGTTCATTCTGTCGATGATCTCATCCTCGGGGATGAAGGCCGCC
>JBEBFW010000241.1:0-5213 GCA_040081755.1 Parvularculaceae bacterium
TGGCGTCGAGGACGGCGACCTTGAGACCCCGATGCGCCGCCGTGCGCGCGGCGATGAGGCCGGCGAAACTGGCGCCCACGATGATGAGGTCGTAGCCGTCGAAGTCCGCCTTGCGCATTGTGTGCTCCCTCTTGCGTTGCGATTGTGGCCCGGAAATGCGGCGGGGGCGAGGCGTCGAAGGGGCTTTTGCGGGGTCCGTCGCGAGTGTTATCGTATGGGCGGACGCTTCGCGAAGGAAGAAACTTTTGCGCCTCATTCCGTTAACGATTGTCGCCGCCGTTCTGGCCGCCTGCGCGACGTCAGTCGGGACAAACTACCAGGCGGCCGACTCGAAGGGTTACGGATATTCCGACCAGCGCGTCGAGCAGGACCGCTACCGAGTGACCTTCGCCGGAGACGGCGCGACCCCGGCGGAAGCGGTTGAGGATTATGCGCTGCGGCGCGCCGCCGAACTCGCCCGAGCGAACGGCTATGACTGGTTCCGCGTCGTCGGCCGCTCGATCGACGGCGAGGAAAAAGGCGGGGTCGGCATTGGTGCAGGCGTCGGCACAGGCACTTACGGCCGCAGCAGCGGGGTCTCCGTCGGCGTCGGCGGCGATCTCGGGCGGGTCGGCGCCAAGCGCTTCTACACAGCGCGCATGGAAGTGCTGATGGGCAAAGGTTCGAAGCCCGAAGGAGCGGACTATTACGACGCAGCCAGCGTGATTTCGTCTTTACACGAATAAAATCGGACTCGAACGAATTGAGGAGGACCATGATGGACTGGTCGATACTGCGCCGCATCGTTACCGATGACGCAGGAGGGCGTTCGCGCGTGATGATCGACGGCGAGGCGGCGAAGCTCCTCGCTGTCGATGAGACGGGACTTGCCGAAATCTGGCAGGCCGCATTGGGGCCAGCGCTCCTCTCCGGGGCTGACAGGCTCAGCGATGAAGACGTGAAACTTGAGCCGCCGACCCGCGCCGTCAAGGTGCGCTGGTTCACCGTGGCGCCGGAGGCGCACGGCGCCGACGCGAAGGCCATGGACGAACTGGCCGCCGCCACCTTCGCGGCCATCGGCGCCGCGCACGCCCGCGTCGACACGAGGCGCCATCCCTTCATGCACAAGACCGACACGCTCGACGTCATCGTATGCGTCAAGGGCTCGGTCGATCTGCTCCTCGACGACGGGGAAGCGAAAGCGCTCACGGCCGGAGACGTCGTCATCCAGCGCGCGACCAATCACGCCTGGGTCAACCGGGGGGCTGAGACGGCGGTGCTGGTCGCCGTCCTCGTCCACGCGCATTAGACGGCCATGACTGAAAACAATCTCGCCGCGATGTTCAACGCCAACAACGCGCCGTTCGCGAAGATGATCGGCATCAGGATGATTGTCGCTACGAAGGAGCGGCTGGAGGCCGAACTCGACGTGACCCCCGATCATTGCACGATTCCCGCGACGCTGCATGGCGGCGCCATCATGGCGTTTGCGGATAATCTCGGCGGCTGCGGGGCGTTTTTGAACATGCCCGAGGGCTTCATCACCTCGACAGTCGAGAGCAAGACGAACTTCCTGCGCCCAGTGCCGGTCGGCCAGAAGGCGAGAGCCGTGACCACGCCGGTCAATCTCGGACGCACCTTGCAGGTGTGGAAGACGGACATCTTCCGCGAAGACGGCAAGCTCGCGGCGGTCGTCACGCAAACCCAGATCGTCATGCCGGCGAAGGCTTAGGGCGGAAAGTGAGCTCAATGGGAGAAGGCTGGAGTCTGTTGCACGGACGGAACTCGCGGCCATCCTTCGCGACGCGCGCTCCTTGTTTCAGGCATGTAGCAAGTTGACGGGCGCGCTCCTCAGGATGAGGCGGTTATTGCGGCAAATAGCCTCCTCGAAGCATCCTCAGGCCTCATCCTGAGGAGCGCGCCTTGAAACGTGCTCAGTCTACGCCATAAGGAGCGCGCGTCTCGAAGGATGGAGGCAAGCGTCTGTCAGTGCAAAACGGCAGCAACGGAAGACAGTCATGAAAACCGAGCCGCTCGCATCCTCTCTCTGGCTCGCCGAACCGTCCGGAGGCGGAGCGCCAGAAACCATTGGCGCCATGCTGGCGCGCCAGGCGCGCGCGCGCGCCGGTCAGCTGGCGCTGAAGGAACTGGGGTCTGACGGCGCTGTGGCGCGCCAATGGACGTACGCGGCCCTTCATGAGGACGTCGGGCGCCTCGCGCGTGCGCTCGCGAGCCGGCATCAGAAGGGCGCGCGCATCGCGGTCTGGGCGAACAATATCCCGGAATGGGTGCTTCTCGAACTCGCTTCAGCGATGGCGGGGCTGACGCTCGTCACCGTCAATCCGGCCTTTCAGGCGCGCGAGCTGAAATATGTGCTCGAGCAGTCGCGTTCGGAGGCGCTCTATTATGTGAGCGAGTTCCGCGGCAACCCGATGGCGAGGATCGCCGACGAAGCGTGCGCCGGCGTTCCCGCGATCCGGCATCGCATTCTTCTCACCGACCACGTCGCGCTTTACGGCGGCGCGTCGTCGGGGCGCCTTCCCGAAGCAGCGCCGCATGACGTCTGCCAAATTCAGTATACGTCAGGCACGACAGGCTTTCCGAAGGGCGCGCTGCTCCATCACTGGGGCCTTCTGAAGAACGGCCTCGATTCGATGACGCGCGCCGGCTGCCGGCCTGGCGACAGCTTCATCCACCACATGCCGCTGTTCCACACGACAGGTTGCGCCATTCTCGTGCTTGGCGGGCTGAATCTCGGCGCCACGCTGCTGCTGGCGCCGATCTTCGACCCGGACATGATTGTGAGGACGACCGCGCGCGAAAAGACCCGTTTCATGCTGGGCGTGCCTACCATGATCGTCGCGTTGATCGACGCGGTTGAGAAAACCGGCTGCGACGTCTCCTCGATCAAATGCATTATGTCCGGCGGATCGATGGTGGCGCCCGAACTCGTCAAGAAGGCGCGAGAGGTCTTCGGCTCGACCATCCAGATCGTCTACGGCCAGACCGAGTCCTCACCGGTCATCACCCAGACCAACCATGACGACGCGTTCGAAGACCTTTACGGCACGATCGGCCGGCCCTTGCCGGATGTCGATGTGTCGATCCGCGATGTCGGGACAAACAAGGTCATTGCGCTGGGTGAGCAGGGCGAGATTTGCGCTCGCGGCTACCTCATCATGCGCGGGTATAACGACAATCCCGATGCGACCGCGAGGGCGATCGACAGGGAAGGCTGGCTCCACACCGGCGACCTTGGCCGCATGGATGCGCGCGGCTTCGTAAAGATCACCGGCCGCGTCAAGGAGATGATCATCCGGGGCGGGGAAAATCTGTTCCCCGCCGAGATCGAGAACGCGCTCCTTGAGCATGAAGAGATCGCCGAGATAGCCGTCGTTGGCGTGCCCGATGAGAAATGGGGCGAACAGGTCGCCTGCTTCATGCGGGCGCGCGGAACCGCGCGACCCGCGGCCGCAGACCTCAAGAAATTCGTCCGTGCGCGTCTCGCGGCCCAGAAGACGCCGACCTATTGGATCTGGATCGATGAATGGCCGCTGACAGGTTCGGGAAAGATACAAAAGTTCAAACTGGCGGAAGGATTTGGTCGAGGCGATTACACTGTCCTCGAAGCGTGATTTGCGCCAGACGCATCGCAGCGCCGGGCGAGCGCCAGAAAATCGGAAACGGAGAGATTCTCCGCACGGTCCGTCGGGTTTGCGCCGACTTCTGACAGAACGGTCTCGGTCGCAGCGCCGAATGCCGCCTTCAGCGACGAGCGGAGCATCTTGCGTCTTTGTCCGAAGGCGGATTGCGTCACGGCTTCGAGCGCGCTGAAACAATCGAGCGGACGGTCTTGAGGTGAGAAGACGACGACTGTCGAGGCGACCTTGGGCGGCGGCGTGAAGGCGCGCGCCGGCAGATTGAACGCGCGTTCTGGTTTGCTCGCCGCCTGCGCAATGACGGAAAGACGCCCGTACTCCTTCGAACCGGGCTCCGCCAGAATGCGATCGGCGACTTCCTTCTGGAACATCAGGGCCATGCTCGACCACAGGCGGCTCTCTTGCGCGTTCGCGCGAAGCCATTTGATCAGCAGCTCGGTCGAAATGTTGTAGGGCAGGTTGGCGACGACTTTGACGGGCGCAGCCGCGCCGAGGAGCCGGCGCTCGTCGAGCGGCAATGCGTCGGCTTCGATGATCGAGAGTTTGCCCGGATAGACCTCGCCGAGTTCAGCGAGCGGCGCGAGACAGCGCCGATCGCGTTCGACGGCGAAGACCGACGCGCCGGCTTCCAGCAGCGCGCGCGTCAGTCCGCCGGGGCCGGGACCGATCTCAAGGACGACATCGCCGGCGCCGATACTCGCAGCGCGTGCGATCTTGCGGGTGATATTCAGATCCAGAAGAAAATGCTGGCCCAGCCCCTTTTTGGCGCCGAGATCGTGCTGGCGGATGAGCTCGCGCAGCGGCGGCAGATCGGCGGTCACAGGCGAGCCCTGCGCGCCGCCATTTCCGCGGCGAGTTGCAAGGCCGCGACGAGGCTCGATGGGTTCGCGACACCTGTGCCGGCGATGTCGAGCGCCGTGCCGTGATCGGGCGAGGTGCGCACGATGGGCAGGCCAAGGGTCACATTCACGGCGTCGAAGAAGGCGAGCGTCTTGATCGGAATGAGCGCCTGATCGTGATACATGCAGAGCGCCGCGTCGTAGCGCGTGCGCGCCTCCTGATGGAACATCGTGTCGGCGGGAAGCGGGCCTTCGATCGACGCGCCGTATTCGTCTCTCAGCCAGGCGATTGCGGGCGCGATGATGTCGCGGTCTTCGGTTCCGATGGCGCCGCCTTCGCCCGCGTGGGGATTGAGACCGGCGACAGCCAGCCTGGGGTTCCTCACCCCGAAATCATGCTTCAGGGCCTCGATGACAATGATCCCCGTCGAGATTATCAGGTCTCTCGAGATCGCGGCCGGGACGCCCGTCAGCGGCGTGTGGATTGTCAGTGGAACTGTTCTCAGGCCGGGGCCCGCGATCATCATCACCGTTCCGCGCCGGCGCTGCGCAGGCATCGGCGCATTCGCGGTGAGCGCCGCCAGATATTCCGTATGCCCTGGAAACTTGAACCCCGATGCGGCGAGCGCGGATTTCTGGACAGGATTGGTGACGACGCCGGATGCGGCGCCCGTGAGCGCGAGCGCAACGGCGCGCTCGATCGAGGCGAGAACGTGCGGCGCATGCGCCGGGGGGG
>JBEBFW010000037.1:0-18522 GCA_040081755.1 Parvularculaceae bacterium
CGCCGGCGGCGCTTTGGGTGGGCGCGCCAGCCGACCGCGCCGGGCGCGCGAGCGTGCGCCCCGATCTTTCGGTCGATGGCGCGCCGAATGTTTTCGTCATCGGCGACACCGCGCACGCGGTCGACGCGAAAGGCAAGGCCGTGCCCGGCCTTGCGCCCGCCGCCAAGCAGCAGGGCGAATATGTCGGGCGGCTCCTCAAGGCGCGCCTCAAGGGCAAGCCGTTCTCCGAGCCGTTCCACTACGCCGACTACGGCATTCTGGCGACTGTCGGCCGGAAGGCGGCGGTCGCCGAATTCGGCGGCGTCAAGCTCACCGGATTCTTCGCCTGGCTCTTCTGGTGCGTCATTCACATCTATTTCCTGATCGGCTTCCGCAACCGCATCGTCATCACGCTCGACTGGATCTGGTCGTACTTTACGCTGGAGCGCGGGGCGCGGCTGATCACCGGCGACGTCGCCGAGACGCCGCTGAAACCGAAAGTACCGATGCCGCGCGCCGCCACGGCGCCTTTGAGAGACCCGGTATGCGCGTAACCTTCCATGGCGTGCGCGGCAGCGCACCGGCGCCGGGCGCAGCGACGGTGAAATATGGCGGCGACACGCCCTGCGTCGAAGTCGCGTCGGCGGGTCGCCGACTCTTCCTTGACGCCGGCAGCGGCATGAGAAACGTCCGTGTCGAGAGTGACGAGCCGGGTGAGTTCGATCTCATCGTATCGCATTACCATTACGATCACCTGATCGGCCTGCCGTTCTTCGAGCCGCTCTGGCGCAAAGGCGGGCGCTTGCGCATCTGGGCGCCGCGGCTCGACGGCGTCGCGCCCCAGGAGGCGATCGAACGGATTTTTTCGCCGCCCTATTGCCCGGTCGAACTCGCAAACACGCCGACAAAAGTCGAGATTCGCGCCTATACGCCGGGCGCGTCCTGGAGGATCGCGAAAGACCTCAATGTCTCGACCGCCGCGCACGCCCATCCGGGAGGCGCCGCCAGCATAAAGATCGAAAGCGGCTCGGCGAGCCTCGTCTATGCGACGGACGTCGAGATCGCCGCTCCCGGACAAGCTGGCGCGCTCGCGCAGTTCGCCGCCGGCGCCAGTCTTTTCATCGTCGATGCGATGTCCACGGACGAAGAAGCAGAAGCGCGCCGCGGCTGGGGTCACTCGACATGGCGCGAAGCGGCGCGGGTCGCCGCCGCGGCCAGGGTCGAGCGCGCCGCGCTGTTTCATCATGATCCACGGCGCAAGGATTGCGATCTTGACGCGCTGGAGGCTGCGGCGCGGCAGGAGGCGCCGCAAGCGTTCTTCGCCCGTCAGGAAACTGCATTCGATCTCGGCTGCGCTTTGACCGCCTCGCCGCCTCGGGATACCTATCCGCGATCAAAAGGGGAGTGCGGCTATGGAGATGCAGCAGATCCGGTATTTCACTGCGCTCGCGGAGACCCTTAATTTCACGCGCGCCGCCGAGCAGTGCAACGTCACGCAGCCCGCGCTGACGCGCGCCATCCAGGGCCTTGAAGGCGAACTCGGCGGACCGCTCTTTCACCGCGAGCGCGCGAAGACCCATCTCTCCGAACTTGGCCGGATGATGCTGCCCTATCTCGAAAGCATCCAGAAACAGTCCTTGACCGCCAAGGACGCGGCCAGAGCCTTCGGCAAGCTCGACCACGCGCATCTGAAGATCGGCGTCATGTGCACCATCGGCCCAGCGATGGTTTCCCGATTCGTCGCCAATTATTGCGCAGCCCATCCCGAGGTCGATGTGGATGTTGTCGATCTCGGCGCGCGCGAAATCACCCAAAAGCTCGCCGACGGAGAGCTCGAGATCGCGCTGTTGGCGCAGCCGGGAGACCTCGACGTGCGGTTTCACGGCCTGCCGCTGTTCACCGAAAAATTCGTGATCGTCCTGCCGCTCGGCCATCGGCTCGCCAAGCTTAACGTCGTGCCGTGCCGCGAGCTGAACGGAGAGCCTTACGTCAATCGCACCAAATGCGAATACTACGACGTGGTGCATGACGAGTTCGTCAGCAACGGAATCCGGACCCGAAAGGTCTTCACCAGCGAACGCGACGACTGGGTGCTCGGCATGATCAAGGCGGGCCTCGGCTTCGGCTATTTTCCTGAATATTCGATCTTCGACCCGGACCTGGTCGTCCGGCCGCTGACGGATCCGGAATTCAGCCGCACCGTCATGCTGGTGACGGTCAGGGGCCGCCCGCATTCGCCGGCCGTCGGCGCCTTCGTGCGCCAGGCCAAGGCGGAGAAATGGCGCGGCGCCGCGTAGGGCGTTTCGATTGACGTTGGTCGCCAAGCGGTCTCAGTATCCGAGGAAGCTGCAATGCGTCGGTGTTCGGACGTCGCCACACGGGGTCTCGAAGGGGCATTGATGGCCCATTCCAATCATTCTTGGCGGCTGCTGCGCGCGATTTGGAGTTCGATCCGCTTGAGTTCGCGCATTAGCCGGTTGGTTTGGATCGACGGCCAAAGCGCCAGCTTGATCGTCAGCGACGTCAGCAGGAGCACAGCCGCTGGTAGTCCCCAGTGCAGCGCCGCAAGCACGTCATTCGTCATGAAGAATTTCCATGTCGCCCACGCGCCGCCGATGAAGGCCAGGCCTTGCACGAACATCAGAACCACGCTGACCCAGCCGGTTCGCCCACTGAATATCCCAAGCGCCTGCTGGATAAAGCGAGGCTCGTCCCCAATGCTGCGAAGCAGCTCGCGCTCTTCCGCATCCACTGCTTCGTCGATTAGTTCGTCAACTCTAGGCATCACGCTTCTCCTTCCAATGCGGCGCGCAACTTGCGCCGGGCATGCATCAAGCGGGTCTTGACCGTGCCCGCCGGAACGTCGAGAGCGACCGCCACCTCGGCAACGCTCATGTCTTCGAAATAAAACAGGGCGACGGCGGCTCGCTGCTCCTGCGGGAGCGCGCCGACGGCGGCGCGCAGTCGTTTGAGTGCGGATTGGTCCGTCGGCTCCGATTCGGCTGGAAGCGACTCCGGCTGCGCGACGACGGCTTCGTTGAGCGCTCTCGCGCGTCGAAGGATCCCAATTTGGCGGGCACAACGCCGAGAGACGATCCGATAAGCCCAAGCCGGGAAAGCCCGTTCGTCCTGAAGTTTTCCCAAGCCACGAACAATCTCGACCCAGCTTTCCTGGGCCGCATCCTTTGCGCGTTCCGTGTCGCCAAGAAGGCGTGAAGCATGAGCGACCAGCTTGTTGTGCCATCGTCGGACCAGTAACTCGAACGCCCTCCGGTCTCCTGCATTTGCCGCGGCCACCAGAAACTCGTCGAGGAGCCGATTTCTAGCTTCCGCCATTCTCACTGCGACCTTTCCAGATAATAGGTGGCGCGAACGCGACATACGGTTCAATTCATGGCGCAGGTTTTTTACCAGCAGGGGGGCCAAAGCGTGTGACGCACGCAAGCGACTACCCGGAAATAGTGAAGGAGCGCCTTGACGCGGACCACCCCAATCAGAGAAGTCTCCCAGACTTGAATCCCTTCCGCGCGCATTCTTCTGGAGCCTGCCGTTAGTTTTTCGCCAATGGGTGCCACGATTCTGCGTGGCGAAGGGGCGCAAGAAATCTGGATAGACAAACGAGACAAGGCGACACTTGGCATTTTTACCATTCCCATTTGAGTTCTTATTGTTCGGCGCGACGCTCCTGGGCGTCGCGCTATTTCATCATCGCACTCTGACTGTTGCGTTGGTCGGCCTCCTCGCAATCTTGGTCTACAAGTTCACCATCACGGGTTTCTCCGACGGCGTCGGGCTCCCGGGTTTCAGCGCCCACATAAATCACCATTGGGTTGAGCTAACCAATCTTGGCCTTCTGCTGCTCGGTTTTGCGCTGCTGTCACGCCATTTCGAGCAGAGCAACCTCCCGGAACTCGCGCCGGACATTTTGCCCGACAATTGGAAAGGCGGCCTTGTCCTGCTTGCGCTGGTTTTCGTGATGTCCGCGTTCCTCGACAATATCGCAGGTGCGCTAATTGGTGCGACCATCGCGGCACACATCTACAGAAGAAAAGTCCACATCGGTTTTCTCGCGGCTATTGTCGCGGCGTCTAACGCTGGTGGAGCCGGAAGCGTCGTCGGCGATACAACGACAACGATGATGTGGATCGCAGGCAAAAGCCCGCTCGACGTTCTGCCCGCCTATGTAGGCTCGCTCGTGGCGTTCGCGGTTTTTGCTATCCCCGCGTCTCGGGCGCAGCAGCGATTCTGCCCAATCCTAAAGCACGATGTCGGCGGCATCATGGTCGATTGGGCGCGGGTTTGGATAGTCGTATTCATGCTCGCATGTGCAATCGGGGCAAACGTCGCGGCAAACCTGGTCGCGCCGAACCTGGCGCACGCGATCCCAGTCATAGGACTGGCGCTTTGGTTCGCTGTTTTGAGCGCATCCCTCGCGCGCCGACCGGATTGGTCAGTCCTCCCAGAAGCCGCCAAGGGCGCGGCGTTTCTGCTATCGCTCGTGTTCGCAGCCTCGCTGATGCCCGTGGAAGCTCTGCCGCCGGCCTCGGTTGCATCGACCCTCGGCCTCGGTTTTGTTTCAGCGGTGTTCGACAACATTCCATTGACGGCGCTGGCGCTCGCGCAGGGCGGATACGATTGGGGCTTTCTTGCTTACGCGGTCGGCTTTGGCGGCTCGATTGTCTGGTTCGGTTCATCGGCCGGCGTCGCCGTTTCCAATCTCTTTCCCGAGGCCAAGTCTGCCATCGCCTGGCTCAGGGCGGCGTGGTGGCTGCCGATCGCCTACGCGGCAGGCTACGGCGTGATGGTGATCCTGCTTGGGTGGCGACCGCACGAACAGTAGTGAATGTGTCGGCCGGCGCGGAGGTATGGACGCCGCAGAACGAATGACCATCCTCGGCGAGAACCTTCCAGTCTTTTCGGAGGGAACGAACGGCCGTTTCCAAGCATGGACCGGCCCGTGAGATTTTTCAAATTGAGATACAACCGGAGAAGCTCGATCATTGACCGACTTGCGAGCCGACAGCGTCAGTCTGAGGGTCGAGATTCGAACACTTCCCGCGCGACGGCGATAGCGTTCAGCGCCGCGGGAAAGCCGGCGAACACGATCGTCTGAAGGATGATCTCGATGACTTCTTCCGGCGTGCAACCGACATTCAGCGCGCCGTTCACGTGCAGCCGCAGCTGCGCCGGCGCGTGACCGAGCGCCGAGAGCGCGGCGACTGCCGCAATCTCGCGCGAGCGGAGGTCCAGTCCCGGCCTTGCGTAAATGTCGCCAAAGGCGAAGTCGGTCACGTAATGCGCCATGTCCGGCGCAAAGGATTCGAGGCCGCGCACCAGCGCAACGCCGTCATCGCCGTCGATCTCAGCGAGCTTCTTCAGGCCGGCGGCGCGGTGCTCGCTCATTTCGCCGGCTCCGCTGTCGAGGCTTTCAACATTGCGGCAAGCAGCGCCGCCGCGACCAGGGAGAGCGCGATGCCGCCAACCGTCGCCGGCCAGCCGAACCGGTCGAACACCTGGCCGAGAACCGCCGAGCCGACGAGGCCGCCGAAATAATAGGAGGCGAGATACATGCCGCTCGCCGCGGCGCGGTCGGATTTCGCCGCGCGTCCGACAAAGCCGGTCGCCGTCGCCTGCGCGAAGAATGTCCCGACCCCGACGATAGCAAGGCCCGCCAGCACCAGCGGAATCTGCGTCGACAGCAGCATCGGCAGACCGATCAGGGCAAGGCCGAGCGACGCGAAGAAGCTAGGCCGTGCGCCATAGCGCGCCGCGATCTTGCCGGCGAGCGGCGTCGTGATCATCGACGGCAGGAAAACCAGGTAAACAAAGCCGAGCGCCATTGGCGACAGCGCGATCGGTGCCCGCGCGAGGACGAAGTTCACATAGGTGAACGTGCCGAGGAAGGCGAAGAGGATGAGAAAGCCGATGGCGAACCCGGTCCGCAGGCAGGCGTTTTGCAGATGCCCGCCGAGAACCGCGAGAGGCGAGCGGGCCGCTTCCATCGAGAGCAGCATCGGCTGGGCGCGCTTGAGCGCGACGAACGCGACGGCGGCGCCCGCGAGGTTGAGGCCTGCAAAGAAATAGAAATTGCCGGCGACGCCGAACTCACCCGCCAGCGTCGCGGCGACGAGCCGGCCAACGAGATTGCTGGCGACGCCGCCCGTCACATAGGCGGCGAGCGCGGTCGCCGACTGCGCCGCCGTGCAGCGTTCGGCGAGATAGGCCATGGTCAGCGAGAACGCTGTCGACATCGCGAGGCCCTGGACGATCCGCAGCGCAGTGAATGTCTGAAGATCGGGCGCGACGGAAAGGAGAAATGTCGGAATGGACAGCAGCGCGAGGCTCGCCCATACGCCTGTCCGCCGATCGATCCGTCTGCCGAGGAAGACCATGGCGACGCCGGCTGCCGCCATGCCCATGGTGCTGGCGTTCACGGCAAGGCCCATCGCCGCCGGCGCGACGCCGTATTGCTTGGCGAGCGTCGGCAGGATCGCCTGGGTAGCGAAGAGGTCGACCAGCGTCAGGAATCCGATGAAGCCGATAATGATTGGCGTTCCTGAAAGGCGCGGCGTCGCTGGCGCGTCGATAGGACGGTTTGCGATGGCTTCGGTCATCGATGTCTCCATATGAGTAATTATCATTGACCGCGTTTCAGCCGCGCGGGCGCGGTCTTCAAGCGTTGCGGTGCGCAGTCGGGGAGCAAGCTGCAAGAAGCGAACGAGGCGCCGGCGGACCGAGGGGAAAGGTCCGCCCGCGCGGAGGGACTACATGTTGTCCGACTTGACGGGAACGTTGTCGTTCTTGATGTCGGTCGCGATAAGCACCGTCGGCTTGGCGCTTTCGTTTTTCCACCAGTGCATGACGCCCTCGCTCTCTTTCGAGACCTCGCCGGCCTTGTGGACGATGCCGACGCTGCAGTCGCTGCGGAACTCGGTGATTTCGCCTTCCTGCGTCATGATCAGCGCCGGACGATCCGCGTGATCGTGCCAGGGCACGACGCCGCCCGGCTGGACGACGAGCCGGCGCAGGCGCAGACGCCGTCCATCGAGCCCGGAGATTTCGGGCCCGAGATCGACGACATTCAGCTCCGTATCGGTCACGCCGATGGGCGCCATTTCACCGGAAGTGCGCGCGCCCGCCTTCATCTTGCCGGCGGGGCATTGCCCGGCGAACGCGGGGCCGGCGGCGAAGAGAGCGACGGAAATTCCGGCGCCAAGCAGAGTTTTCTTGAGATTGGACGAGATAATCATGGTGACGGCTCCTTGAGGTCCAAATGCGGCGTCAAAGGCCGCTGTTGTTGAGACCTCAACGATTAGCCGCGCCTAGAAAAGAACTGAATTCGCATTTTGGCATGGAGCCGATGACCACGTGTCATGGCCCGCTTGGTCGCGCCCGTGTTTTCGGCTTGCGAAAAGCGCTTCGACTGTTTGCTCCGCAGAGGACGAAGCTGACATTGTGCCAGGCGCCAGAGGGGACATCGGCAGCCTATTTTTTTTGACGTCTCAAAAATCCCAAAAGCCGACCTATGGGCTGAGCAGCCCAATAACAGACCTCAGGCAACGCTTCTGGGGGGCCGAGAGTTCGGCATCTTCAAGTGAGCTTGATACGCCTCGGAACACTTCAAAACATACGCACGCCCTTCGACGACGAACCCATCTAAGCCATGGCCGTCGCAGTAAGCCAAGAGATCGTCGAGCCTATTGATGAAACCTCTCCCGTGGAAGTTCAGCGAAGTGTTGCACAGCACGCCGTATCCGGTGCGCGCTTTGAATGCGAGGAGCAGCTTGTACAGGCTAGCATTGGTCTCTGCGGATACCGTTTGGATACGAGCGGTCCCATTCACATGCGTCACAGCGGCAAGAGCATCCGTCCGAGCGCTATATGTATAGAGCATATGCGCGCTCGGACGATCGCATCCGAACCATTGCGCGGCGTCTTCTTCAAGGCAAACTGGCGCGATCGGACGAAACTGCTCGCGTTGCTTAATCTCGTTCAGCCGCACCCGAGTAGCCTCATGGAACGGTGCCGCAAGAATTGAACGGTTACCTAGAGCCCGCGGGCCGATTTCATATTTGCCACTGACCCATCCAAGGATCAGATTGTTCGCGAGTAGCGCCGCCAGAAAATCGTAATTGACCTCGTAGACGTCGTACGGCTCCGCATCCACACTTCCATTTTTGAAGGGGCGCCCCGCGTACACACTCCACTCAATCTTGGGGTTGCTGGTGAAATAGAACTGCGCGTCAATCGCTGTACCGATTGCCGAACCCGAGTCGTTCGCGACAGGCGGCACGAACACGTCTGAAAACAGGCCGCTATTCTGCCACTTAGTGTTCCAGTCGCAGTTTAAACCGCAGCCGCCTGCGATGATGAGCGGCATTCCTCTCTTCAGATTCACTTTTGCAAACTGATGGAAGACGTCGAATATCCTATCGCTGTAGATGCCCGCGAAGTTTCGAAACTCAGGGTCATCCAGTCCCACATTGAAGTAAGGAGCGTCTTCGAGATCCTTGTACGGACTCAAATCTAGGTATGGACTGCTCAGCAGCAAATTAATCAACTTTTCCTCTTCCGGAGAGGCCGTGCTGCGCTTTGAGAAAGACGCTAAAGCCATCAGCTTGCCGGCGTCCGAGAAGCGCGAGAACGGCGCACTTTTATTGAAGGCTGGATCCCCCAAACCGTAGAGAAGAGCATACCTGTTGCCAGGCTGATTCATCACATCGGCCAGCAGCGTGATGTTGAGTTCGGCATCGATCTCATAGAAGGCACCGATCGCGCCTTCCCAGACCAAAGCATAACATGGCGTGCCTTTTGGCAACGGTGACATACCGAACGCGCAGAGTATGTGCGATCTCTCGTGAGAAGAGGAGAAATGGCGAACCGCCTTTCCGAGCAGCTTCCGTTGCTCGACGAAGATGCCGTCACGCGAGACGCCGCGATAACCTACGTGCACATCTGATCGGCGCGCATGTTCAAAATCGTCGCGCGGCCACCACCCGCCAGTACAGATCACGTCCGGACTCTCAGGCAGCTCGCTCAGGAAGTTGAACACGCTATGACTAGAAATCGGCGAGTAGCGATAGTTGGAGTCCTTCTCCGCTTCGACGGAGATATTGAGCCGACCATCGTTGAGAAGCGCGATGGCGCCGTCGTGGCCGGGATTACAGGAGAGGATTTTCACGTTGCCAACGCCCCCCCAGTCACTTGCCTAATAGGCTCACAGCACCCTGCCCAAAAAAATGCGCTAGGATTTGGACGAAGTAGCACGAGTCTAGCAACTTGCATCGAGAATTTGTATGCGGGAGGCACGACAGATCCAAGGCACCCAAACCATGAAGCAGGAGGACGACAGTCCAGAACACCATAAGCTGCGCTCTGAGTACATCAAGAAGGCCGTTCAGGGCTCATCACCTCACCGCGGTGCCCTTAGTTCAAGTGGGCCGCTACCGCCTCGAAGGATCGTTCAGTTTTGGAACGATCCTCAGCGTCTTCCAGCTGATGTCGAGGAATGCATCAATTCGTGGGTGCGCTGGGGCATGAACGATTTCGCTCACTCGCTCTTCGACGCACAAAGAGCTTCGCTTTTCATCTCTAGAAAGCTCGGTGCGCGGTACGAACGCGCGTTTGAGCGGTGCTATCACCCGGCAATGCAATCGGACTACTTCCGTCTTTGCTATCTGCTGGCTCAGGGCGGATTCTATGTCGACGCAGACGACGTATGCGTTGCTAGCGACATCGCCTGGCTGTTCGAGGACTCCCGCCTCAAAATCCAACCCCTCTGCTACGACACACGCTTAGGAGCGATGGTGGATGCCGCAACCTTTCTTCCCGAGAATGCCTACGACCCGAACTGGATCTTTTACTTCAATAACAACCCGCTAATCGCAAGCGCCGGGCACCCCGTAATCGAGGCCGCCCTGCGCCGAGCAACTGGCCTCCTCGAACTCGCTGAACACGGCACTTTCCCTGACATCCAAGCGACTACTGGCCCCGGCAACCTGTCCCGCACAATCTTTGACCTCGGCATGAGCGGCAGGATTCATGCTGCAAGTGACATCTGTGTCTTGCGAGAATGGAGCAACCTCGCCGTTTCGAAATGGCCACTGAGCTACCGCGACGATGCGAGGAATTGGCGGCTGTCGAACCGGCGGCCATTCACCTTCGGGACGGGCAGCTTGCAATGAATCTAGCGAAGCCACTTCGCGCCTTGTCCCGAGCGTCGCATTCCGTATTCCTGCGATTCCGAGCCTATCTTCCACGCCGACGCTGCATCGCCTTCAGGGAGCAATCCGACCAGCAGGCCGGCATTGGCCAGATCTTCGTCATTAACTTGGATAGGCAACCTGACCGCTGGGCGGACATGATACGCGAGTTGGGCAGCTTATCGGACGCCTCAGGGACGCCTCTGTCGCAATCCACCGTTCGGCACTCCGCGTGCGACGCCAAGTTCGACCCGCTAGAGGTTTTCGCTGGTGCCGACGTTGATCCGCTGTACACACTCGGCGACCAATTATTCGTTGAGCCACAACCTCACGCTATTCCTGACGCGTTCGATCTCGAGCAGCCGATTAGGATGAGCCAAGCGGAGATTGCAGTTGCATGCTCGCATATCGGCGTCTGGAGACGAATTGCTGAGGGCAGCGCCGCGTACAGCTTGGTGCTTGAGGATGATGTTTGGTTCGAGCGGGCCTTCGCTCCTACTATCGAGAAGGCTTGGCGTGAGATGCAGCATGCGGATCGCGCCGATCCGCAATTCGACATTCTGTACCTGTCCTACGACGAAGTGCGCTTCGGCGCTCCCAAGGAATTGATCTCAGAGAATTTGTTTCGGCCGGAACGGGGCCTATGGTTTCTGTCCGGCTACGTACTCTCCAAAAAGGGCGCGAAAGCGCTCCTCGACCTCCTGCCATCCCGCGGCCCTGTCGACCTGTGGATCAATCACAAGTTCCGCAATCTTGACGTACGAGCGCTCCGTCGGTCCCTCGTCAACCAACGGCGCGATCTAAACTCGACAAACTCTTATTCCATCTTGCCTGCGCTGAGCAGGATCGGCGTTTTAGACACCGGCGACGCATCCTTGTTCCACGGACGCACGACTGAGTCCCCTGTGTTCGCGTTTGGTGCCCCGGGGACGGGCCTATCTTCCCTCGCGACGGCTCTATCTATGCTGGGATACCGCTGTTGCAGCGATCTTGAGACTCTCCCGGATTGCGAACTCGACCGTTTGATCACCGGTCGAAGCGATCGCGTGTTCGATGCCTACGTCAACATTGGATCGTTAACCGCGAAGATACCTACCCTCGCCCGGCAGTATCCTCACGCGAAGTTCATTGTGATCGATCAGGCCAAATCATCGGACGATCACAAGAATACGATATCCATCGAACTAGCGGGGACCGATCTCCTTTGCTTACATTCCCCAGGTTGGCGCGACCTATGTGAGCATTTGAAATTAGCTCCGCCCGACGCTCCGTATCCATCGATTAGCGATATCGGCCTTCGCGCGCTTCAGAGCGCGCGGCCAGGGCTGCTACCGGTTGCTGCAAAACAGCTCCGGCATGATCCGTCGCCATGGATTGTGAGATCTCGGAAAGACTGGGCCGGGATTAGTGTAGGCCTGCCTAGCGCTGATGCGCGAGGATCGCCGCGATCAACCTTTGACGACGATTTCGCAAATATCGAGAATAGCCGCTGGCTGATGCGGAACGACACGTTTCCGGGAAACCTCGGGCTCTTTCGCCCAGCCAACGTCGCGGCCGCGTTGACGGGTGGCCTGAGTCTCACGGTGATGGAGGAGGCACTCGGTGTTCGAAGCTTGGGTGCTGCTTCCATCTCAAGCCGCAATAGCTACTTGTACGGGCGCTTTGAGGCGACCCTGCAAGCTACGAATATTCCAGGATTGGTGACGGGTTTCTTTCTCCATCGCAACTCACCACGACAAGAGATCGACGTTGAAATTCTGGGCAACAGGCCAGATAGACTCCTAGTCAATGTATTCTACAATCCCGGCAGCGAAGGCGCGAAGTTCGACTATGGCTATCGGGGTACGCCCGCGGTCATCCCGCTGGGATTCGACGCTTCAAAAGAGCCCCACCAGTTTACCATAGAGTGGGACCCCGCGGAGATTCGCTGGTTTGTAGACCAAAAATTGGTTCACCGCCGAGTAGTGTGGTGCCCGACCCCAATCCCGCACTTGCCGATGACGTTGCACGTCAACACCTGGCCATCGAGATCTCGAGAACTCGCTGGGCAACTACCACTTCGCGCACTGCCCGCCTCGGCAATCGTCAAACGAGTTTCCGTCGACGCGTTCGTGGCAGGTATTCTCAGTGGTCAATCACTGGGGTCTTCTTTGGGAGCCGTTTCGTAAGGTCGGACTGTGAACAAGCAACTCTTGAAACCAACCGATCAATTCGAATTGCGAAACGGAGTCCGCGCGTCGCAAGGGCGCACGCTAACTCAGAGGCCCCTGCGAACCGTCAACCGCGTCAAGTCCAGTCGCCGTTTGCTGCGCCTATCTCCGGCAGACAACACGCATGTCCGCTTACAACTTTGGGGGTGGCTTCATGAACGTCGGCATTTGCCCCTCCTGGCCAGCACTCAGTTCAGCTTTCCGCGCCGGCATCTCCCGGTTCGATCGAACCGAAATTGAACAACACTTCGGCGGCAGTACGGGCGAGGTCCGGCGACGCCAGCGAAACTCGACTTTGCCGCGTCAGCCCCATCACTGCATCCTGATCTATGAAGGGATAAAGCGGTACAGATGAATAGGTGATGGTTTTGCCAATGAGCCGCGCATCTAGTTCCGGCGATGGCACGATGATCTGATACGACGTGCCACCAAACATCACCACGAAGATAATCCCCGGACCTAGAACGTCGGCACGCTTGCGTTTGAGTATCAAGACCTGCGTCTGACGAAACGGCGACAGCCCAGGCGTATAGCCCTTGATGCAGGTGTAACGCGTGCCGTCATCGATCTGATCGATCGTGAGGCCGTCGGCGCGCAGCCACCGCAAAGCGCGCGAAACGTTGGGCAGATCCTCATCAGCGAGGAGCGTGACAGCCATCTTGGTAAAGGCTTTGAAGACCGCAAGGGGGCGGTACCCCTGCGGCCTGCCTTTAATCTTTAAGGTCTTAGCTTTCGCGTCGAGTTCAGCAATCGGGTCACCGATATTATTCTCGATCACGTAGCCTTGGTCATGCTTAAAATCGATGCGCGAGAAACCCGCCGTGGTCTTGGCCGACGGCACGCCCTTTTTGCCCAATACCTGGCCCGCTAGGCGCTCAGCGAGCGTGAAGGCGCCGAGATCAGCCTCCAACAAGCCAAAACGCGCGTTGCATTCGTCGCATTCGCTCTTCGTGAGAAGCACGCCGTTGCCCAAAAGCTCCGAAATCGCGTGCGCATTTTTCTTGAAGGTGACGGCTGGCTTGGTGCGCTGGCAGAACCGGCAGATCTGCGATTCATCGCCCAGATAGCGTTTGTAGCCGCCCGCTTCGACACGCGTTACATGAATCTCATAACCGTCTTGGAAGAATGCAATCGCGCGCGCAACCGCTGCTCGGTCTTGCTCAGACACGTTTTTCGGCCAGTTAAATACCGTCATCGTTCTATGGCGCACGGCACCGGTTGAATGGTCAATATCAATAGGCCAAATCCGGGTCCAGAACCAAGGCTGACTTGGATCAAGGATGCAGCGTACATCAACCGGCCTGCGGAGAGCGCGGCTCGCGCGCGCCGCGGCATCTATATCAGTCGTCTTGCCCTACATGGGCGTCCGGCGAAGGTCCGATATCACGCTCGACAGAGCGCTTGCTGGCTTCCGAAAATGCCCCAAAGGCGAATCGACAGGACGTCAGGGAGTCTGCTTTGCGCTGCAATTTTCATGTGCGGCGGTTTCGCCTGCTCTGTCGAGGCAGCGGCGATGTCGCAAGTTGGGGCAATTGCGGGCGAAGGCGGCGCCAATGCTGGGAGCAAGAGCAGACGTCGGCAACGTCTATGGTTTAAGGGCTGAAAAATCCCCATAACGGGCATCGAGCGATGCGTGAGTCCTCAAGGCTGTTCGTTGGATTAAGCTGTTTCCGCGATGCGATACCCAATCCCGGGTTCCGTCAAAATGATCCGCGGGTCGTCGGGGCGCTCCTCGATCTTCTGACGGATCTGCGCGACGTACACGCGAAGATATTGCGTGTCCTCCGTGTGCGCCGGCCCCCAGACCGCCGCCAATATTTGTTTATGGGTGACGATCTTGCCGGCATGGCGGGCAAGGAACGAGAGGAGTTCAAACTCCTTCCGCGTCAGCTTCACTTCCTCGCCGCGCCGCAACACGCGATGGCGCACGCTGTCGATTTCGAGATCGCCGACATTGAGAACCGGCGTCTCCCCCTCGCTTTGCATGCGATGGCGGAGAGCCGCGCGCATTCGGGCCAGCAGCTCGCCGACTCCAAAGGGTTTGTTGACGAAGTCATCGGCGCCGAGGTCGAGCGATTCGATCTTCTCTCCCTCCCGGTCGCGCGCTGAGAGGACGATGATCGGCGCCTTCGACCATGGCCGCACAGTGCGGATGACATCTTTGCCGTCGCCGTCGGGAAGACCGAGGTCGAGCACGACGAGGTCCGGCGCGTCCGCGGCGATGCGCTTGATCGCCTCCGCAGCGGTTCCGACCGAATATGTTTCGTAGCCGTTCGCCTCAAGCGCCGGCTTCAGGAAGCGCAATATCGCAGGCTCATCGTCGACGATGAGGACACGCGGCTTCGCGCTCATTGCGGCTGCTCCTCGCGCGGAAAATTGAGACTGAACCTGGCGCCCTTGCCGTTCACCGCCGGGCTTTCAGCGCTAATCGATCCGCCATGCGCCTCCATGATGCCCTTTGCTATGGCGAGCCCAAGACCGGCGCCGCGTCCGCTGCGCTGCTCGCTTGCTGCGACCCTCGCGTCGCCGCGCGTGAACTTCTCAAAGAGGCGTGCGCTGAAATCGGCAGGAAATCCGGGCCCGCTGTCGGTAATGCGCAAGGTGACGGTATCCGACGTGCAAACGCCATCGACGACGATCTCGGTCTCTTGCGGCGTATGCGTCAAGGCGTTTTCGACGATATTGCCGATCGCCTGCTCGACCAGGGTCGCGTCGGCCATTACGAGCGGAAGATCGGCCGGGAGATCGGTTCTGATGCGCTGACGGGCGCCGCGGCGGCGCGCAAGGTTGACCACGCGCTCGACAATGTCGCGGAGATCGATCCAGTCGACATGCAGTTCGAGGGCGCCCGCGTCGATCCGCGCGATCGAGAGGAGGTTGCGGACCATTTCATCGAGGCGCTGCGCCTCATCGCGAACCTGTTCCATGAGGTCGCGCTTGGTCTCCGTATCGAGCTGATCGCCATACTCAAGCACGCTTGTCGTCGAGCCCAGTATCGAGGCGAGCGGCGTTCGGAAGTCGTGCGAAATCGAGGCAAGGAGCGTGTTGCGCACGCGCTCGGTCTCCACTGATGTGCGAGCGGCGACGGCCTCCTGAGCAAAGGCCGCACGCTCAAGCGCAGCCGCCGTTTGCTCCACCAGCGTGTCCAGGAGAGCGCGAGCCTCCGCATCGAGCGAACCCTCGCTGGGAGGCTGCGCAACGCCGAGGACCCCGACACGCGCTCGCGGCGTCCGGAGCGGAAGAAAGAGCCATGGTGCGGTCGGCAGCGTGTTTGTGCGCGCGCCCGCCGGCTCGTCATGTGTAAAGGCCCAATCCGCCGCCGTCATGCTTGACGTGTTCAACTCGTCTTCTGGGGGCCATGCAGCGCGCAATTTCAGTTCGCCTCCTTCCGCGAGCAGAATGACTGTTTGCTGCGAAAGGCTGGAATAAATCTCGCTGGCGGCGGCCTCCGAGATCATGTCGAGAGTGGGCAGATCGGAGAGTCTACGCGTGAACTCGAAGAGCCGGCGCGTCGCGCGCATACGCGCCACAGCGGCGCTCGTCTGATCGCGCAAGCGCCCCGCCATCGTCGAGGTGATGGCGGCGATGGCGAGGAAGACGAACAGCGCCAGCACCTCGTGAGGCTGCGCGATGGTGAACGTGTAAAGAGGCTCGATGAAAAAGAAATTGTAGGTCAGGAAAGCCAGCAAAGAGCCGAAAATGCCCGCCCACATGCCGAAGCGAGCAGCGCAGAACAGAACACCCAACAAGAATACGAGGGATACATTGGGAAAGACGGTGATCACCATCAGTCCCTTTGCGAGCAATGCGGCGCCCGCGATGATCAGCCCGGACCACAGGAACGGGGTGAAATTCACCGGTGCGGCAAGCCCTGGACGAGCCCAGCGTTTCCCCTCGCGCCTCCCCGTAATGATGTGGATGGCGATGTCTTCCGCCTGCCGCACAAGTTCGTTCGCGAGCGTCCGCTGGAACGGCCGCGCGAAGAGAGGACGCTCCGCGCGTCCGATCACGATCTGGGTCGCGTTCTCGAACTTGGCGAGCTTCAGAATTTCGATCGGCAGGTCGTTGGCGATCAGCGTACGCGTTTCGGCGCCGAGAGACTTGGCGAGCGCAAGCGCTTCGTCCGCGTTCTTGCGTTGCGCGTCCGTCAGCGGAAGCGACGGGCGCTCGATGACGACGGCAAGCCAGGGCGCGTCCATCGTATCGGCGAGCCGCTTCGCCGTGCGTACGACAGTCGACGCGCTCGGCGCCGTGCCGACGCAGGCGAGGATGCGCTCGCCGGCCGGCCACGGCCCTTCGATCGCCTGGGCCTGCATCTGACCGACGAGACTCGTGTCGATGCGTTCGGCGGCGCGGCGCAGCGCAAGCTCCCGCAGCGCCGTCAGGTTTTGCGGCTTGAAGAAGCCCTCGACGGCGCGCGCCGCGGTGTCCTGAACGTAGACCTTGCCTTCAGCGAGGCGCTTTAGGAGTTCGTCCGGCGGAAAATCGACGAGCACGATTTCATCGGCGTCCTCAAAGACCGTGTCTGGGACGGTCTCGCGCACGCGCACATGCGTGATCTTCTGAATGACGTCATTGAGGCTCTCGAGATGCTGGACGTTCAGCGTGGTCCAGACATCGATGCCGGCGGCGACGAGTTCATCGACGTCCTGCCAGCGTTTGGGGTGCCGGGCGCCGGGAACGTTTGTGTGCGCATATTCATCGACAAGGAGCAGGCCCGGGCGGCGAGCGAGCGCGCCGTCGAGATCGAACTCACGCATAACACGCTGCTGATAGGCGATGTGCTGGCGTGGCAGGACCTCAAAGCCGGCGACGAGTGCTTCGGTTTCGCGCCGGCCGTGCGTTTCAACGAGGCCGGCGACGACGTCGCGCCCGTGCGCCTTTTCCTCCCTTGCCGCCTGCAGCATCGCATAGGTCTTGCCGACGCCCGGTGCTGCGCCGAGAAAGATTTTTAGCCGGCCTCGCCCTTCCTTCTTGGCGAGAGCAAGCAGGGCTTCGGGCGACGCGCGTTGTTCCGCTATTATGGGCATCCGGTCTCTTCAGCTTGGCGGCGATAGTAGTAGAAAAGCCGGTCCAGGCGCGTCGCCTCCTAAAACCGGTACGAAATTCCCGCATAGGCCTGAACATCGGGCGTATTCGGATTGACGCCGAGGTTGACGCCGGCGTCAATCTGCAGTTTGGGCGCGATGAGATAAGTGACCGCGAAATCGACAGAACGCTGATCGAAACTTCCTTCCTCGAGTATGTCATTCGCCGCCCAGAATTCGGCGTAGGCCGTCAGCTTGCCGAACGTCCGGCTGACATTGACGAGATTAATGATATTCATCCGGCGCCCTGTGCCATCCGCCTCGGAGAGAATGTCCAGCTCGGGACCGAAGGTCAGCGTGAAGCCGTGCGGCAGGCCCGTGCTGATCGGCGCCGCGACGCCGCCTTCCCATTCGTTGTTGCCGATTCCGAGCGGGGCCGTCCGAATCTTGACGAATGGGATGAGCGAGAAACCGACCTTCGCGCCACCCTTGCTGATGCGATGTTTGTAGCGAACGTAGAGGTCGCCGACTCCGCTTTGCCGTGAGCCGGGCGGATTGACCTTCGAAACAACATGCGGCGCCCAGTTGACTTCGATGTCGGAGCGATCGGTGAGGCCGAATTTGATCGTCGGGTTCGTATAGAGAGCCGTCGTGCTCCTGACGCCAGCGACCGTATTCCGCGTGTAGTTGTAGGCATCCATCTCGATCTGAAAGGCGCCCGCCGGAACCGTGCAATACGAGTTCGCCTTGGTGGGGCGATCGGTGCAGATGGGCGGTTCCTCTTGCGCGAAGGCTCCTTGCGTCGCGGCGAAGGCCGCGACGGCCGTCAGACCAAACTGTCGAAACATGAAAGTCTCCTTATCCCCTTTCTGTCAGGGATGCTGTTGTTGCGCCGATCGAGCGTGTCATCTCGTCAAGAGCGAGATTGAGGTCCAGCACATTCACCAGGCGGCTCGGCGTGAAAACGCCGCCAGGCGAGAAGGAATGGTCTTTGATAATTGCCTCGACCTGCGAGGCAGTGAGGCCGCGCGCCTCGACAATGCGCGGCGCCTGATATAGCGCGGCGCGCTCGCTGATATGCGGGTCGACGCCGCCGCGCTATAT
>JBEBFW010000242.1:0-5156 GCA_040081755.1 Parvularculaceae bacterium
AGTCTACATGGCCGCCAGGACCGGACGGGCGATTTTTCTGAAGGCGTATCCGCAAGGCCTGCCGACGGCGGACCAGTTCGTCACACGCAGTTTTGAAGCGCCTGCGCCGAAAGACGGCGAAGTGCAGATGCGCGCCGTGTGGATGTCGGTCGATCCCTACATGCGCGGGCGCATGCGCCCCGAGGTCAAGAGCTACATTCCGCCGTTCTCGCTCGATCAGCCGCTCGACGGCGGCGTTGTCGCGCAAGTCATTGAATCGAAGCATCCGAATTTTTCTGCGGGCGACTATGCGGTTGGCTTTCAGGGCGGCTGGCGCGAATACGCAACGGTTCCGGGGGCGGGTCTGCAGAAGGCCGATCCCGCGATCGCGCCCTTGTCGGCGTTCCTTGGCGTTCTGGGCATGCCCGGATTCACCGCTTGGGCCGGGCTCAACGAAATCCTGAAACCGAAGCCGGGCGAGACCGTGTTCGTGTCCGGCGCGGCCGGCGCAGTCGGCTCGCTCGTCTGCCAGCTCGCCAAGTTGAAGGGATGCCGCGTCGTCGCCTCAGCCGGGTCGAAAGAGAAGTGCGACTGGCTGGTGAAGGAGGGCTGCGCCGATGCGGCGCTCAACTATCGCGATTACAAGAATGCTTCCGAACTCACCAGAGCGCTTGGCGCGGCTGCGCCCAAGGGTGTCGATTGCTATTTCGAGAATGTCGGCGGCATGCATCTCGAAGCCGCGCTCAACTGCATCGCCTTTGGCGGACGCATCGCGCTCTGCGGCATGATCTCGATGTACAACAACACCGAGCTTGAACCCGGCCCTGCAAACCTCGTCAACATGATCGGTCGGGGCGTGATGGCGCAGGGCTTTATCGTCTCGAACTACATGCCGCTGGCGCCCAAGTTCGCGTTCGAGGTCGCGCCCCTGTTGGCTCAGGGAAAGATCAAATTCCGCGAGTCAGTCTATGAGGGACTTGAGCGGGCGCCCGAAGCCTTCATCGGCCTCTTCAAGGGCGAGAATTTCGGCAAGGCGGTCGTGCGCGTGGGGCCGGACCGGGTTTGAAGTTCCCGCCGCGAACTAGCCCGCTGCCTCGTAGGCGCGCCGGACGACGGCGATGAGCTTTGCATCAATTTCGTCCGCGTTGGCGAGCGCAACGACGTATTGGCACATGCCGCCCGGCGGGAGTGACTTGGCCCGCGGATCCGCTGCGTCCTCCTTGAGGTTCAGTCCAAGCTCGAAGCGCTCGTTCGTCTTTGGGCCGAGCATCGCAAACTGCTTCTTGCGCCGGAGCGACACGTAGCCCTTCTTCGGCGCAATCTCGAAGTCGCCGAACTTTCCGATCGCCGCCATCAGCTTTTCGTGGATGGGGCGCAGGTGCGCCTTTTCCCCGCGTAGATCTCGTCGAGCGTCCCGGCCGGAGACTGCATTTCGCTCGCGCCGGCCGCCTTTTGCGACATATGAGCGAGCGTATTGGCGTCGCCATGGCCCAATCCGTACTTTTCCATCAGCCAGGATCGTAATTCTCCGTGCTTTGCATGCCCGGACTTTGCGATCGAGGCCTTCAGCTCGGCAAACGACTTGCCGGTCTTGGTTTCGATGTTCGCCAGCTGCGTTGCGAGCGCCTTCTCGACATCCGCCATGGATACCTCCTCAGCTATTGCGGCGCTGGATTTCCGGTCGCCGCATAGCGCGCGAGACGGGAGACTTGCTCTTCGAGCACGGCGTCCACGACAGGCGCCAGCGCGTTGAGCGCCAGAGACGGATCGCCGGATACCCTGTAATCCGCGGCGATCCTCGACCTCGCTCCATCCCCCGAAATCCTGAAGGTCAGGACGCCGTTCGCGCCAAGCTCCTGCAAGGGTCCAAGGGCCCCCGCGATCCGGATCGTCCGCACACCCTCATGTTCCATGTTGAGCACGACGCGCCCGTGCTCGACCGATTGGCCGGACCAGCTTTCGCAGAAGCAGCCGCCGGCGCGTCGATCGAGCGACATGCGGCCGGCGTCTCCCGAATAGGTGTGCTCGGGGTTCCACCACTTTCCGATCTCACCGAGCGCGCGCCATGCGCGTTTCGTTTCGACGGGTGAGACGGCCTCAGAGCGGACGACGAACGCCCCTTCTGAGGCGGAGACCACTTCAGCGCGCGCCGCGCCGATAACGTGCGGCCCGACCAGCAGGCACGCGAAGATCATCCATTTTCTCATCGATCTAGACTCCGCGTTGGCTTGAGCGCTCAATCAATTTGCACAAGCTGACGCGGATTTCAAGCAGGCTAACGCCTGCCTGTCGCCTGCGGCAGCCAATTGACGCTTGACAGGTTCCTGTTGATTGATCATTCAAGCTCATGACTGGAAAATCACCGCGCGAAAAAATTGTTCAGGCGGCCATGGAGCTGTTCTGGCTGAAGGGGTTCAACTCGACTTCGATCGCCGATCTTCTTAGCCGCACACAGCTGAATTCCGGCAGCCTCTACAACGCCTTTCCCTCGAAGCAGGACGTCCTCATCGGCGTGCTCGAGGCGTATCGCGACGGCATCTATGAGAACCTGCTCGCGCCGGCCTGGCAGGGGATATACGACCCGCTCGAGAAGATATTTGCTCTGCTCCGCCATTACCGCACGCTGATCCTCGAAACCGATTGCGCTTATGGCTGCCCGATCGGCTCTCTCGCGCTTGAGCTTCATGAGCCGGACCCCAGGGTGCGCGAACTGCTCGCTGCGAATTTTGAGAACTGGTGCCGCGCCATCGAGGGCTGCCTGGACGCGGCCGCGGGCCGGCTGCCGCGCGGCACGGACAAGCGGGCCCTTGCGCAATTCGTGCTGACGGCGATGGAGGGCGGCGTCATGCAGGCTCGCACGTTTCGCGATGTCGCCTACTTCGATCGCGCGGTGGAGCAGCTCCGCGCCCATTTCGACCTGCTCGAAAGCCGCGCGAAAGAGCCGGCTTAGTAGTCGCAGGTTCCGGCCTTGTCCGTTTTCATGGCGCAGATCATGACCGCGCCGCGCTTGCCGGGATAGACTTCGCGCACGCGCATTTCAAACCAGACCCATTTGCCGCGCGTGTCTTCGACGGCGGCGGTGCGGGCGCGCTCGAAATTGCCCCCAATCGCGGCTCTCGGCGTCGCTGGATCGTCCTTGTTGAGGAAGGCGTGTTTGATCCGTAAGCCCCCTTTGTAGTTGCATCCCTTCGTCTCCGCGGCGTCCCCTGAGAGCTTGCTTTGCGCGCTTTTGAGATCGAAGCAACCGGAAATGAGCCCGGCAGGGAAGGCGGCCGCTGGCGCCGCGAAATAAGGCGCCGCGCCGTTTTGCCCGAGGCCGGGAGGATTCTGCGCCGTCGCCCCGCCGACCGCCGGCTGATCGACCCAGTTGGCGTGCGAATAGAAATCCTGCGCCGCGTGCATCGCCTTGCCGAGATTCTGCAGGACATTGCATTTGGCGCGCCCGCGCACGTCGCCGGCGAAGGTGCAGGAGACGAGGCTTGGAAACTGCGATGAGACGACCTTGCCTTCTTTAGTCACCAGCGCCGCCAGATCCCTCACCGCGTCCTCGATCCGGTCGAACGCATATTTCCGGCAAGCGTCGAGCATTGCTCGCGCCTCGACGGCCGTCTGCGGATATCCGGCCGCGCTGAACGCATCCGCGTTGTCGCAGTGCGCTGCATCCTTGAACGGCGCATCGATGTCCGGAGCGCCGGTGGCGCCGAGGGCGCCCCTGGATCCGGCAAGCTGGCCGAGCGTGTCCTTTTGAAGGGTCGTCGCCAGGGCTTCTCGCGTGATCTTCTCGTGCCAGGCGCCGTCTTTTGTCAGCATGCTGAAAGAGAGAGCCGGGTTGGCGGCGGCGAGGGCGAAAGCGGCGAACAGGACGGCGATGCGGATGTTCATGGTCGTTTCTCCCCTCAAGCGTGACAGACATGGAACCGGGCCTTTCCAGGCCTCGGCGACAGCCCATCGCCCCGCGCGACCCCATTCTACCCCAGTTTATGGTTAATTCGGCGGAGCGTCATTCCGCAATTTCGCTTTCGACCTGTCGTGTTCCCGTCAGATTCGGGTAGCATCAGGCGTTCGGTCATTGAGGCGAGCGGCGTCAGGTCATGGCTTTGAGTTTTGTTCGTTCGCGCCTCGGCGACCTTCGCTCCGCTGTTCGCGGGAGCGTCGAGGACCGTCTCGATGACGCCGCGCAAAAGTTCATTCTCAGCGGCTCAGCCCCGCGGATCGACTTTTCAGCGCCGATTGGAGAACCCGCGCTGACGGCGCCGGACTCGATTTCGTGGCGCGTGTTCAAAAACCCGATCTCGCTCTTTATCGGCGGCGTCACCGCCGTGCTCCTTGAATTCGCCGAGCCGCGCGTGCGCTCGGGAGTCTGGGATCACTCCTCGTTCAAGCGCGATCCCCTGGGACGGCTCCGGCGCACCGGCATGGCGGCGATGACGACGGTCTACGGAGCGCGAAGCGTCGCCGAGAAGATGATCGCCAATGTCCGGTGCATGCACGATCGCGTCGAGGGCGAGACGCCGGCGGGCGAGGCTTACCGCGCTAACGATCCGGACCTCCTCAATTGGGTCCAGGCGACGGCGGCGTTCGGCTTCCTTGAAGCCTACAGCGCCTATGTGAGACGCCTGACGCCGGAAGAAAAAGACCGGTTCTACTCGGAGGGCGGCGAGGGCGCCGCGCTCTACGGTGCAGTTTCGCCGCCGAAATCGGCGAGGGAGTTCGACGCGATGTTCGAGCGCATGGCGCCGCGTTTCGAGCGTTCCGGCATCGTGTTCGAGTTCTTGAACATCATGCGCGAGACGGAAGCGTTCCCCGGGCTCGCGAAATATGCGCAACGACCCCTCATTCGCGCCGCCGTCGAACTTGTTCCGTGCGCGGCGCGAAAGACGCTGGGTCTTGAGGATTGGGGCCTGCGGCCCTTTGAGGGCTATGTGGTGCGCCGCATGGGCAAGCGCGCCGACCGCTTGATGCTGCGCTCCGCGCCGCCCGCTCAGGCCTGCGTGCGTCTCGGCCTGCCGGAGGACTACCTCTATCGGCGCAAGGCCTGAGGCCGTCAGACGGGGCTACGAAACAGGCGATCGACGTCGTCGGCGTCGAACAATGCCGTGCCCGGCGACATCCGCGTCGCCGCGGCCGCCGCAGCAGCGTAGCGCAGCGCCTCCTCGTCGGACCAGCCGCGCGTCAGC
>JBEBFW010000243.1:0-5138 GCA_040081755.1 Parvularculaceae bacterium
GCGCGGCTCCGGTGCGGAGGCTCGGGAACCGTTCGACCGGCTGGGCGAACGCGCCGTTCTCCTCGACGCTCTTCGCCATCTCCTCGAAGTCGACGTCCTCCGCGGAGTCGGCCGCGTCGGGCGCGCCCTCGATATCGAGACCGTAATTTGGGGGGCCAGAAATCAGCAGTGCATCCGCTTGCGGGCGCAATCTGGCGGCGACGATATCGACAAGGCGGCGGCCGAGAAATATGGCCAGCGCCTTGTCGCCGCCCATTCTGGCCGACTTGCCGCCGGCGAGGATCGCGGCGATACGAGAGTGGATCATCAGCGTGGCGGCATGGCGTTTCTGATCGTTCTCTTCTTCCTGACGGCGCTTGTCTACGCCTCGGTCGGCTTCGGCGGCGGCTCGACCTACAATGCGCTCCTCGTCCTCAACGGGATCGACTATCGAATTCTCCCGACGATCTCGCTCGCCTGCAATATCATTGTCGTTGCGGGCGGCGTCTGGCGTTTTGGGCGGGCGCAGGAAATCGATTGGCGGGCCATCGCTCCGTGGATCGCCGGATCGATTCCCGCCGCCTGGATCGGCGGCAGGCTGCCGGTCTCCGAGCAGGTCTTCGTCGGCCTTCTCGCTTTCGCGCTCAGCGTCGCCGGCGTCCAGCTTCTCTTGCCGGCGCGGGGCGCCGGAACGCCCGCCCGGAAAAACCTGCCCCCGACGATCGCCGTCGCCGCCGGCGGCGCGCTTGGATTCCTGTCGGGCGTGACCGGCATTGGCGGGGGCATCTTTCTCTCGCCCCTTCTGCATGCGCTGAAATGGGGTCCGGCCCGCCGCATCGCGGGGGCGGCGAGCCTCTTTATTCTGGCCAATTCCGTTGCGGGTCTTGCCGGTCAGGCGTCCAAATTGGGGGAAACCGACATGGCTGGCCTCGCCGCGGCCTATTGGCCCCTTTTGGCGGCCGTCCTTGTCGGCGGCCAGATCGGCTCGCTTTTCGGCGCAACGCGCTTGCCGGAAGCCTGGCTCCGGCGGATTACAGGCGTTCTGATCCTCTATGTGGCGGTGCGCCTGATTGTGCGTTCGATCGGCATTTGAGAGCGTGGATCGATGACGGACCTATTGACCCGCCCGGCGCCGACGGCTCCCCCGTCAAGCCCGCTCGTCGATCCCTATGGGCGCACCGTCAGCTATCTGCGGGTCTCCGTCACCGATCGCTGCGATCTGCGCTGCGCCTATTGCATGCCGGAGCGAATGGAGTTCCTCCCGCGCCGCGATTTGTTGTCGCTCGAGGAACTCGAAAGACTGGTGCGGGCGTTCATTCGCCGCGGCGTCAGGCGCGTGAGGCTGACCGGGGGCGAGCCGCTGGTGCGTCGCGGCGTCGGGACGCTCATCGAGAGGCTCGGCGCCGAGGTCGGCACAGGAACGCTCGACGAGTTGACGCTGACCACCAACGGCACGCGGCTCGCCGAGTTCGCCTCGCTGCTGTTTGCAGCCGGCGTCCGGCGCGTAAACGTGTCGCTCGATACGCTGGACCCGGACGTGTTCGAGCGTCTCGCGCGCCGGGCTCTCTTGCCTGCCGTCCTGCGCGGGATCGACGTGGCGGCGGCCGCAGGCCTTAAAGTCAAGATCAACACGGTCGCGCTGAAAGACGCGAACCGACGGGAGATTCCGAACATCGTAGCGTGGGCGCATGCGCGCGGATTCGACGTGTCGCTGATCGAGGTCATGCCCATGGGCGAGGTCGAGGAGAGCCGCATGGATCAATACCTTCCTTTGTCGAGCGTGCGCAGCGATCTTGGCGAACAATGGCGCCTCGAGCCGATCGCCTATCGCACGGGAGGTCCCTCACGCTACGTGCGCGTTGCCGAGACAGGCGGGCGGCTCGGCTTCATCACGCCGCTGACCAATAATTTCTGCGAGGGCTGCAATCGCGTCCGGCTCACCTGCACGGGCAGGCTCTATATGTGCCTCGGCCAGAACGACGCGGCGGATTTTCGCGAGCTGATGCGGAGCGGCGCCGCGGAAGAGGCGCTCGACGTCGCGATCGATGAGGCGATCGGACGCAAACCGAAGGGCCACGATTTCGAGACCGCCAACCGCTGCGGCGCGCCTTCCGTCGCGCGCACCATGTCCGTCACCGGAGGATAGCGCCATGGTTCGCGTTCTTTTCTTCGGCCGGTTGCGCGAGAGCGCGGGTGCAGGCGAGAAAGATCTGCGCCTCCCCGACGACGTGGCGACGCCAGCCGACCTGATCGCCTGGCTCGGCGCTGAAAACGCAGCGCTCGGCCGAGCCCTGGGCGACCCGTCCGTCAAGTGCGTTGCGGACCTCGCGATCGTTTCCGCTCAATCGTCGATCCGCGGGGTGCGCGAGATCGCGTTCATGCCGCCCGTCAGCGGCGGGTGAGGCTATGAGCGGCTTCGAAGCGCGAATTGCGCCGGACGCCCTTGACCCGGATGCCGCGGCTGCGAATTTCCGGCGCCGGTTCCCCACGTCGGGCGGCGTAGTCACCTTTGTCGGCCAGGTTCGCGGCGAAGCTGGCGAGACCCGGCTCTCGCTTGAGCACTATCCGGGATACGCCGAACGCGAGATCGAAAAGCTCGGCCGCGCAGCCCTGCGCCGGGATGCGTTTCAGGCGGTCGATTTTCTGATGGACTATCTGAAATCCGAAGCGCCGTTCTGGAAGCGGGAATTCGCCGGCGGCGTCTGGCGCTGGATCGAGCCGCGAGCCCAGGACCGCATCGACAAGGCGCGATGGAAGGAGTTGCAGCCGATGCCCGGCGTCAGTGAGAACTTGCCGTTTCTGCCGGTGCGCATCGCCGTGCTCACCGTCTCCGACACGCGCACGCGCGAGAGCGACGCCTCCGGCGATCTTTTGCAGCAGCGCATCGAACAGGGCGGTCACACGCTTGCGGCCCGCGCGCTGGCGCCCGACCGGATAGACTTGGTCCGCGCGCAAGTGGAAGCCTGGATCGCCGACCCATCCGTAGACGTTGTTATTTCAACTGGCGGCACCGGACTCACCGGACGAGATGTGACGGTTGAGGCGTTGCGCCCGCTCTTCGAGAAGGAAATCGACGGTTTCTCCGTGCTCTTCCACAAGGTGAGCTTCGAGAGCGTCGGGCTCTCAACGCTCCAGTCGCGCGCCTGCGCCGGCTTGACGCGCGGCACGCTCCTCATCCTCCTTCCGGGCTCGCCGGGCGCGGTCAAGGACGCCTGGGACGGCATTCTTCGCCATCAGCTCGACAGCCGCTATCGGCCCTGCAATTTCGTGGAGCTGATGCCGCGCCTGATGGAGACATGATGAGCGACAAGGGCCTCACCCACTTCGATGACGCGGGCCGGCCGCGCATGGTCGATGTCTCGGCCAAGGCGGTCACGGAGCGCGTCGCGCGCGCCAGCGCCGTCGTGCGCATGAACAGGGCCGCCTTTGAGGCGGTTCTCGGCCGAACATCGACGAAAGGCGATCCCCTCGCCGCAGCCGAACTCGCCGGCGTCATGGGCGCCAAGCGCACGGCCGACCTCATTCCGCTTTGTCACCCATTGCCGCTCACGGGCGTCAGCATCGAGGCGACGCCGCTCAGCACCGAACAGGCGGTGCGCCTCGTCGCAAGCGTCAGGACTTCCGGCCGGACTGGCGTCGAGATGGAGGCGCTCACCGCCGTCTCCGTCGCCGCGCTGACGCTCTACGACATGCTGAAGGCGCTCGACCGCGCGATGGTGATCGACAGCCTCAGACTGGAGGCGAAATCCGGCGGCGCGTCCGGGGACTATCGGCGCGCGGAGGGTTGACCCGATGACCGGCACGGTGAGCGTCGATGAGGCGCGGCGGCTCATTATCGAAGCGGTCGCGCCCCTGCCGGCGGAAACCCTGGGGCTCGACGAGGCCGCTGGGCGGGTTCTGGCCGAGACGGTCAGGGCGCAAATCGACCAGCCGCCGTTCGACGCCTCGGCCATGGACGGCTATGCCGTGCGCCTCTCCGATTGCGCTGTCGGCGCGCGGCTGCGCGTCATCGGCGAAGCGTCAGCAGGCGGACGGTTCAGGGGCGAGGTCGCGGCGGGAACCGCCATTCGCATTTTCACCGGCGCGCCTGTACCCGTCGGCGCCGATCATGTCCTCATCCAGGAAGAGGCGGAGCGGAGCGGCGGCGCCATCGCGATCAAGGCGGCGCAAGCGGGCGCGGCGAACATCCGGCGCGCTGGAATAGACTTCGAACGCGGCGCCGTTCTCGGCGAGGCGGGCGACCGGTTGACAGGCGCGCGCCTCGCTTTGATCGCGGCCGGCAATGTGACCAGCCTCTCCGTGGCGCAGCGCCCTAGAGTGGCGCTGATCGCCAATGGCGACGAGCTTGTGCTCCCCGGCGCGACGCTCGGCGCGGATCAGATCGTCTGTTCGATCCCCGCCGGCCTCGGCCCGATGATCCACTCGTGGGGCGGCGCGCCCCGGTTTCTCGGCATTGCGCGCGACGATCCGGCCGACATCGCCGCGCTGATCGACCGGGCGCGCGGGTTCGACCTGGTCGTTCCTATCGGCGGGGCCTCGGTCGGAGACCGCGACTTCATGCGCGCCGCCTTCGAGGCCGCCGGTCTCGCCCCGATATTTGAGAAGGTATCGTTGAGACCGGGAAAGCCGACCTGGTTCGGGCGTCTCGGCGCCTCATTCGTCCTCGGACTTCCAGGCAATCCTGCGTCTGCGCTGGTCTCGGCGCGGCTCTTTCTGAAGCCCGCCATCAAACAGATGCTCTGGCGGTCCGGCGACGAACAGGTCGTGATGGCCCGCACGCTGGCCTTGCTCGGCGCCAACGGCGCGCGCGAGACATTTCTGCGGGCGCGCTTTTCGGGCGACGATGACGGCGTCACGTGCGTCACGGCGTTCGCCGATCAGGACTCCTCTCTCCTGCGCGTGCTCGCGCACAGCGACGCCTTGATCCGCCGTCCGGCGAACGCCCCTCAATGCAGCGCGGGCGCGCTCGTTCCGTGCCTGCGGATCTGACGAAACAAACGGCAGCAAAAGTTCATCGCGGGAGATGGTTCGTATACGGAGCGTCGGTTTTTCGCGGGGTTATACCAACCCCCGTTGATTGAGACTCATTTTTGGGATTCCCAACGATCGCGAACGCGGATTCAAGATGGCGAACAGGGAGTTTCGCCATGGCGGGTGCG
>JBEBFW010000038.1:0-18232 GCA_040081755.1 Parvularculaceae bacterium
GGGCCGGCGCGCAAGTTCTGGCGCTCGCCCGCACGGTCGGCGCGCTTGAGGAGCTCGACGACGAAATCCGGGCGGCCGGCGGCAAGGCGTCGCTCATTCCGCTCGATCTTTCCGACGGAGCGGCGATCGCCGAGCTCGGGAAGGCCCTTGCAGGCCGCTTCGGCAAGATCGACATGCTCGTCGCGAACGCCGGGACGCTCGGCGAACTCAGTCCGCTTACGGACATTAACGAAAAGGTCTGGCAGCGAACGATCGACGTCAATCTGACGGCGAACTGGCGCCTCATCCGGGCGCTCGACCCGCTCCTGCGCGCCGCCGGCAAGGCTCGCGTCGCGTTTCTCACGTCCTCGGTCGGCGGGCTCGGCCCCCGCGCTTTCTGGGGCGCCTACGGCGTCTCGAAGGCCGGCCTTGAGATGCTGGCGAAGACTTACGCGCTCGAAACCGCTCATGCGGGCGTGCGCGTCTCCATCATCGATCCCGGCCCCATGCGCACGAAAATGCGGGCCGAGGCCATGCCGGGCGAAGATCCGAAGACCCTGTCCGAGCCGTCGGCCGTCTTGCCGCTCCTCTATTACGCCGTGTCAGAACAATATGACGGTGAGGCCCAGCGGCTCGCGCTGCGCGACTGGCGACGATGACGGTCAGAAGAGCCGAAAGCGCGGGCTCCTCTAATCATCTGCGTAGGGATTATCAGGCGTCCTCAGGATCAGCCTGATCGGCACGGCTGGAATGCCGAAGGCGTCGCGGATGCCGTTGACGAGATAGCGCTGGTAGCTTGCCGGAAGTTCGGGGGCGTTTGTGCACTGCGCGACGAAGGTCGGCGGGCGCGTCTTGGTCTGCGCGATGTAGCGCAACTTGATTCGCCGGCCATGCGAGGCGGGCGGCGGGTGGCGAGAAGTGGCGCCCTGAAGCCACTCATTGAGATCGTGCGTCTTCACGCGGGCGTTCCAGTCGATATAGACCGCGGTCACAGCGGGCATGAGCTTATCGACATGCCGGCCCGAGAGAGCTGACAGGAAAACGAGGGGCGCGCCCGGCGCCTGTGCAATGTGGTCCTGCGCCGCCTCTTTGATGCGTACCGCGGCGGCGTCCTTGTCCTCGATCGCGTCCCATTTGTTGACCGCGATGACAAGCGCGCGCCCTTCGCGCAGGACGAGGTCTGCGATCTGCAAGTCCTGTTTCTCGAACGGGATGGCGGCGTCGATGACCAGCACGACGACTTCGGCGAACTGGACCGCCCGAAGCGCGTCGGCGACCGACAGCTTTTCGAGCTTGGCCTGGACTTTCGACTTCCGGCGCAGGCCCGCCGTATCGAAAAGCTTGATCGGCCAATCCCGCTTGTCGCCCTTCCAGGTCCACTCGATGGAGATGGCGTCGCGGGTGATCCCGGCCTCGGGGCCTGTGAGCATGCGTTCTTCGCCGATGAGGCGATTGACCAAGGTAGACTTTCCGGCGTTGGGGCGACCCACGATCGCCACCCGCAGGGGCTTCAATGGATTGTCCCAGTTCTCCTCCTCGTCGTCGCCTTCGGCGGCGGCCAAAGCCTCGTCCGTAGACGGAAAGAAGGGCGCGAGCGCGTTGTAGAGCTCGCCCATGCCCTCACCGTGTTCGGCCGAAATCTCGAGGGGCTCGCCCAAGCCGAGGCCGTAAGCGTCGAGCGCGCCGGATCGTCCAGCCTCCCCTTCTGACTTGTTGGCGAGGAGAACGATCGGCTTGCCTGTGGCGCGCAGGAGCCGAGCGAAAGACCTGTCGAGCGGCGTGACCCCGGCGCGCGCGTCAATCAGGAAGAGGCAAGCCGCCGCATCGGCGATAGCCCGCTCGGCCTGTTTTCGCATACGCCCTTCGAGAGCGTCTTCCTTCGCTTCCTCAAGGCCCGGCGTGTCGATAATGGTGAATTCGAGATCGCCGAGCCGGGCGTCGCCTTCCCGGCGATCCCGGGTGACGCCGGGCGTGTCGTCAACCAGCGCCAGGCGCTTGCCGGCGAGACGGTTGAACAACGTCGATTTGCCGACATTGGGGCGCCCGACGATGGCGATTTTCACGGTCATCGAGCCGCCAACTCCATTCCTCGGCGGCGAACGGTCAGCGCAGCGCCGAGAGTTTGCCGCTTTCGCTTAGCACAAAGATCGTTTCTTCGGCGACGATCGGCGGGACAATAAAGGAATCGCCGATCTCCTCTTCCTCAACGAGCGATCCGTCCTTGGGCGAGATCTTCACCACTTCGCCGCGCGTATTGGCGAGGATGAGATGATCGCCGGCGGCGATCGGCCCGGACCAGGCGATGCGTCCCTTTCGCTTCTTGTTGTGTTCGAAGCGACGGAGCTGCGAGACCCAGACGATTGCGCCCGTTTCGCGCTCAATGCAGGCGAGTTCGGCGTCCACCGATATGATGAAGATGAAATTGCCGGCGACCCACGGCGTCTGCAGGCTCGCGATCGGCACTTCCCACATCCGATCGCCCGTCCTGATGTCGATCGCCGCGAGCTGTCCGGCGTGGCTGACGACGTAGATCAGCCCGCGGTCGATGACAGGGCTTCCCGCGATGTCGTTCAGCGTCGATAGTGACGTGAGGCGAGAGTTGCGAGCCAGAGTCTGGTTCCAGACCGGGCGGCCGGTGTCGGCGAGAAACGCCACCAGTTCGCCGGAGGAAAACGGCGCGACGACGAGGTCGCCCGCCGCCGCCGGACTGGACGAGGAAAGAATGCGCGCGGCTTCTTCAAACGACTGATACTTCCACTTGTCTTCGCCTGTCTCCTGGTCGAGAGCGATGAACTCGTTCGTGTTCGTCACAAAATAAAGCTGCCCGCGATAGGCCGTCGGCGGCGTTCGCACCGGCGCGTCGGTTTCCGTGCGCCAGATTTCTTCGCCAGTGTCGGCTTTCAGAGCGGCCGCGAAACCGAAACCCGAGGTCAGGAAGATCTTGCCATTGTCGAAAGCGACGCCGCCGCCGAAGCCGATCTGGCCGGCATCGGGCCGCGCGAAGACTTCACGGACCCGGAACTTTTCCTTGATTTTTGGCGTCAGCTCAGCGCGCCATTTGCGCTCGCCGGTGGCGACATCATAGGCGGACACGCGCGCCTCGGAGTCCATAATGTAGAGCTTGCCGTCGGCGACGATCGGCGGCGCGGTCAGGATCTCGCGGCTGCCGCCCGAACCGATATCGACCTTCCACGCGGCCTTCAGTCCGCCGGTCGCCTGCAGATGGTGCAGCGTATGATCGGCCTCGCCGCCCGGCTGCGGCCAGGAGACGTTCTTGTAGGCGGGCGGCAGCGGCACATCGACGCCGGAAAACCGCGGATCGGCTTCAAGCGTGTCTTCGAGCGCCAAAATCGAGATCCGGTTTTCTTCCTCGGGCGCATTTTCCTCGCCCTTCTTGGTCTCATCGCCGCCGAAGACGCCGGCGACAGCCTCTACCGGACCCGAAGAGCACGAAGGCAGACCCGCGCAAATGGCGAGGGCACAGAGCGAGGCGCGAAGCATGGAGTGCGACATTTACTGTTGATCCTTGGCCGGAGCGTCTTCTGAATGATCGTGGCCGTCGTCGGCCGGCGGCGTCTGCGCCGCGACAGTGGCCTCGTCGAGCGCCTTGACCAGATCTTCGATCTTGGCCTCTGCGGTCAGCTTGACGCCTGCCTTGCCGGCGGAGGCGAGCGACGCAAACTCCTTGGCTCGCTCGCGCAGGGGCTCGGGCGCCGCTTCATCGCTCGCCATCTTGTTGAAAACGCTGAGAGCACTTTCGAAATCTCTGGCGTCGAGCGCGGCGACGCCCTGAAGCTCGCGCGCATAGAAGCCGAGCGCCGAGGTCTCAGCGACAAGTTCGCCGAGATCGGAGAGCACTGCGTCTCGTCCATCCGCGGCAGATAAAGTTGCGGCGCGCAGGCGCGCCAGTTCGCGAAGGCGCTTCGGCGTATCGGCGGCGCCATAAATACCGCGGTAGACCGCAAGGGCCTCCTCGCGCTTGCCGGTTCCGGCCAGCGACGAGGCGCGTTTGAGGTCGGCCATCAGCGCGTAGCCCTTCGGCGCCTCCTGACTGAACGCCTCGAGCGCAAGGGCGCCGTCCTCAGGCGCCTTTTGCAGGGTCTCGCTTGCGGTCTGGAACTCGGCCGCCGCCTTGGACGCCGCCGCATCTTTCTGGCCGTTCCAGAACTGATAACCGCCCACGCCGACCACGAAGGCCGCCGCCGCGCCGATCAGCGCTGCGCCATATTTCCTGAAAAACTGGAGCTGTTCCGCCTCGGCTACCGCCTGATCTACCTCGCGGAAGGCCGTTTCGTCATTGGTCACGCGTCAATCGCCTTTCCTCGCCGGGCGCGCAAATCCCTGCCTCGGCGCGGCCGGTTCTACCGGCCTTTACCTTGCGGTGCAACGCGCGCCCCGCCTCGATTCATCGGATATCGACGCCGGCGATGTAGGCGTGCAGTTGGAAATAGACTGCGGCCCAGACCGCAGCGCCGACGAAGACAGCGAGCGCGTCATTGGCGATGGGGCCGGGCGCCGGCGTCGCGACGCCTCGCCGCTTGACCGCGATGCGGTCGATAACGCCATAGGCGAGGAAGGACCCGAACAGCAGGACTGAACGAACATCCCCGTTCACCAGAAGGTGAGCCAAAGCCCAGCATTTGACGCCGGCAAGCATCGGGTGCTTCACGGCGGCGGCGACCTTGCCCCTCGGAAGATACGCGGCCGCAAGAAGGATCAAGGCAGCCAGGGTGAGCGCATAGGCGATATGGAGCGTCCAGTAGGGAGCAACATAGAGAACAGTCCGGTCGGCGGTCGGCCATCCCACAATGATGAGGGCGAGCCCGATGGCGGAGGAGACCGAGTAAAGTCCCTTGTATCTCCCCGCACCGAGACGCCTGATGAGGCCTTCGCGCGCGTCGCGCATGAGCGCCGTAAGGAGATGCGGCAGAAAAAAGATGATCAGCCCGAGGATGAACAGGACCATGACCTCAGCCTCCCTCGAATTGAACGAGTGCGACGACGTCCTTGCCCATGGCGCGAAGCTTCGCTGCACCGCCAAGATCGGGAAGATCGACGACGAAAGCGCAGAGACTGATCTCAGCGCCGGCGCGTTCGAGGAGCCGAATGGCGGCGCTCGCCGTGCCGCCCGTCGCGATCAGATCGTCAACCAGCAGGACCTTTTCGCCCTTCTTGACGGCGTCGATGTGAATCTCGACCTCATCGACCCCATACTCAAGCTCATATCGCTCCGCGAGCGTCTTGTAAGGGAGTTTGCCCTTCTTGCGGACGGGCACGAAGCCGATCGACAATTGATGGGCGATGGCCCCGCCGAGAATGAACCCGCGCGCCTCGATGCCCGCGACCTTGTCTATTTTCCGACCGGCCAGCGGCTGCACCAGTTCATCGACCGCGCGGCGGAATCCGCGCGCGTCCGCGAGGAGCGTGGTCACATCGCGGAACATGACGCCGGGCTTTGGATAGTCCGGAATTGTTCGAATGACGGATTTCAGGTCCATGGAGTCTCCGGCGCGGACGGCCGGGACGGATAGATGACGCAATCGCTCTCGCCCGGCAAGGCCGCGGCGCGTCACTGCGTCAGCGCCAGCTCCTGTAGATTGCTGCCGATCTCCCCGAACGCCTCGAGGAGCGCTGAGGCGTCAGCCGCGTTGAAATAGGCGTCAGACGACGTGGCGCAGTCGCCGAGCATCGCCTGCGTCGCCGCATCGGTCACCTCGAAGGCGATCGTGTAGAGGATGATCCCGTTCGATTTGATCTCCTCGCAAAGCTCCAGCGTGTAGTCGTCGGCTTCATCAGCGTCGGTGGCGTAGTGGTCGCCCGAGCCGCTCGGCGAGGCGGTGTTCTCTCCGTCGGTCATGAGAACGATCGCCTTAACGCCGCTTTCCTCGGTCATGGCCGCGTAGGTTTTTCCCTCCGTAAACGGAGCTTCGCCCGAAATGAGCGCCTGCGCCCAGAAGAGGCCGCTCGGGATATAGGTCTCGCCGCGCACCGAGAGATTGGCGATGTCGTTTTTGACATCTACCTTGTTGGTCGTAATCGGCGTGATTTCGTTCGGGCAGTCGCCGCCCCAGATCGCTTCATTGAGAACGCCGGGAATGCGGTTCGACAGATAGTCGCGGTCCTCGATGTTGAGAGGATGGGGACGCGAGCCGACGCAGCCGAGCCAGGTGGTAGGATGGCTGACCAAGGCGCAATTGTAAGGCGGCGGCGCCCCCGCCGGACATTGCCATTCCTCGCAGGCGTAGGGGACCCCGTCGTCATGGCAGGTGATCGTTTGCTCGGCGCAGCCCGCCGCCGCGGCCGCCGGCTCATCGACGTTGCATTCATTCTGATCCCAGCTGCTGTCGGCCGGCACGTCGAGCCAGGCTTCGCCCGCGCGTGACATGCCGATCTGCACATGTCGCCCGAACGGAACGAGGCCGACTTTCACCTTATTGTCCGTATCCGCCATGATGGCGTCCACGAGCTCGCGCGCAGAATCTTTCAGCGAGACGAGCTTCGCGCCGCTCATCGAGGTCGTGTTGTCGAGCGCGAGCACCACTTCAAGCGCGCGCGGCTTCACGACCTCCGCGCCCGACACGACATCGATCTCCATGTAGGGTTTGCCGACCACGCCCATGATCGCAGTGCGGACCTTTCCTGTCGTGGTCAGCGTCGCCTTTTTCGTCGCCGTGTTGAAATTGAAGTCAAACGTCTCGATGAGGACTTCGCCGACAGCTCCCTTGTTGGCGTCGAAATGCTTGCGCGCGATCACGGTCAGCGCTGCATCGGACAGCGAGTCGTCCTTCAGCTTGGCGCGCGAGGCCGCGAGCAGGCCCGCGTCCGCCGCTTCCTGAAGCTCACCCCGCACCTGGCCCGTGCGCATCATGTCGAGGCCGACTCCCGCGGCGATCAACAGCGGGACAATGAGGATGCCGAACATCATCGCCACATTGCCGGCGTCGGCGGTTCCAAATCGGTTGAGCGCTTTCATAGCCCTTTCGGCTCCGGAATTTTTCGAATGGCGCCAGTATCGGCGCGGCGGTTGAAGGCTCCGTTAATACTCTGAACGGCCGCAAAGCCCTCGAATGCCGCTGGAAAGGCCGCTGCAAAGCGGCTAAGCGTCTCGTCGCCGAAACGAGGGGCCGTCCCATGAAGATCACGATGACCTGGCGCACAGCGCTGATGCTTGGGCTGGCAAGCGCCGCTCTTGTCGCCTGCGGGCGAAAGGACAAGGTTGATGCGCCGAAAGAGCCGCCCACCCCGGTCGCCGTCGCGCCAAAGCCGGAACTTGGGAAATGGGGCGTCGATACTTCCTTCGTCAAAGAGGGCGTAAAGCCGGGCGACGACTTCTACCGCCATGTAAACGGCGGCTGGCTCGACACATTCAAGATGCCAGACGACTTCTCCAGTTACGGCTCGTTCACCGTTCTTTTCGAACGCTCCGAAGAGAGGGTGCGCAAGATCATCGAGGACGCCGCAGGCAATTCTGCTGGAACCGCGCTGGAGAACAAGATCGGCGCCTTCTACAACGCATATGAAGATGTTGCGGCCATTGAAGCCGCCGGCCTCGCGCCGCTGCAGGCCGACTTCGCCCGCATCGACGCCGCCGCCAGTCATGAAGACATCGCGCGGCTCTTCGCGTCGCCGGATTTCCCGGGATCTGCGCCGTTCCGCTCCTATGTCGATGTCGATGCAAAGGCCCCTGACACATACGCCGTATACGTCACCCAATCGGGCCTCGGCATGCCGAACCGCGACTATTATCTCGAAGAAAAATTCGCGGACAAACAGGTGAAGTACAAGGTCTACGTCGAACAAACGCTGACGCTTGCGCAGGTCCCGGACGCGGCGGCGAAGGCCGCGGCGATCTACGATCTTGAACATCGCATCGCCGAGATCCACTGGACGCCGGCCAAACGCCGCGAACGCGACCTCACCTACAACAAGAAATCGCGCGCCGAACTGAACGCCTTCGCCCCCGCCGCTCCGTGGAACCAGATGTTCGAGGCATCGGGACTTTCTGCAGCCGGAGCGGTCGTATTGCGCGAGTTCGATGCGATCCAGAGCCTTGCCTTGCTGTTCAAGGCGACGCCCGTCGCTACGTGGAAGGACTATCTCAAGTTTCACGCGGCGAACGCCCGCGCGGACGTCCTCCCCGCGGCGCTGGACCAGGCCAACTTCGCTTTCTATGGCACCGAGCTCCGCGGTACGCCCATGCAAAAGGAGCGCTGGAAGCGCGGCGTCGCTGCTGTGAACGACGCGCTCGGCGAAGCGGTCGGCGCTGTCTATGTCGAGCGCCACTTCCCGGCGGCGTCGAAGGCCCAAATGGACGATCTAGTCTCCAATTTGCGGAAGTCACTGAGCGAGCGCATCGATACGCTCGCGTGGATGGGCGACGAGACCAAAGCCCGGGCGCATGAGAAGCTGTCGAAGTTCACGCCCAAGATCGCCTATCCGGAAAAGTGGCGCGATTACTCGGCGCTCGAAGTGATCGATGGCGACGCCTACGGCAACGCTGCGCGCGCCGCCGCGTTCGAATGGAACTACGATGTTTCGCGCCTCGGCAAGCCGGTCGACAGGACCGAATGGGGCATGACTCCGCAAACGGTTAACGCTTATTACTCCTCGACGCGCAATGAGATCGTCTTTCCCGCCGCCATCCTGCAGGCGCCGTTCTTCGACCCCCTCGCCGATGCGGCGGTCAATTACGGTGCGATCGGCGCCGTCATCGGTCACGAGATCGGTCACGGGTTCGATGACCAGGGGCGCAAATCCGACGGGGACGGTTTCTTGCGCGACTGGTGGACCGCCGAAGACGCCGCGAGCTTTCAGAAACTTGCCGACAGGCTCGGCGCCCAATACGGCAAGTATGAGCCCATCCCAGGGTTTCCGATCGATCCGAAGCTCACCATGGGCGAGAATATCGGCGACATCGGCGGCCTCGCCATGGCCTATCACGCCTACAAGAAATCCCTGAGTGGAGCGGAAGCTCCGATCCTCGACGGCTTCACTGGCGATCAGCGCTTCTTCCTCGCTTACGCCCAAGTGTGGAAGCGCCTCGTGCGCGAGGAGCAGCTGAAAAACCAGATCGCGTCGGATTCGCATTCGCCGGCCGAATTTCGCGTCAACGGCGTCGTGCGGAATATGGATGCCTGGTATGCGGCATTCGCCATCACGCCGGGCGACAAGCTCTATCTGGCGCCGGACGAGCGTGTGCAGATCTGGTGAGTCTCGGACGCGTCGTCCTTGAAAATGCTTTCGTGCGCCTGGAGCCTCTCGCCGAGGGCCATCGCGAGGGGCTGCGGCGCGCCGGAGATGACCCGCAGCTCTGGCGCTTCGCTTCCGTCAACCAGCACAATGTCGATTTCAACGCCTGGATGGACCAGCGCCTTGCCGCGCAGCCGACCGATTTGACGTTCGCGGTCGTCTGGAAAGCGAGCGGCGAAGTTGTCGGCTCGTCGAGCTTCCTCGCGCATTCCGAGAGCAACAAGCGCGCCGAGATCGGCTGGACGTGGTACGCGCGCAAGTTCTGGGCCGGCCCGGTCAATCCGTCGTGCAAACGGCTCATGCTCGCGCACGCCTTCGACGCGCTCGCCCTCAATCGCGTCGAACTGAAACTGAGCGCCTTGAATGACAGGTCCTGGGCAGCCGTCGAGCGCCTCGGCGCGCGCTATGAGGGCGTCCACCGCGCGCACATGGTGATGCCGGACGCCACCCTCCGCGATACTGTCTGGTTCAGCGTGCTGAGGACCGAATGGCCGGCCGTGCGCGACAGGCTGGATGCGCGTCTGGCTGGTTTCGTCGCTCAATAAGCGAATCTGTACAGAAGCGGACGATGACGCCTTCCATTCGAGCTGCGCACCGGACGCCGGCAGGCTGTTAGCGACTGTCCGGCCCCGCGTCGGGCACCAGCCCTTCAGCCGCCTCTTCGCCGCTGATGGGCGCGGCGTCACGGGCGTCGTCAAGATTGGGAGCTTTGACCTCTGCGGGCTCTTCCTTCTTCCTGGTCGGCTCCTTCTTCGCCATCGCGACCGGCAGGCCCGCCGAATCTATGAGGCGGTTGCGCTTGAAGAGTCGGTAGGCGTCCGAGTACCAGACGGTTCCGGGATAGTTCGCGCCGAGAACGGCGGCGGCGGCGCGCGCCTCATCGACAACGCCGATCTGGAGATAGGCCTCGACGAGACGATAAAGGGCCTCCGGCGCGTGGCTCGTCGTCTGGTAGTTCTCGACGACGTATTTGAACCGGTTGATGGCGGCGATGTGCTTGAACTGCTTCAGGTAATACCGGCCGACATACATTTCCTTGCCGGCGAGATGGTCGAAGGTGAGGTCGAGCTTCAAACGCGCGTCGCGGGCGTACTCCGAATTCGGGTAGCGGCGAACCACGTCGTTCAGCGCCTTCACGGCGTTGTCGGTGTTCTCCTGGTCGCGCCCGACGTCGGAAATACGCTCATAGTAGCACATCGACTTCAGGTAATAGGCGTAAGGCGCGTCCTTGTTGCCGGGGTGCAGCGAGATGAACTGTTCGAGCGCCTCGATCGCGTCGTCATAATCGTTGGTTTGATAACGGGCGAAGGCTCGCATGAGCATCGCGCGACGGGCCCAAGAGGAATAAGGGTGCTGGCGCTCGACCTCGGCGAAGAGTTCGATCGCCTCGTCCCAGCGCTTCTTTTCAAGCTTCTGGGCGGCGTCAGCGTAAATCTGCTCCACCGGCCGCTCGACATAGGCGAACTTCTTCTTCTCCCCGCCGGAAGAACAGGCCGCGAGGACGGCCGCAGCCATAACGCCGACTAGAATTCTGATGGAACCCTGCATGCCCTTACCCAAACCCTCGCTTGACCCGATGGCCGACCCTTTTAGATAGCTGCGGGAGGCGGGTCAAACACGCGGAATCAGCAGCACCCGCAAGTCTATCGGCCGGGAAAGCGCGCACCGAAGTCGGGCGACTCCCTGATTTTCCGCGCCAGCCGTGTATTGAGATCGTGACCGGTCTTCTGAGCTCGCACCAGGCCGAAGACGGGCGCACCCAGAAGAGCTAGGTCGCCGATCAAATCCGCCGCCTTGTGGAGCGCGAATTCCTCAGGATCGCGCAGCGGGCCTTCGTTGAGAATAAGCTCCCCGTCCACAACGACCGCATTGTCGAGGGATCCACCGAGCGCGAAGCCGCGCGCGCGCATGCCCTCGACATCGCTCAACGTGCAAAAAGTCCTGGCGCTGACGATGCGCGCGCGCGTGCCCGCATCTTCAAGATCGATGCTGATGGTCGACCGGCCGATAGCAGCGACCGGATAATCGATGGTCATCTCGATCCGCCGCCCCGCAGCCGGCAGGACCTCGACCGACCGATCCCCATCCTCCACTCTGATGGAGGCCGAGACGGCGATCGCCCTGCGCTCTACTTTTTGCTGTTGGAGGCCCGCCTCCGCAAAGAGAGCGACGAACGCCTTGAGGCTCCCGTCGAAGATCGGGAGCTCCGCGGCATCGATCTCGATGATCGCATTGTCGAGCCCGACAAGCGCTGCGGCCGAGAGGAAATGCTCGACCGTCATCGCCTCAGCGCCAGCGGCGTTGCGAAGCCGGACGCCAAGACGTGTATCGACGACATTGCGCGGATCGGCGGCGACGCGATTGTCGCCGGGCAAATCGGTCCGCCTAAAGACGATTCCGGAATCGGTCGCCGCCGGATGCAGGGCGAGCCGCGTCATCGCGCCCGAATGCAGCGCAACCCCTTCGGCGCTGACCGCCTTCCCAATCGTTGTTTGAAACACGCAACGTCTCATTGCACACGAACCGTAACAAGATGACGCCCCGTCCGCTTCAGGCGAGTAAACTCTTGTTTCGGCCCATTTCCAAAGGGAGAGAGCGCCGCGGCGTGCCGCGGCGCTCTCTCGAAGTCGTCGATGCTGGAGGTCTGATATTACGAGCCGGTTTTCTTTTTGCGAAGGAAGGACGGAATCTCGAGTTCAGCATCGGCCTCGTCGTCAAAGAGGTCGCCGCGCACAGGCGCCGGCCGCGGCGCACGCGAGGGTTCCTCGGGGCGGGCCGAGGCCCCGCCGAGCGACTTGAACACATCGAGCGCCGCGGTGAGGCCTTGCCGGCCAATCTCCTGCGCCTCGCGGAAGGGGTTGCGGCCGGCATCAGCGGATCCCTCCTGAGCGACCGGCGCCGGGGCCTGCAACGGTGCAGGGCGCACCGGGGCCCGCGCTAGTTCGGTCGGCGCGGACGCCACCGGACGGCGCAACGGCGATGATCGCTCGCTCAGCGTCTCGTTCGTTCCTTCGATCAGCATGCGGCGGATGCGCTCGTGCACATCGCCGATCGGGTTCGCTGCGGCGGGCATCGGCGCTAGCGGGTGAGCTGCGGCCGGCAGCGGCGGCGGTACCGCGAGGGGCGGCAGCTGCGTTGGCGCGGGTTCGCGCTTTATCACCGGCGCCGGCGCCGGGGCCGGATTGAGCGCGAAATTCACGGTCGTCGCCGGCGTCGTCTGCACTTCGCGCCACGGCTTGGAGACCGTGACCGTCGTCTTGCCCTCCGACTGTCCGTTCTCTCTCGCGATCGCGTCTATGCCGGTGGCGACGACCGACACGCGCACCTTGCCTTCAAGTTCCTGATTGAAAGTCGAACCGACGATGATGTTGGCGTCGGGATCGACTTCCGCGCGAATGCGGTTGGCCGCTTCATCGACCTCGAACAGGGTCATGTCCATCGAGCCGGTGATGTTGATCAGCACGCCGCGGGCGCCCTTCATCGAGACTTCGTCGAGCAGCGGATTGGAGATCGCCGCCTCGGCCGCGCGGATGGCGCGTTTGTCGCCCTCGGCCTCGCCGGTGCCCATCATGGCCTTGCCCATCTCGGACATGACCGTGCGGACGTCGTTGAAGTCGAGATTGATGAGGCCTGGCATGACCATCAGATCGGTGATGCCGCGCACGCCCGAGTGCAGCACCTGATCGGCCATGGCGAAGGCTTCATGGAATGTGGTTTTCTCGTTTGCGATCGAGAATAGATTCTGGTTCGGGATGATCAGCAGAGTATCGACATGCTTCTGAAGGGCCTCGATCCCGGCCATGGCGATGCGCATGCGCCTCGCGCCTTCAAAGTGAAAAGGCTTGGTCACCACTCCGACGGTAAGGAGATTTCGCTCCTTGGCCGCGCGCGCAATGACGGGCGCCGCGCCCGTTCCAGTGCCGCCGCCCATCCCGGCCGTCACGAAGAGCATGTGGGCGTTGGCGATGTGTTCGAGAATCTCGTCCAGCGACTCCTCAGCCGCAGCCCTGCCGATATCGGGGAGCGAGCCGGCGCCGAGCCCTTGCGTCGTTTTCACGCCGAGCTGGATGCGCTTTTGGGCCTTGTTGAGCCCGAGCGCTTGCGCGTCGGTGTTGGCGACGACGAACTCAACTCCCTCGAGCGAACTGTCGATCATGTTGTTGACGGCGTTCCCGCCGGCGCCGCCGACGCCGATGACTGAAATGCGCGGCTTCAACTCGGTTAATTCAGGCACACTGAGATTCAACGGCATCGATCGCTCCGCCCCTTCTGGAAATGCTGAAAAGAGGCTTAATGATTCGGTGACGCCGGTTACCAAATCGTTAACGCGACGCTTCTTGGCGTTGATTGCAGCGGATTTTTTGGGCGGACGCGCGATCTCTATTGCGAGTCGCGCGGCGGCTTGAGTCAAATCCTGCGATGCATGAAGCGGCTGAACGGATCGTCTCGATATCCGGCGAACGGATCGCAAGACCTGAACCCCTCGCTCTCATAAAGTGACAGCGCCGGCCGGAATGCCTCGGCCGAGCCAGTTTCGAGGTAGAGTTCGGCAAGCCCGACGGCGCGCGCCTCCTCGATGATCCGCCTCAGGATCGCCCGGCCGACGCCCTGCCCCAGAAATTCGGCGGCGACGCGCATCGACTTGATCTCGCCGCAGCGATCGTCGAGGCGCTTCAACGCGCCCATGCCCGCGATGCGGCCACGGACCCAGGCCGACCAGAAGGCGAGCCCCCCGGCCTTCAACTGCACTGCGTCGAGGGCGTGCACGCTGCCGGGCGGCGAGTGCGCCTGCATGGCAGTCAGGTGGCGCGCCACCAGCGCCTGCGTTTCGGGCGAGGTCAAATCATCGGGCCGGATTTCGAGACCATCGATCATGTCGGACGTCCAACGCACACAAGTCGTTCAGAAGTTGTCCTTGAGCCAGCCGCCGACGCTCGCAGCAAGGCCGCCGGGCGTCCGGCGCGCTGGCCTTGCGTTTGAACTCCGCTGACGCGTCCTGTCCGCGCGCGCGGCGGCGGCGAGTTCGATCAATCCGACGCAGACGGAGAATTGCGGAGCAGTCGCAGCGTCCGGCGAACCGGCGAGCGGCGATGGACGCCCGAGCCGCGCCTTGACGCCAAGCATGCGTTCAGCGGTCTCGCGCGCGCCGATGAGGAGGCTGCCGCCCCCGGTCAGGACGGCGCGCCGCACGCCAATGAAGCGCGCCTCCTTCGACAGACGCTCGCTCGCCTTTTCGAACATTTCTTCGAGACGCGGCGTGATCACGCTCGAGACCTCTGCGCGTGAGACTCGATGAATGTCTTCGACATCGCCGAGCTGCGGAAAATCGACGAGCTTGTGCTCGTCGCCGATGCCGGCGAGCGCCGACCCGTAAAGCGTCTTTACGCGCTCCGCATGAGCAAGCTCGGCGCCGAAGATTTGAGCAAGGTCGCGCGTGATGTGATCGCCGCCGAGCCGCGCGCCGCCACAGTCGATAAGCGCGCCACGCTCATAAACGGCGAATCCGGTCGATGCGGCGCCGATGTCGATCAAAATGCAGCCGAGCTCTTTTTCATCATCAATGAGTACGGCTTCCGCGGCGGCCGCAGGCGCAGGAAACCGGCGCTCGACCTTCAGCCCGCACCGCTCGATCAGCGCGTCGGCATTGAGAAGCTGAGCCTCGCGCGCGCCGACGCCGAGGATTTCGGCGGTGAGGACCGCGCCCGCAAGGCCAACGGGGCTGAAGCCGGTCTCTTCGCCGTCGATCAGAAATCGGATGGGCGAGGCGTGAAGCGCAGCGCTTCCCTCCGCGGCGGCCGCCTCCAACCCTGATTTCAGGCACTCCTCAATGTCTTCCTGAGAAACTCGCCCATCGACGAGATCGACTGCCGCCCCGATGCGCCGGCACAACAGATGTCTTCCGTTGACGGCTGAATAAACAGAATTGACGCGCCCGCCGGCCATGCGCTCGGCCGCATCGACGGCGGCGCGAAGTGCATTCTCGCCGGCTGCAGGCGACGCGCGGTCAGCGCCCGACGCGCCGTGAAGTCCGGCGCCGACGATCTCGACCGAGCGCGCCCCTTCCTCCGTCAGGGCGATACGTGCGATGAGGCACGCGGCTTTGGACGCGCCGACATCGACGGCTGCGACCAAATTTGAATCTCGCGATGTGATCGAATCGCGCCAACCGGGCATGCGCCGCGTTCCTTCAGACACTGAGACCGGCTAGTCAGCCGGCGGAGGACCTTCGCTCTCCAAATGAGCCGTCAGGCGCTCTGGATCGCGAAGGTCGATATGTTTGAGCGCCTGGTCAAGAGTTCCGCCTGTCTCCTGAAGTTTAACGAGGATGTCGAGCGCCTCCGAAACGTCGCCTTCCGGAAGGTAGACATCGACGCCGGCGCGCAGGCGCAGGTTCCAGCGCCGGTCGCCCATGCGGGTCAATGAGGAAATCTGGTCGCCAAGCGCCGGGCGCGAGGCAAGCTCATTGAGGATGTCGGCCGCCGCCTCGGGAGCGCCAGCGCCAACGACGAGAGGCAGGTCAGCGTACTCGTCGGCCTTGACGCTGCGGATGACGGCGCCGCTTGCGTCAACCAGGTGTAGCTGGCCGGACATCTGCCAGACGGCGGCCGGCGCGCGCTCACGCACGGAGACGTGGATCGTGTTGGGTAGCAGGCGGCTCACCGAGGCAGCCTTCACCCAGCCGATATTCTCGACGCGGCGCCGCGCCTCGCCAAGGTCGAAATGGAGAATGGACTCGCCAACAGCCGGCCCCATCGCCCGTTCTATATCTTCAACGCTCGACTGTTCGCGTCCCTTGAGGGTGACGCGCTTGATCTCAAATCCCGAACGGACTGAAGCTTCGCGCACCGATGCATCGACGCGCTCGGCGAGCAGCCCTACGTACCCGCCGGCCCACATGACGAACACGCCGACAATGGCGATGACGACCGCTCCGGCCGCGCCCGCCAACGCATAGCGCTCGATGAATCCAGCGAGGCGCCCGCCCTGGGCTTTCGCACGCGCGGGTTTTTTCCCCTTGGCGGCCTTCACCTTTGGCATGACGCATCCTCGATGAGCCAGCCGCACAGATCAGGAAACGAGATCCCGAGATGCGCGGCCTGCTCGGGCACAAGCGACGTTCCAGTCATCCCCGGCTGAGTGTTGATTTCGAGGAAGTAGACCTGCTCGCCGATTTCCTTTTCGTCGTAGCGGAAATCGGATCGCGACACGCCCCGGCAGCCGAGCGCCTGATGAGCCTTGAGCGCCAGATCGAGACATCGCGCCGAGATGGATTCAGGAATTTGCGCTGGCAACACGTGGCGCGAGCCGCCCGGAGCGTACTTGGCCTCATAGTCGTAGAATTGCAGCTCAGTCGTGATTTCGGTGACGCACATGGCGCGATCGCCCATCACCGCGACGGTGAGCTCTCGCCCTGGAATGAACTTCTCGACGAGCACGTCGTCGCCAAGAATCCATTTGTCGCTGGCGAGCTCCGAGGGCGGACGGTTATCTCCCTTGCGAATGATATAGACGCCGACCGAAGAGCCCTGCGCATTCGGCTTGATGACATAGGGCGGCGCCATGGCGTGCCCGCCGGCCGCGTCAAACCGCGACATCACTTTGCCCTCGGGCGAGGGCACGCCGGCGCCCTTCAGCACCAGTTTCGTGCGCTGCTTGTCCATGGCGAGCGATGAGGCGAGCACGCCGGAATGGGTGTAAGGAATTCCCATCACTTCGAGGAGCCCCTGCACGCAGCCATCCTCGCCCCACTGACCGTGCAGCGCGTTGAAGACGGCGTCGGGTTTTGCGTCGGCGAGGCGCTGGGGGAAATATCGGCGCGCCGTGTCGGGTGAAAGGATGGAGAAGCCGGTCTCACCCGGATCGATTTCCATGACCTCATACCCACCCTCGCGGAGCGCCCTGGCGCAGGCCGCGCCGGAGTTCAGCGACACATCGCGCTCTGCGGACCAGCCGCCTTTCAGAACGGCCACACGCTTGTGCTTCACGCCGGCTCTCCAATGCGCTTGATCTCCCAGCGAAGATCAACGCCCGATTTCTTAACCACGTCTTTACGCAGCGACTCGATCAGCGTTTCGAGGTCGGTCGCGGTCGCTTTGCCTCGATTGATCATGAAATTGCAATGGAGTTCCGAGCATTGGGCGTCGCCGACGACGCGGCCGCGCCCGCCGATTTCGTCGATGAGTTGCCATGCCTTGCGCCCTCCGGATAAAGCCGGATCGGGATTTGCGAAGGTCGAGCCGCCGGTTTTCTCGCGGATGGGCTGGCTTTTCTCGCGGCGCTCCATGATCTCCTTCATACGCGCTTCGATGGCGGCGGAATCGCCCGGCCGGCCCTTGAACTCGGCCTCGACGAAGATGAGGCCCTCCGCGCCGCCGCCCAAAGCCCCACAATGTCTGTAGGCGAATCTCATCTCGTCTTTCGTCAGTAGACGCCGCTCGCCCGCCCGATCATAGGCGACAGCCGCGACCAGCACGTCCTTCGTCTCCTGCTCATAGGCGCCCGCGTTCATGGCCAGCGCCCCGCCGATCGTGCCCGGCACGCCGCGATAGAATTCGAGGCCCGCGATTCCGGCTTTCGCAGCGGCCTTGGCGACCTGCGCGTCGAGCGCCGCAGCCCCCGCCCACACGCGCCGCTCCTCCGTGCGGATCTTCGCGAAGGGCGCGCCGAGACGCACGACGATGCCCCTGACGCCGCCGTCGCGAACCAGAAGATTGGAGCCGACGCCGACAGGATAGACGGGTATCTTCGGATCGCAGGCCTTCAGGAACGCCGCGAGATCCTCTTCATCCGCAGGCGTATAAAGAACATCGGCCGGCCCGCCGACGCGAAACCACGTGATCGCCGACATGTCGGCGCGTTCGACATAGCGCCCGCGAACGGGGGGGAGATCGGCGACGGCGACGGCTGCAACACGACCCAGAAGTTCGTGCAGACGTACACCTGCGCTGACCTCTGCGGCAACTCGCGCAACGTCAGCCGCCTGATCCGGGTGCTGGACAGCGAC
>JBEBFW010000244.1:0-5044 GCA_040081755.1 Parvularculaceae bacterium
CATCAACTTCGTCGTCCGCGCGCTCAACTGTTCAGGCTCGCCGGCCGCCTGCGAGAACCTGCTTTTCCTCGCCAATTTCGACCTCGAGCGCCCCGTGACGCCCGACGACTATCTCATCATCAACAAGTTCAACGACAGCCAGCTCTTCGGGCGCGCCTATGTGCTGGCCAATACCAGCCAGGTCGGCGTCGAGTACGTGCTCGAAATGGGCGGCGGCGTCTCCAGCGAGCACATCGCCCAGAATGTCGGCCGCTGGGCCAACATCATTGGCGCGTTCCTCGGCAATTTCTCCAACGGGACTTCCTAGGGCGCGCGGACCTACTCCGCAGGCTCGGAATAGGTCGCGATCCAGCGACCGATGTTCGCCTCGAAGACGGGAAGCGGCACGGCCCCGTATTTGAGCACTTCGTCATGGAAGGCGCGGATGTCGAATTTCGCGCCGAGCGCCTCTTCGGCCTCGCGGCGCATCGCCTCGATCCTCAGCATGCCGATCTTGTAGCCGAGGGCCTGGCCCGGCCAGACGACATAGCGTTCGACCTCGGACTCCGCTTCCTTGGGGTGGACGCCTTCGGTCGCGGCGACATAGTCAATCGCCTGCTCGCGGCTCCACTTCCTTGCGTGCATCCCGGTATCGACGACGAGACGGACGGCGCGATGGAGCTCGTCCTGCAAGCGCCCGAGATCGCCGAAGGGATCGCCGTCATAAAGGCCCATTTCCCTGGCGAGCGCCTCGGCGTAGAGCGCCCAGCCTTCGCCGAAAGCGTTTGACGACATCACCGCCATGAGCAAGGGCGCGTCCTCGCCGAGCGCGATGGCGTTCTGGAAGTGATGGCCGGGAATCGATTCGTGATAGGTCAGCGTCGGCACGGCGAATTTCGGCCAGATCGCCGTGTCCCTCAAGTTGATCCAGTAGGTGCCGGGACGCGAGCCGTCGAGCGCCGGGCTGTCGTAATAGCCGCCTGGCGCTGAATCCTGGCTGAACGCAGGCACGGCGCGCACCTGCAGATCGTATTTCGGCAGCGTGCCGAACCATTTCGGCGATTCCTCGTTGACCTTTTTGACCTGTTTGGCGATGTCGGCGAGAATCTGCGCCTTCCCTTCCTCCGTATTCGGATAGAAGAAGCGGGGATCCTTGGCGAGCGCCGCCATGCGCTCTCCGACCGTCCCGGCGGCGAGGCCCTGCGCCTTGAGGATCGCATCCATCTCCACGTGAATCCGGGTCACCTCGGCGAGGCCGATTTCATGGATCTCGTCCGCGGTCAGGGTCGTATCCGTCAGATGACGGATCATGGCGTTGTAGAGCGCGTCGCCATTGGGCAGGCGCCAGACGCCGGCGTCGTGGGTCGCCGTCTCGCCCTGCTCGGCGAGCAGATCAAAAAGGCGATGCTCGGCCGGATAGCCCTGCTCGGTGACGATCGCGGCCGCGCGGGCGACGAGCGCATCCGCGCCCGGAACGTTCGCTTCCTTTAGCTTCTTGGCGAACGAAGCGACCAGCACATTTTCGGCCGCCGGAACCCTAGTGAAATTCTCGATGACGTTCCGCGTTTTGGCGAGAATAAAATCGGGCGGAACGACGCCGAGCGAGGCGTCGGCTTTGACCTTCTCAACGACGCCGTCGATCATCGGCCCGAAGGCCGCGAGCCGCGCGAGATAGGCGTCCGCCTCGCTCGCCGATTTGACCGCCTGCTGCGCCTCCATGAGGTTCGCCACATCGACGAGCGGTCCCGAGTTCTGGATGACCGCATAGGGCGTGTACCAGAAGCCGTAGACGTTGAAGATCGATCCGTACTCGGCGACGCGCGTCGGGCCGATCGCGCCTTCAAGCTGCGCGATGAGCACGTCGGCGTTGAGGCGGCGGACATCATCGGGCGCCGTCGCGCGCGCTTCCTTCAGCCTGGCGAGCGCGGCTTCCATTTTTGCGCGGCGCGCTTTTTCCGCCGCGGGCGAGCGGTCATTGAGCCTTGAGTTGGCGTCGGCGCCTGCAAGATCCGAAGGCGCGCCATAATAGGTGGCGGTCTCCGGGATTTCAGCGAAATAGCCGCGCGTCACCTCGGCGATCGCCTTGTCGAATTCGGCCGCGGCGTCGATCGTCGGCGCCGGCGTTTCGGTTGCGACGGTCTGCGCGGCGGGCGCCGGCGCTTCGGCCGCTCTTTCCTTCTTGCCGCACGCAGCGATGAGCGCGAGCGATGACGCGGCCGCAAGGAACCGAAGCGAGTCTTTCATGGCAATGCCTCCCGGGAATTCGCGGCAAGCTATATCACGCGGCGGCCCTAGTTGAAGGCTTTCGACCGCTGAATCGGCGAGCCGCGGGGGATGCGGCGTCGCTTCGGCCGTCGCTGCCATGATGTCTGAGGACCAACAAAAACCCCGCATCGACGCGGGGTTTTTGCAAGCGAACGACTAACGAGATCGGCTCTACTCCGCCGCGTCGGCGGCGAGTTCCTTGCCGGACGCCTGATCGACGACCTTCATCGAGAGGCGCACCTTGCCGCGATCATCGAAGCCCATGAGCTTCACGTAAACCTCGTCGCCTTCCTTGACGACGTCGGTCGTCTTCTCGGCCCGGCCGCGCGAGAGCTGCGAGATGTGCACGAGGCCGTCGCGCGAGCCGAAGAAGTTGACGAAGGCTCCGAAGTCCATCGTTTTCACAACCTTGCCCTTGTAGATGACGCCGACTTCAGGCTCGGCGACGATCGAGTGGATCCAGTCGTGCGCCGCCTTGATCTTCTCCTTGTCGCTGGAGGCGATCTTGATGAGGCCGTCGTCGTTGATATCGACCTTTGCGCCGGTCTTCTCGACGATCTCGCGGATGACCTTGCCGCCGGAGCCGATGACTTCGCGGATCTTGTCGGTCGGGATCTGCATGGTCTCGATGCGCGGCGCGGTGTCGGCGAGCCCGGCGCGGGCATGGTCGAGGGCTTTGCTCATCTCGCCGAGGATGTGCAGGCGGCCGTCCTTCGCCTGGCCGAGCGCGACCTTCATGATCTCCTCGGTGATGCCGGCGATCTTGATGTCCATCTGCAGCGAGGTGATGCCGGCGTCGGTGCCGGCGACCTTGAAGTCCATGTCGCCGAGATGATCCTCATCGCCGAGAATGTCGGAGAGAACCGCGAAGTCCTTGCCCTCGAGAATGAGGCCCATGGCGATGCCCGCGACGGGGCGGGTTGTCGGCACGCCGGCGTCCATCAGGGCGAGGGATGCGCCGCACACGGTCGCCATCGAGGACGAGCCGTTCGATTCGGTGATCTCGGAGACGAGACGAATGACGTAAGGGAACGTCTCCTGCGTCGGCATTACCGCCCGTAGAGCGCGCCAGGCGAGCTTGCCGTGGCCGATCTCGCGGCGCCCGGCCCCGCTCATCCGGCCGGTTTCGCCCACCGAATAGGGCGGGAAATTGTAGTGGAGCAGGAAGGTTTCCTTGTAGGTGCCGGCGAGCGCGTCGATCCACTGCTCGTCTTCCCCGGTGCCGAGCGTCGCCACGACAAGCGCTTGCGTCTCGCCGCGCGTGAAGAGCGCGCTGCCATGCGTGCGGGGCAGGACCCCCGCTTCAGCGACGATCGGACGAACTGTCTTGGTGTCGCGTCCGTCGATGCGCCGGCCCGTCTTGATGATGTCGCCGCGCACGATGTCGGCTTCGACTTCCTTGAAGAGCGACCCGAACACCACAGACGACAGCGCTTTCCCGTCGCCTTCCTTGCAGAACACGTCGGAGGCCTTCGCCTTCGCCGCGCTGACCTTCTCATGGCGCGCCTGCTTTTTCTTCTCGTCGTAAGCCGCGCGCAGATCGTCCTGGATGAGGCCGCGGATTTTCGAGGTCGTCGTCGCATAGTCCGTAGGCTGGAAGTTCCACGGCTCCTTGGCGCTGTCCTCTGCGAAATCGATGATGAGGTTGATCGCCTCGCCTGCAGCCCGGTGGCCGAACATGACGGCGCCGAGCATGATCTCCTCGGTGAGTTCCTTTGCTTCGGACTCGACCATCATCACGGCGTCGGCGGTGCCAGCCATGACGAGGTCGAGTTTGGTCTCCGCAAGCTGGTCGATCTGCGGATTGAGCACATACTCGCCGTTGATGTAGCCGACGCGCGCCGCGCCGATCGGCCCGAGAAACGGAATGCCGGAGACGGTGAGGGCGGCGGAGGCGGCGACGAGCGCGACGACGTCAGGGTCGTTCTCCATATCGTGCGAGAGAACCGTGGCGATCACCTGGACTTCGTTCTTGAAACCCTTGGCGAACAGCGGCCGGATCGGCCGGTCGATGAGGCGCGAGGTCAGCGTTTCCTTCTCGGTCGGCCGGCCCTCGCGCTTGAAGTAGCCGCCGGGGACGCGGCCCGCAGCGTAGAATTTCTCCTGATAGTGGACGGTCAGCGGGAAGAAATCGAACTTCGGATCGGCTTCCTTCGCCGCGACAACGGTCGCGAGCACAGTTGTCTCGCCATAGGTCGCAAGTACGGCGGCGTCCGCCTGCCGCGCCATGCGCCCGGTTTCGAGGGTCAGCTTCCTGCCGCCCCACTGGATCGATTTTCTGGTGATGTCGAACATGTTTCTTCTTCTTTCGTATTCGCCGGCGCCGGATTGCGCGCGGTCTTCAGTGCGTAGTTGGAAGCGCGAGTGCGTAGCGGGCTGCGTGCGCGGTCGTTCTCCTACGCACTCATTTGGGCTGCATTCTGATGGCGCCGTCCAGCCGGATGACTTCGCCGTTCAGCATCACGTTGCGCGCGATCTCGAGCGCTAGGGATGCGAATTCCTGGGGATTGCCCAGCCGTTTTGGGAACGGCACCATGGCGGCGAGCGCGTCCTGCACTTTCTGATCCATGCCCGCCATCATCGGAGTCCAGAAGATGCCGGGCGCGATCGTGCAGACGCGAATGCCGACCGGGGCGAGGTCGCGTGCGGCGGGCAGCGTCATGCCGACGACGCCGGCCTTCGACGACGCGTACGCGATCTGACCGATCTGGCCGTCGTAGGCCGCGACCGAGGCGGTGTTGATGATCACGCCACGCTCGCCGGCGGCGTTCGGGCCGGCGTTGGCCATGGCGAAGGCCGC
>JBEBFW010000039.1:0-18000 GCA_040081755.1 Parvularculaceae bacterium
GACCATGCCGGCGCCGGCTCGGGCGGACGCCAGCGGCGCGGCCCGACCGGCGCCGCCGCATAAGGGACGCCCTTGTAGACGCGCACGGGGCCTTCCTCGGCGCCCGCAACAAGCCCGCTTTCTGTGGCGACAGGCTCAGCGGCGGCCGGCGCCGCGAAGGCCGCAAGCGCAGCGGCGATCGCCAGGCGGATGCATGACGGCGTTCTCATGAGCAATTGCTAGCACGTCTCGCCTCTGATCGGGCGCATCGGTTCGATAGGCCATGCGCATGGCCGTCCCGCCGCTGCGCCGCCGTTGCCTTGCCGCAACCAGCAGCGCCAGGCGCCGGAGCATGGTCCGCTACACAATCCCGATCCGCCCCAATCCACACAGCGTTCTTGCCGCCGGCATCCGCACGACGCCGCGCCTTGTTTGTTGCATTCTCCGCCCGCGGCGCTTCGCACAATAGGGAGCAACGGTGCTGTAGTGGTGGTACCGCCTCCCGGTCTTGAACCGGGGACCTCTAGATCCACAATCTAGCGCTCTAACCAACTGAGCTAAGGCGGCGCCTTTAGGCGAGCAACGGGCTCGCAAAGCCGCGCGAACCATAGCGTCGTGAAAAAGTCGCGCAAGGTCTTCGTCGCCCCGCAGAATCGGGCAATCGTTGGCTGGCGGCCTGACGGCGCAGATTCTCGTTCCTGCCCGGCGCGCTTTCCCGCAGAGGCGGCCTTCCAATATTCGCGACCGCCCCCGCGGATCCCGTCGGGCGATGAGCCATCAATGAGCGGCCCAAATCGGGCCCGGTTCTTCTGGGCGAGCCGGAATTCAGCTCTCCGCTTCATCGGCGCGCGAGCCGGTCGGGCGCGCGCGCTATTGCCCGCGCGGCGGCAGGGTCGCGATGATCTCCCTGATCTGTGCGATGCGCGTGCCGTCCGCGGGATGGGTCGACATGAATTCCGGGGGTTTGAGTCCGCCAGCGGCGCCCATCTTCTGCCAGAACTTCAACGCCTCGCTCGGATCGTAGCCGGCGCGGTTCATGTAGACGAGGCCAAGCTTGTCGGCTTCGAGTTCGTGCTTGCGCGAGAACGGCAGCAGGACGCCGTATTGCGCGCCAAGGCCGAGCGCGCCAAGAGCGAGCTGGCCCGTCTGTCCGCCGGATCCGAGCGCTGCTTGCGCCGCTTGCACGGTGACGTTGGCGCCGAGCTGCTGCGACATGCGCTCGCCGCCGTGATTGGCGCGGACATGCCCGACCTCGTGGCCGACGACGGTTGCGAGCTGTGCGTCATTCTCCATGAGGTCCATGAGGCCCGTGTAAACTGCGAAATGATTGCCGGGCAGGGCGAAGGCGTTGAGATCCTTCGAAGCGAACACCTTCCATTCCCATTGCGCCGGATCCTCGCCCGCGGCGCGCAGGATTTTCGGCGCGACGCGGTCGAGACGGCTCACATAGCGCGGATCGCTCGAGGCGTTCTCCTTGGACTTGACGTCGGACCATGCCGTCGCGCCGAGGGAGGCCATTTGCTGTCCGGAGAGGAGTGAGAACTGGTCGCGTCCAAGTTCCTCGTTATAGGCGCACGCGGCGACGACGGCCGCGAGGCCCGCGCAAGCGAGCGTGCGCCACGACATAGAGATCCCGATCCCGGCCATGATCATTCCTTCCTTCAACCACACCTCCTCGATTATCTAGGCGACGGGAACGGAGCCGCCAAGCGCAAAGCTCCTTTGATCACGGATGGATTTTCGTTCAGGATCGGCGAGCGAGCCCGCCAGCCGACGCGAGAGGTCAACCGATGAGATGTTCAGCCCTGATCCGCGTCGCGATCGGCGCCATGGTCGGTCCGTGCGCGCTCGGCGCCTGCCAGACGCCCGGACCCGCTACATTTGCCGATCTCGATCGGGCCTATGACTGGAATCTCGACGACGGAGACGCGCTCGCATCGAGCTTCGAGCGCGACCTGCGCCGTTTGCTGCTCGGCCGCAACATCGGCGACGCTCTCCAGCAATTGCGAGGCGCCGGCTATGACTGCGAAACCGGCGAAGCGCACGAACGGCATCCGGACCCCTTGTCCGTCTGCACCAAGAGCTTCGCCACGCGCGCCTGCCAGCTTGACTGGCGAGCCGAGCTTCAGCCGGAACAGGACGCCGTTCGCTCCGTGGACGCCGGGTTCAGCCGGGACTGTGTCGGCGTCAACCGCGACTTTCCTGGAGAGCAGCGCTCCGCCATCGACGACCAGCTGACCCCAATGAAACCCTGAGCGCGAGTTTCGCCCATCCGAGGGCCGAGAGTTCAGGGCTCCAGTATGGAATCCCAGTAGAGGAAATCCTGCCAGCTCTCATGCAGGTAATGCGGCGGGAAGGCGCGGCCACGCTCGTTGAGTTCGAACATGGTCGGCCGCACCGGTCTGCGGGCGGGGAACATCTTGGCGGCGGCCGGCAGGCGCCCGCCCTTGCGCAGGTTGCAGGGGCTGCAGGCGGCGACCACGTTGTCCCAAGTCGTCTTGCCGCCGCGCGAGCGCGGAACGACATGATCGAAGGTGAGGCTGTCGCGCTCGCCCGAACCGCAATACTGGCAGGAGAAACTGTCGCGCAGGAAGACGTTGAAGCGCGTAAAGGCCGGCGTGCGCGTGTGGCTGACATAAGTCTTCAGCGACACGACCGAGGGGAGCCGCATCTCGAAGTTCGGGCTCCGCACCTTGGTCTCATATTGGGCGACGACATCGACGCGGTCGAGGAAGACGGCTTTGAGGGCGTCCTGCCAGGACCAGAGCGACAAGGGGAAATAGCTCAGAGGCCTGAAATCTGCGTTCAGGACCAGAGCGGGGCAACCGTCGGGGGCGTGAGACACGATATTCATCGCCACCTCCCCACCGACACGGCGCAACCCGTCACAGGCACAATCTGCGCGCTCTTGACCTTCGCTCCTCGAAACGACGCCCGAGCCTAACCTTTGGCGTCCGAAACGACTATAGCCGATTCTGTCTGATGGGGTGTGAAAAGCGTCTCGAAAATCTTTCGTGCCCGCGCGGCCACAGATAGAGCGCGTTTTTCCGAAAAGTGTGGGCGGTTTTCGGTCAGAACGCGCGACAAACAGTCAATCTAGATCGGCGTGCGTCCCTTCAGGTGCGCGTAGTAGGTCCACAGAATATGCGCCGCGAGGCCGCGCCAGGGGCCCCATTTGGCGGCTTTTGCGTCGAGCTTTGCAGCGTCGATCTTCCCCTCGCGACCCTGCGCGGCGGCATAGGCGTATTGAAGCGCCACATCGCCAGGCGGCCAGACGTCCGGCCGGCCCTCGCAGAAAAGAAGGTAAATGGCCGCCGTCCACGGCCCGACGCCCTTAACGGACTGCAACGCCTCGCTCGCGGCGGCGTCGTCGAGGTCCGGCGTTGCGAGGCTGAAGGCGCCCGAGGCGAGGGACGATGCGAGAGCGAAGACATAGCGGGCCTTTGGCGTCGACAATCCGGCAGCGCGCAGCGCAGCCTCGCCGGTTTCTACGATGAAAGCGGGTTCAAGCGGGTCGAAGCGCGCCTGACAGCGGGCCCAGATCGCCTGCGCGCTCGGCACCGAGACCTGCTGCTCGACGATGATGCGAAAGAGCCCTGCGAACCCACCGTCCCGACGGCGAATGTGTGGCTTGCCGATCGCATCGAGCGCGGTTTTCAGCGCGCGGTCGCGCAAGGCGAGCGCCGCGCACGGACCCGAGACGTCGTCGAAGACGTCGATCCGGGCAAATCGCGTTTTCGTTTGCGCGGCCATCGATCCGTATACGCTGTTCAGTAGGACATCTCGGCGAGGAGGCGCGCGCGATCCCCGCCTAGCTCCCCGAGGAAACGCTTGGCCGTATTCTCGCCGAGCGTTTCGCCACGCCGCGCGATCTCCTCAAGCGTATCGAGGAAACCGGACTCGTCGGGCTTGCAGTCGCCCATGCGCGCCCGGCGCCTGAGGCCGAGGCGGGAAATTTCGAGAGCGTCGAGCGCCACGTCCTTGAGGGAGCGTCCGGCGACGCTCGCTCGCAATCCATAATGTGCGGCGTCGATGCGCAGCTGCTGGCGCTGTTCCTGCGTCCAGGTTTTCGCGAGGTCCCAGGCCGCGGCGAGCGCTGCCTCGTCGTACAGGAGGCCCACCCAGAAGGCGGGAAGCGCACAAATGCGCGACCAAGGGCCGCCGTCGGCCCCGCGCATTTCGAGGAAACGCTTGAGGCGCACTTCCGGAAACGCCGTCGATAGGTGATCTTCAAAATCGCTCAATGTCGGACGGTCGCCTGGCGCGGCGGGCAGCCGACCCTTCAGGAAATCGCGGAAGGACTGCCCGGCCGCATCAATGTACTTTCCGTTGCGCCGCAAGAAATACATCGGCACGTCGAGGATGTAGTTCGTATACCGCTCAAATCCGAAACCGGGCTCGAATACGAAATCGAGAAGGCCCGTACGGTCGGAGTCGGTGTCCGTCCAGATGTTCGCGCGCCATGACGCCCAGCCCGAGGGCGCGCCCTCGACCAGGGATGAATTGGCGAAAAGAGCGGTCGCGATCGGCTGCAGCGCAAGCGACGTTCTGAACTTCAGCGTCATGTCGCTTTCGTCGGCGTAATCGAGATTGACCTGCACGGTGCAGGTCCGGTGCATCATGTCGAGGCCGAGACCGCCGACCTTTGGCATGTAGTCACGCATGATGCGATAGCGCGGCTTCGGCATTCTCGGCATGTCTGCGCGGGTCCAGAACGGCGCGAAGCCCGCTCCGAAGAAGGCGACGCCCATGGGTTCGGCGACGTCCTTGACGGCTGCGAGGTGGCGCCCCGTCTCAAGACAGGTCTCGTGGATGGTCTCGACTGGCGCGCCAGAGAGTTCGAATTGCCCGCCGGGCTCGAGGCTGACCGCCGCGCCTTCGCCTTTCAAGCCGATGACATGGTCGTCCTCGACGATCTCGCTCCAGCCTGTGCGCTCGCCGAGAGCTTTCAAAATGGCGCCGATGCCGGTCTCGCCCTCATAGGACTGCGGGCGCAGCGTCCGGCGGCAGTAGACGAACTTTTCGTGCTCGGTGCCGATACGCCAGTCGGCCTTCGGCTTGCCGCCCCCTTCGAGGTAAGCGTTTAGCTGATCGATGTTCTCGATCGGCGGCGCTTCGGGATCTTGCGGTTTGGCGGTGCTCAAGCGATTCTCGCATGTGGCGCGACGAAGGCGGTGGTCTATCGACGCCAGGGGCGCGCGCCAAGCCTCATGTGCTCACTGAATTGTGAGACTTCAACGCCTTCGCCAATCCCCCACCGAGGCTTGCAGCACGGAGAGCGAGGCAATCGCCGCCGTGTCCGCGCGCAGGATGCGCGGTCCAAGGCTCGCCGGCGAAACGAACGACAAAGCGCGCAAGCGGGCGCGTTCGGTAGGCGAAAATCCGCCCTCCGGCCCGATCAGAACCGCCAACGGCGCGGGCGCGATCGATGCGGCGACATCGAGAAGCGGCGCCGCGCGCCCAAACTCACCGCCCCAATCGGCGGCCGGATCGTCGCCCGCCTCGTCGCAATAGAAGAGCCGGCGACCCTGCGGCCAGTCGCGCAGCAACGAATCAAGGGGCTGGGGCGGCGACGCGGCCGGAACCGAAAGCCGGCCGCACTGTTCGGCGGCTTCGGTTGCGATCGCTGACAGGCGGTCGAGATTGATGCGTTGGGATTGCGTGCGTTCGGTAAGGATCGGCAGGAATCGCGAAACGCCGAGCTCGGTCGCTTTCTCGATGATGAGGTCGATGGCATCGCGCTTTATCAACGCGAAGAGCAGCCAAAGATCGCTCTCCGCCGCCGGCGCTCTCAGTCTTGCGCCGATCTCGATCCCGATGCGCTTCCGGTCGCCGGAGGTGATCGTCGCGGCGAACTCGCCGTCGCGGGCGTTGAAGACCTTGAGCGCGGCTCCGACCTCGCGGCGCATGACGTTCTTCAGATAGTGCGTCTGGGCGTCGCCGAGCGTGAGCGCCGCGCCCTCCGTGAGCGGAGCGTCGATATGGAGGCGGGGGATCATCGCAGAAAAGGCGGAACGGCCGCTTTCAGTAGTGTGATGAGGTCGGGATGGCGATACTCGTAATCGTCCGGGACGCCTAGGACGACCAGACGCTTGCCGCGCAGTTGCTGGCGGAAACGCGCCGATACCTTGTTCTTGTGATGCTGCTCCATCACAAAAACAATATCCGCCCACTCGATCTGTTCCGCCGACAGCGGCGTCGCTGCATCGTGCGCGGTTCCAGCGGAATCCGTTTCGATGTCCGGCCAGGACGCAAAAACCTCTTCCGCAGTCGGACTGCGGAATTTGTTTTGCGAGCAGACGAACAGGATGCGGCGCAACGTCCCGACCTTCGATCTGTGCGCTTGGGGCGCAACGCCTTATGCTTCGGCCATGACCGAGGCGCAATACGAAGCCGGGCGGCCGGCGGATGCCGACGCTCGCAACTGGGTCGATCGTTTCGCGCCGCTGCGCGCGCGGCCGTTCCTGCGCCTCATGCGTGCGGACCGCCCGATCGGGACCTGGCTGCTCTTGATCCCCTGCTGGCAAGGTCTGGCGCTGGCTTTCGCGGACGGCAGGGCCGATCCCTGGACCGCCGTCTGGTTCGCAGCTCTCCTCGCGGTCGGCGCGGTCGTCATGCGCGGCGCAGGCTGCGCCTATAACGACATCGTCGATCGCGACTTCGACGCAAAGGTCGCGAGGACGGCCCTGCGCCCGATCCCCAGCGGCCAGATCAGCATACGGACGGCATGGGCGTTTCTCGCTGCGCTGTGTCTTGCCGGCCTGCTCGTCCTGCTGCAATTTAACCGCGTGACGATCATTCTCGGAATCTCTTCTCTGGCGTTGGTCGCAGTCTACCCCTTCATGAAGCGCATCACCTGGTGGCCCCAGGCCTGGCTGGGGCTCACTTTCAACTGGGGCGCGCTCATGGGCTATGCGGCGATCGCCGGCGCGCCCGATTTGTCGGCACTTGCGCTTTACGCCGCCGGTTTCTTTTGGACGCTCGGTTACGACACTATCTACGCTCATCAAGACAAGGAGGATGACGCGCTCATCGGCGTCAGGTCTTCGGCTCGGCGGCTCGGTGCGAGAACGATGCCGGCGCTGGCCGTCGTTTACGGAATGGCGATCGCGCTCCTGGCGCTCGCCGGTTATCTCGCGGATCTCCACCCGATCTATTTCGCGGCGCTACTTGCGCCGGCCGCTCACTTTTTCGTGCAGGCGCGCACGGTCGATATCGATTCCTCCGCGTCCTGCCTTGCTGTTTTCAGGTCGAACCGGGACGCCGGCCTCCTCGTTCTCGCGGCGTTGTTATTGGGCGCACTCCTTTCATGAGGCGCGTCGCGTCGTTATCTAGGACGTGTAAATAGCGAGGGCTGACCATGGACCGACGGATTTTGTTGAGCGGCGCGGTTTTCACGGGACTGGCCGGCGCTGTCGGCCTTGCGCTGGCCGGCTCAGGCAATGGAGACGACATGTCGAAACCAGATACGGCGAGCATTCCGGACTATCAGAAATGGCGGCTCACCGAAAAGGAATGGAAGGCGCGCCTTTCTCCCGAGGCTTACGCCGTGCTCCGCAAGGAAGCGACCGAGCGGCCCTGGACGAGTTCGTTGAACGACGAAAAGCGGGAAGGAGTCTTCGCTTGCGCGGGTTGCGGCTATCGGCTGTTCGCCTCTGACAAGAAGTTCGAGTCCGGCACCGGCTGGCCGTCCTTTTTCGACATTATTCCCGGCGCGATCGGCAAGAAAACGGATTTCAAGCTGATTGGGCCGCGGACGGAATATCACTGCGCTCGCTGCGACGGTCATCAAGGCCATGTCTTCAACGACGGCCCGTCGCCGACGGGCTTGCGTTACTGCAATAACGGCGTAGCGCTCACGTTTGTTCCGGCCTGAAGTCCGACGCCTGCGCTTGGCGGTCCCCGACCGGCTGGAATCCGAGGCGGCGGCGGGCTATCGTCGCGCCTGAAGGCCGCTGGTCGAGCCGCGGCCCCATCACGGAGGGGCAAGAATGGCGGACGATCCGTCGAAGCAGGAAATCTCGGCGCCCGGCCCGGCGCCCGGGGCGCGCCGCGCATTTTTCAAGGGAGACGCGGCGCGAACGGCCGTCAAGCTCGCCATCGCCAGTCTCGTCGTCGGCGGCGTCCTCGCGTTTCTCGGGCTTTCGCCGGTCGCGTTCTGGCGCGGCGTGCTTGAGAGCTTCAGGAACATCCTCTCCTTCATCGGCGATTCCGCCTCGGAGATCGTCATCAACCTGGCGACCTATCTCTTCTTTGGCGCGCTGATTGTTGTTCCTGTGTGGGCAGTCATCCGCCTCCTGTCGAACCGGCGGCCGCGCAACTAGCTACAAACGCGCGCGACGGCTCTTGCCCAGAAATGTTTGATGCGAGCGATATAGGCGATCCAGGCGTCGCGGCCTTTATCCGACAGGTGCAGGACGGTGCGCGGGCGCCTGTAGATGACGTCGTCGATATCGCGATTGTCGAAGATGTCGGCGTTCTGCGCCGTCACACGATGTCGCTTGGCTCGCGCCGCATCAGGATGATGCCGGGAACGAGGGCGCAGACAGCGACGCCGACAGCGGCGGCGAGCATCTGGTAGGCGCTGTCGAGGAGAAACATCGACAAAAACGAGAAGCCCCACGCGGCGATCGCGAACCAGCGGAGCCAGTCGAGGCGCGCCGCGGTCGCCGACGCAAAAAAGGCGACGCCATAGAGCCCGAACGACACTGGAAACATCAGACTAAAGAGGAAATAGGGCGGCACGCCGAGAGCCGTGAAGCGTTCATGCACAATCGCGACGGCGATGAAGAAGCCGCTCATGAAGAGGCCTACCGCCTGCCAGGCCGCCATGGCGGTGCGATTGCCGATGGTGCGCGAGCCAGGCTTGTTGTACGCGCGCCGTCCGAACCAGAAGCTCAAAGCCCAGCCAAAGGCGAACGCCGCAATCCACGGCGCCCATCGGAGGCCGCCGCCAAGATTGAGAAAACCCGCACTCTGCGCGAACTGAATGAGCGCGGCGACGGCGATCAGTCCTCCCCAGACGATATAGAGGACGCCGCCGACGAGCGGAGCGTTGCGGCCCTCCTCGGCGAGCGAGCGGACATAGGCGATCTCGTCCGACAATTCGGTTGTATCGGCGTTCTTCATAGTGAGGACTCCAGGTCGCCTTGAAAAATAGAGTGACCGGCCATCGAGTTCAATGGAGGCTTCGGGGCGACAGTCGAACCGAGCCGCGCACAAGACGAAGCGTTGATGCGCGTTTTCGGTTTGAGGCGCATAGTCTCACCACAGGAGAGCCTCATGGTCGAACTGACCCGACGAACAGCGCTTGTCGGACTGAGCGCCGCAGCCTTGGCGCCGGGCGCTGCCAGCGCGCAGGCGGCTGTTCTGCTGAAGACCATTGCAGCCACGGGAGAGAGGATTCCCGCGATCGGCATGGGCTCGTGGCGCACGTTCGATGTCGGTCGCGATACCGCCGCGCGCTCAGCGCGGATCGAAGTCTTGCGAACCTTCTTCGCCCTCGGCGGTGCGCTGATCGATTCCTCGCCGATGTACGGGAGCTCGCAGGAGGTGATCGGCGCCGCTGTGAAAACGCTCGGGAAGAAACCCTTCGCCGCGGACAAGGTCTGGATCGAAGGCCGCGATGCGGGCCTGCGCCAGATCGCCGAGACGCGCCGGCGGTGGAACGCGCGGCTCGACCTTCTGCAGGTTCACAACCTCGTCGACTGGGAGACACACCTTCCGGAACTATTCCAAATGAAAGCGCAGGGCGACATCCGCTATGTCGGCGTCACCAGCTACGCGGGGCTTCGATACGACGACATCGCGCGCATCGCGGAGAAGGAGCCGATCGATTTCATTCAGCTTACCTACAATATCGCCGACCGCGAGGCGGAGGCGCGCTTGCTGCCGCTGGCGCTTGAGCGCGGCATCGCCGTCATCGCCAACCGGCCCTTCCGCGAAGGCGTGCTGATCCAGACTTTCGGCAGCTGGCCGCTGCCTCCGGTCGCTGCTGAAGTCGGCGCGACGACCTGGCCGCAGTTTCTGCTGAAGTTCGTCATTTCGCATCCCGCCGTCACCGCAGCCATTCCGGCGACGCGCAGCAGCGGCCACATGGCCGAGAATATGGCCTCGATGGGGGGAGGAGTTCCTGACGCCGCGACCCGCACCGCCATGGCGAAGGCCGTTGGCGATCTCTAGCTAGAGTCCGTTGTCGCCGGACGCCGGATTTTCAAGAACGCGAATACGCTGCACTTCGGCGCCCTGCGCCAGATCGTAAATGACGATCGCCCCGCCCGAATCGCCTTTGACGCGCAAGACCAGACGGTTTCCATCGACGGCCATGGCCGTGATGTCTTCGCCGGCCGACAGTACGAAAGGCGCTGATGCGCCAAGCGAGGCGGCGAGGGGCGCCGCGACGCCCGCCGCCAGCATGGGCTGTTCGAGAACATCGCTGGTAGGCGTCGAGCGGACGATCTCCGAGGCGACGCGTTCGGGGCCCGGTTTGCCGAAGATCATGAGGCTCGCCGCCACGACGGCGATGAAGACAAGCGGCATGGTGATGATGACGACCAGAAGATTGCGCGTGCCGGCCGCCCTCAAAGACGATCTCAAGCCGAGCGGCGCGGCCGGGTCCGTTCGCCTCGCCGCGCAACCGGAAAATGCAGGCGAAAGGCTTGATAAATGGTTGTCGGTGATGATTCCGACCCTCACCCGCACGAGGATCAAGGCCCTGATCGAAGCTGGGGCCCTCAAAATGGGTGGGGCCGCGTTTTCGGACGCCTCGTTCAAGCTCCGCGGGCGCGAGGCGTTCACGCTCGATATTCCGCCAGCAGAGGCGCCAGAGCCCAAGGGCGAGACGATCCCGCTTGAGGTGGCGTTCGAGGATCGAGATCTGATTGTCGTGAACAAGCCGGCCGGACTCGTCGTTCATCCCGCAGCGGGCAATCGCGCCGGCACGCTGGTCAACGCGCTGATCGCCCATTGCGGACAGAGTCTTTCGGGCGTCGGCGGCGTTGCAAGACCCGGCATCGTCCACCGTCTCGACAAGGATACGTCGGGGCTGTTGGTCGCCGCCAAGAACGACGCCGCGCACCGACACCTGACGTCTCTCTTCGCTGCGCACGACATCGAACGCATGTATCTCGCCATTGTCTCCGGCGCGCCGCGGCCCTTTTCAGGGACCATCAGCGCCGCGATCGCGCGCGCCGCCGATCGCCGCAAGATGGTCGTGCTGGACGGGAACGAAGAGCGCCGGGGCTCACGGCATGCGATCACGCACTACAGGGTTGTCGAGACTTTCGGTCGCGCGCGCGCCAAGCTCGCTGGCGACGCCGTCGCCTCGCTGCTCGAATGCCGACTTGAAACGGGGCGTACGCATCAAATTCGCGCCCACCTTGCGCATATCGGACATCCGCTGCTTGGCGATCCGACTTACGGCCGGGGTCCAGGGCTTGCCGGGTTGAAGCCGGGCGATGACGCGGGCGAGGCGGCGCTGGCCGCGCTCGCCGCCTTCAAGCGGCAGGCGCTGCACGCCAGAGTGCTCGGCTTCACGCACCCCTCGACGCGTGAGAGCTTGCGATTTGAAGCAGCGCCCCCGGCGGATTTCGCCAGGCTCCTTGCCGTGCTCCGCGCTCTATGACGCGGGATTATCGTCAGCGTGTAAGGCCGCGCTTAAGGCGCTGTGACCGCCCTTTTCAGCTGCTCCGCGCGGGCGCGCTCGCTCAATCGTGACCCAAATGTCGCAAATTGGCCGTCGCGAGGCGCTATTCCCCTTCATAGCCGTCGAAACGTTCCCATATAGCGAACTGCGGCCGATCGGGATCTTCAAAGGCCGGAAGGGGCAATCTAGAGTTTCATCATGAGTAAAGCGCTCGCCACGACTCCGTCGCTGACGCCCGAGGGAAGCCTCTCTCGCTACCTCGCCGAGATTCGGAAGTTTCCGATGCTCGAAAAGGACGAGGAGTATATGCTCGCCAAGCGTTTCGCCGAGCACCAGGACCCCGAAGCCGCGCAGCGCATGATCACGAGCCATCTACGTCTCGTCGCCAAGATCGCCATGGGCTATCGCGGCTACGGGCTGCCGATCGGCGAGGTCATCTCCGAGGGCAATGTCGGGCTCATGCAGGCGGTAAAGCGCTTCGACCCGGAAAGAGGCTTCCGCCTCGCCACCTACGCCATGTGGTGGATCAGGGCCGCCATTCAGGAGTACATCCTGCGCTCGTGGAGCCTCGTCAAAATCGGCACCACCGCCGCGCAGAAGAAGCTGTTCTTCAATCTGCGCAAGATGAAGAGCAAGATCGACGCCGTCGAGGATGGAGACCTGCGCCCCGAGCAGGTCGAGCACATAGCGACGAAGCTTGGCGTCACCCATGACGACGTCATCTCCATGAACCGGCGTCTCGCGGGTCAGGAGACTTCGCTCAATGCGCCTATGCGCAATGACGGCGACGGCGGCGAATGGCAGGACTGGCTCGTCGATGAAAACGCCGTCAACGCCGAGGCCAAGCTTGCGCATGACGACGAGTATGACCTGCGCATGGGCCTCTTGCAGAATGCGCTGGCGACGCTGAACGAGCGCGAGCAGCACATCATCACTGAGCGACGCCTCAAGGATAACCCTGCGACGCTCGAAGAGCTCAGCCAGGAGTATGGCGTCAGCCGCGAGCGCGTGCGCCAGATCGAGGTGCGCGCCTTTGAAAAGCTGCAGAAAGCCATGAAGCGTATGGAGCGCGACGCCAAGACGCCGAGAGAAGGCGCCGAGACGGTCGACGCCTAGACCACGTTCTCCAAAGTGCGAGTCGGACAACGTGGTCTAGATTCATGAGTAGTCGCGCGTTTCTTCCGAAAACCGGACGCCACTTTTCGGAACGCGCTCTGGAACCGGATACGCGCTCTGTCGACTACTTGCCGCTCGCCGCTTTCTCCATATTCTCGGCTTTCTTGACCATCTCGTCGCATGCCTTTTTCTTGTCGGCGAGTTCCTGCTGCATCCCTTTGGTCGAGTTGGTCTCCGAGTACTTCTCCATCTGCTTCAGGATGTCGGCAGCTTCCTTGTCGCTCCCGGCGAGGCCCTCGCCCTTGAGATAGTCTTTGGTGTCTTCGGGACTCTTGGTGACGCCCGCCTTCGGCGCGAGATTGAGCTGGCCTGTATGTTTGACGCCGCTCCACACGCCGATGGCCGCGCGAATCGCGTCCAGCACCTGCTGCGTCGTGCCGACATAGGCGCTGACGGCGCCGCCGACGGCGCCGGCATATTCCGTGCCCGGCGGCAGTTTGTCGAAAAGGTCGTTCGCCGCATCGACCGCCTTCGCCCAGTCGGTGAGGTCGCTGTCATAGGTGTTTGGATCGCGGCCCGTGGCGGCGTCCTTCTTTAGAGCGCCGAGCGAGGCCAGCGCCTGCATGGCCTTGGCCTGCGCCTCTATAAGCGCGGCGAGTTCCTTCAGGCAGTCATTGGCTTCCTTGCGCGCCTTGGCGATTTCCTCCGCTGTCGGAGGTTTGACCACTGGAATGGCGTTCCTCGCGTCGCGTTCGGCCTTGTCCTTGTCGGCCTCCGCCTTGTTAGCGTCAGCCTGGTGCCGCGCGAATTCTTCCTCCTTTTTCGCGACGGCGGCCGCCGCGGCCTGAGCGGCGGACTCGGCAGGCTTCATTGCCTTCTTCTTGTCCGCGGCGTCTTTCTTCATCGCCGCCAGCGTTGCCGCCGTGTAAAGACCGACCGCCTTGTTGGCGTCGCTGAGACGCTTGTCAGCCGCGTCTTTTCTCGCCTTCGCCTTGTCAAGGTCAGCCTGACTCATGTCGCCGTTCTTGAGCGCGGCCTCTGCATCGGCGAGGGCATTCTGCGCCGCCGCTGATTCCTTGAGCGCGTTTTTCTGTTCCTGCTTGGCGGCTTCCTCCTGCGCCTGCGCGTTGCGAAGGTCCTGTTCGGCATCAGCGGCGGCGCTGCGCGCCTTCTCTGCGTTCGCTTCCGCCTGCGCCGCCGCCGCGCGCAGATTTGCAAGCTTCTCGGCGCAATCCTTCAACTGCGCCAGCGCTGCGAGCCAGGCCTCATAAGCCGCCCGGGCCTTGCGGCGCAGCCGCTCAGGGATGCGTTCATCGTCGTAATTGACGCCAGGCGCCGCAGGCGGATTGTTTCCCCGGCCGGCGCCGTTTGCGCCTTGCGGCGGTGCTGCGCCCGGCGCCGCATCCGCCATGATCACATTGACGTTGAAGCGCAACTGTTGCTTGTCGATCTTGCAATTCTTGAAGATGAGGAACCCGCAATTATCGCAATCGACATCGAGATAGGCTTGCTTCGGCCCCGCCGAAAGGTCCTGAAGATCGAGCGTCGCCTGCAGGTTTCGCGTCTGCCCCGCTGGCACCTGGCGCACGACAGGATCGGCCGGCAGCTTCAGCCATGGGGTCATCGAGGTGAACCGAAAATCCAGCGGCTGCGGGCAGTTGCGATTCTCCGCGGCAAGGCCAAGCGTGTACGACCGGCCCGCCTCGCGGTCGCCGAGATCGACGTCGCGATAGCCGGCGCCGCCGGGTGCTTGAGCCAAAGCGGAATTCATCAGTACAAGAACGACAACGCCGAGCGCGATTGCGCCCAATGACCGATACCGCATGGCAAGCTCTCCCCTGAAGGCTCCAGTCCGGTACGCAGGCGACCGCCCCGGCTTGCGCGCGGACCAAAGCCAAGTCAATCAAGCGCTGGATGCTGCAGTGCAACCCGGCGAGAATCAGGCCGACTTTTCGACCGGGCGCGACTATGAAGCCGGGCAAGTCCGGGAGACAGACATGCCGCCAGCAAGCACCGCCAAAACTGACGCCTTTCGCCGCCTCCATGTGAAAGGCTCGCCGTTCGTGGTTCCCAATCCCTGGGACGCAGGCTCCGCCCGCATCCTTGAGGGCCTCGGCTTCAAGGCGCTCGCGACGTCGAGCTCGGCGGCGGCGTTGACCCTTGGCCGCACTGACTACGCCATCACGCGCGAAGAGGCGCTTGGGCATTGTCGTCTCGTCGCCGGGGCTGTCGATATTCCGGTCTCGGCCGATCTCGAAAGCGGATTTGGTCCGAAGCCGGAGGATTGCGCGCTGACCATCCGCGAAGCGGCGAAGACAGGCCTCGCAGGCGGATCGATTGAGGATTCAACGGGGGACAGCGACGCACCAATTCATGAGCGCACGCTCGCCGTCGAGCGCGTGCGAGCCGCCGTCGAGGCCGCGCGTGCGGCTCCGGGCGGCTTCGTGCTCACGGCGCGAGCGGAAGCCTTTCTGCATGGGAAGGGCGATCTTGATGAGGTGATCGCCCGTCTCAACGACTTTGCGGAAGCGGGCGCGGACGTGCTCTTTGCGCCCGGCCTGCCGAACCTCGACGCCATCCGCGCCGTCACGTCATCTTTATCGAAGCCGGTGAATGTTCTGGCGCCCGGCAGACACGGCGCGTCCCTGAAGGACCTTGCGGCGGCCGGCGTTGCGAGAGTGAGCGTCGGCGGCGGCCTTGCCTATGGCGCCTACGGCGCGCTGGTCGCAATGGGCGAGGCGATCGCGCGCGACGGCGACTTCAAGAGTCTCGGCGCCAACGCCGAAGGCGCGAAGCGCATCAGGGGCTTCCTTAAGCAGGGCTAGGCAAGCGTCAGCATATCCTTCAGCGCCTTCTTTTTCATGGCGTGGGTCGGCGCCTGCGCGTCCGGCGCGGGCTTGCCGGCGACCACGATCATGTAGGGCTTTTCGTGCGCAGGCCGTCCGAGCGTCCTGTTGAGGAACGCCATCGGATTCGGCGTGTGCGTCAGCGCGACGAGGCCTGCATGGTGAAGCGCGAGGACCAGGAATCCGACGGCGATGCCGACGCTCTCATTGATGTAGTAGTTCTTCTTGTCGTCGCCAGGCTCGGGGCCCCCGCGGCGCTGTGCGAAGACCGCGATGAGCCATGGCGCCGTCGTCATGTAGGACTTGACCGCATCGGTGCCCAAGGGCGCCAAGGCCTCGATCCATTCGGGCGAGGCCTTGCCGGCGTAGAATTCCCGCTCCTCGGATTCCGCCGCCTCGCGCAGCCTCCGTTTGGTTTCGGCCTCGCCCACGAGGACAAAATGCCAGGGCTGATGGTTGGCGCCCGAAGGCGCGAGCCCGGCGGTCCGAATGCAGTTTTCGATCACCTCGCGCGCCACCGGGTCATCGGAGAACTCGCGCACCGTGTGGCGGCGGGAGGCGAGGTCCAGAAATGCGCGGCTGCGCGCCAGCATCTCCCCGGCCGAATACTCCGTATAGTGATTGAGCGAGGAGAGCGGGACGAAAGTCGCCGGCGCGGCGCTCATTTTGGAAACATCTCGCCGGGGTGAGATGTCGGGCTGTACATGCGCGCCGGTTGCGGGGTCTGCACTCCGTCCTTGCCGACATAGACGACCTCGACGCGCATCTCGTTCGGCCTGAAGGTCGATTTCGCCCGCACCTCCGCAATCGCCGGGTGTCCGTTCACCGCTTCAACCGAGGTGAACACGCCGTCTTCCATGTCGGCCATGCCGGCTGTGTGGAAGCCGCCGGTCGTGAAGTAGTGATAGACATATCTCTTCGCGCCCTCGTCATAGAAAATGATGGTGCGACCGCCATAGGCGGACCCTTCGATGCGATGCGTCGATTGAAGCGCCCGGCCGCCAAGGATCAGTTCGTAGGTCGAGACATCGACTGTCTTCTTGCCGGGCTCATCGGACCATTCTGCGCGAAAGGCCTTGCCGTCCAGCCCAGCGAAAGGCGCCATCGGCGCATAGGGCTCGCCAGCGACAGCTGAAGTCACAAACATCAGGACTGCAGCGGCGGCGCACAGTTTCTTGACCATGATCAGGGCTCCCCATTTGTTCTCTCAGATAAGCACGCCGTCGCGCTGTCGCGAAGAGGGCGCTGCGACGCTTTCCGGCTAGCGCCGTCCGAATAATTTCTCGATGTCCGCGAGCTTCAATTCGACATAGGTCGGGCGGCCATGATTGCACTGGCCGGAATGCGGCGTTTCCTCCATGCGCCGAAGGAGCGCATTCATCTCCTCCGCCGACAGGCGACGGCCGGCGCGCACCGAACCGCGGCAGGCCATAGATGAGCAGACCTCTTCAAGCCGCTCCTTGAGCGCGAGGCCATGCCCAAATTCAGCGAGATCGTCGGCGAGGTTGCGGATCAGCGCGGCGACATCGGGATTGCCAAGGAGGGCAGGCGTTTCGCGCACCAGAACCGCGTCTTCGCCGAAGCGTTCGAGAACAAGCCCCAACTCGGCGAACTCGGCGGCGCGCGCCTCAAGCCGTTCTGCGGCCGCTCCGTCCACCTCCACGATCTCGGGGATGAGGAGACCCTGGCGCAGGACCTCGCCGCCCGTGAGTTGGCTCTTCATCGATTCGTAGACCAGTCGCTCATGCGCCGCGTGCTGATCGACGATGACGAGACCGTCCCCGGTCTGGGCGACGATGTAGGTCTCATGGAGCTGCGCGCGCGCGGCGCCGAGCGGGAAGCGCAGCGGCGCATGGATCGCGCTTTCAGCGCGCGCCGAGGGCGCATCCATTTCGTAGGCCCGGCCGCGATCCTCGAGCGCTCCCGGTTCAACATCGCTGCTGTCGCCGGAACCCTGGGGCGCATAGGCGCGCAGGAAAGGATTGTCCGGCGGCATGCGGGTCGCCGCAAACGGCCCCGATTGAGGCGTCATGCGCCCCAGCGCAAAGGCGCTCGGCGAAGTCGAGGCCCGGCAGCCGGCCTCGGCCAGCGCCTGACGCAAGGCGCCGATGATGAGGCCGCGGACAAGCCCCTGCTCGCGGAACCGCACCTCAGTCTTGGCCGGATGGACGTTGACATCGACGAAGTCCGTTGGAACGTCGAGGAACAGCGCGAGCACGGGATGGCGGTCGCGAGCGAGAAAATCGGCATAGGCGCCGCGCACGGCGCCGACCAGCAGCTTGTCGCGCACGGGCCGTCCGTTCACGAACAGATATTGCCGGTCAGAGAGACCCCTATTGAAGGTCGGCAGCCCGGCGAACCCGCGCAGCTTCAACCCCTCGCGCACCGCGTCGAGGGGGAGGGCGTTCTCCTCGA
>JBEBFW010000040.1:0-17983 GCA_040081755.1 Parvularculaceae bacterium
GAACGACGCACTACGCACGACGCGCGACGGACTCCTTAGTTCTTCTTGTCGCCGTCGACTTCCTCGAACTGCGCATCGACGACATTGTCGTCGGCGGCGTCCTTCGGCTGTTCGGCGCCCGTTTCGGGTGCGGGACCGGCATTCGCCTTGTACATCGCCTCGCCGAGCTTCATCGACGCTTGCAGCAATGTCTGCTCCGACGCGACGATCTCGTCGCGCGTCACGCCGTCCTTGGCGAGCGTCGTCTTCAGCGCGGCGAGGGCGTCCTCGATCGCTTTCCGATCGTCCGCGGTGACCTTGTCGCCATAATCCTTGAGGGCCTTCTCCGTCTGGTGATAGGCCGCCTCGGCGTGGTTCTTGGCCTCGACGAGCCCGCGCCGCGTCTTGTCGGCCTCGGCGTTCGCTTCCGCGTCGCGGACCATCTTCTCGATGTCCTTGTCGGAGAGACCGCCCGAGGCCTGGATGCGGATCGATTGTTCCTTGTTCGTCGCCTTGTCCTTCGCGGACACATGCACGATGCCGTTGGCGTCGATGTCGAAGGTCACTTCGACCTGCGGCACACCGCGCGGCGCCGGCGGGATGCCGACGAGATCGAACTGGCCGAGCAGCTTGTTGTCGGCCGCCATTTCGCGCTCGCCCTGGAAGACGCGGATGGTGACCGCCGACTGATTGTCTTCCGCGGTCGAGAAGGTCTGCGATTTCTTGGTCGGAATCGTGGTGTTGCGCTCGATCAACCGCGTGAACACGCCGCCGAGGGTCTCGATGCCGAGCGAAAGGGGCGTGACGTCGAGGAGGAGCACGTCCTTGACGTCGCCTTGCAGCACGCCCGCCTGAATGGCGGCGCCAAGCGCGACAACCTCGTCGGGGTTGACGCCCTTGTGCGGCTCGCGACCGAAGAAGTTCTTCACGGTCTCCTGCACCTTCGGCATGCGCGTCATGCCGCCGACGAGAATGACTTCCTCGATGTCGCCGGAGGAGAGGCCCGCATCTTTCAGCGCCGCCTTGCAGGGCTCAACCGTCTTCTTGATGAGATCATCGACGAGGGCTTCGAGCTTGGCCCGCGTCAATTTCATGTTGAGGTGCTTCGGGCCGGTCTGGTCCGCCGTGATGAACGGCAGATTGATCTCGTATTGCTGGGTCGAGGACAGCTCCTTCTTCGCTTTCTCGGCTTCCTCTTTGAGGCGCTGGAGCGCGAGCTTGTCTTTGCGGAGATCGATGCCGGACTCTTTCCTGAACTCGTCGGCGATGTAGGAAACGAGGCGCATGTCGAAATCCTCCCCGCCGAGGAAGGTGTCGCCGTTGGTCGCGAGCACTTCGAAAACGCCGTCGCCGATTTCAAGAATGGAGATGTCGAATGTGCCGCCGCCGAGGTCGTAGACGGCGATCTTCTTGCCGTCGCGCTTCTCGAGGCCGTAGGCGAGGGCGGCCGCCGTCGGTTCGTTGATGATGCGCAGCACCTCAAGGCCGGCGATCTTGCCGGCGTCCTTCGTCGCCTGGCGCTGGGCGTCGTTGAAATAAGCGGGGACGGTGATGACCGCCTGGGTCACCGTCTCGCCGAGATAGGCTTCCGCCGTCTCCTTCATTTTCTGGAGAATGAAGGCGGAAATCTGCGACGGAGAATATTTGGTCCCGCGGGCCTCGACCCAGGCGTCGCTGTTGTCGGCCTTCATGATCTTGTACGGAACGAGACCGATGTCCTTGGCGACCATGGGGTCAGAAAAATTGCGCCCGATGAGGCGCTTGATGGCGAAGAAGGTGTTCTCGGGGTTGGTGACCGCCTGGCGCTTGGCCGGCTGGCCGATGAGCCGTTCCCCATCCGCGGAGAAGGCGACGACCGACGGGGTCGTGCGCGAGCCTTCCGAGTTCTCGATGACCTTCGGTTCCTTGCCCTCCATGACGGCGACGCAGGAATTGGTCGTGCCCAAATCGATGCCGATGACTTTGCCCATCTTGTGCTCCTTTAAGCGGACCTTGCGCCTTTAGTTTGGGCCTTATGGCGGGAATCGCCGCAGCGCGGCCATCCCCTTCAAGCGCCCAGTATCGCGGTCCCTTCCTTCCGTTTGGTTGATCAAGGATCAGTTTTTTCGGCCAGACAGAAACGAATTCCCATCCGGCCGCTTCGAAGGCGCATATAGGCAGGCGTTTCGGCCCCTGCAACCCGTTCAGGGTCAGGATCAGGGGGTCCGCGGCGCCGCAGCAGGTGCGCAAGGGCCCGTTCGGAACAATGCGTAAAACCGGCCCCCAGCCTCAAAGCAGGCGCCGGCGAGATCCGGCGCAGACCCGTCCGGCGCTTTCATATGAAGAACATGGGTGAAGCGCCGCGGCCAGTCGAAATAATAGGCCTCGGACCAGACCCCGTTGACGGCGGGCGGCAGCGGGCTGTCCGCAGCCGCGGCGAGGGTCCCGAGGCTCAGGCGATAGCCCGCCGGCAAGTGGAGCGCCCGCATCTCCGGCGCGACGCCCACCGGCGATGTGTTCGTAAAGAGGCTCGGCACATAGGCGTCCTTTTCAATGACGGCGAGGGCCCCGGCATGGGTGCCGCGACGCAATGGTGCGCTCGGGTCGAAACTCTGCAGGACCCGCGCGCCTTCCGGCATGCTCGCAAGCCCGGCCCGCACCTCGCCCAGATAATCGTCCGTATGCGCGATTTTGCTCCATCCGTTGTGCAGCTGGAGCGCGAGGACGCCGACGACGAGCGCGGCTGTCGCTACCCTCGCGCCCGGCGCCGGGCCGCGAAACCGAAGGCTGGCGCCGAGCAGAACAACGAAGATCGCACCGTAGCGGAAATGGAGACCCCAGATGCCGAAGAGATGCTCCGGCAGGAGAACAACGAGCGCCAGCACGCCGGCGAGCACGGGCTTCATGCGCGCATCGATATCGATGACGCCGCGCCAGAGTGCGCAGGCGACGCCGCCATAAACGGCCGCGGCGGCCGCGACAGCCGTCAAAACCGATTGGGCGTCGGAGTGAAAGCGGAAGGGCGAGAACAGAACGACGAGCCGCGAAGCGAGGTAGTCCGTCGGCGTATCGACGACGCGCAATGCGCTGTCGCCGCCGCCGGCGAGAGCAAGGAGCAGAACGGCGACGCCCGGCGCGAAAGCGACGGCGTCCCGCGTCAGGAGATCCAACGAAAATGCCGCGAAGGGCCCTCGCTCCTTGCGCAGGAACGCGCCGATCTCCCAGAGCAGTGCGAGGTATCCGAAGAGCAGGAAACCCAGCGCGTGATTGAAAACGAGGAAAAGGCTGACGGGCGCAATCAGCAGACTGCGACGCCATCCGGGAGCTGCCGCGATCCACAGCGCGAAGGCGAGTAGAGCAAGACCGGCCGAAACGAGGAAATTGACGAACCCGAACTCGAGATTGAGATTGAAGATCGCCAAAAACCCGAGCGCGCTGAGCGAGGCGCTTCCTGCTCCATGAAGGCGCCTCGAAACCGCGACGCCCGCCCACGGCGCCAGCAGCGCGGCGAGACAGAGAAGAACGGCGCCGGCGGCGTAAACGCCGATCAGCTGCGAGAGCCGCGGGACCACCAGGTCCATCGTCAGATCGGGGATCAGTCCGTAGGCGACCTCGTAGTAGGTCGCCAGCGAGGCGGAGGCGCCGATTTCCGCTTCGATATAAGTCCGTGCAAGGTGGTTGGGATAATCGCCCGCAATGCCCAGCGGATGGACTGCGAACATCGCGATGACAGCGAGGGAAGCTGCAATGCCAATGGCGGCCGACGCCGGCGGCGCGCGACGTCGCTTTTCTGCAGCGCCATGTTCCCGTGCTCCGCTGGTCATCGAACGACGCCCGGCTTTGGGCGCAACCGCAGGAGCGTCGCGGCGCCTCCGCCGAACAACAGGCACAGGATCGGCGCCGCCGCCGCACAGACATGGAGGAGAATTGCAGCGGCGAGCGCAGGCGCGAGCGCGAACCCCTGCGCGACATAGGCGCCAGCGAACGCCGCCTCGAAGGGACCGGCGTTGGCGAGCCCGTTGACCGGCGAGGCAAAGGCGGCGGACGCCGCCGCCAGCGCGAGCCCCGCGACGGCGAATGAGGCGTCGAGGCCGGCGCCGGCCGCCGCAAGGAACGCGGCCAGCCAGAGTATGAACCAGATGAGGAGAGTCAGCCCGAAGGTGGCATAGTAGCGCAGCGGCGATATCTCAGCCGCGATTGCGGCGGCCTCGGAGAGCAGCGACCAGAGGCGTCCGCTGCGGCCGGCGGGGAGCGCCATCAGCCGGCGAAGAGCTATCGGCCCGACGCAGATCGCGGCGACGACCGGGATCACGAGGCCAGGCGCCCCCCCGGCGAGCGCTGCGGCGCACACGGCGGCCGCAAGGAGCGCGACCAGGTCAAGAACGCGGAATAAAACGAGCAGGCCCGTCCCGGCAAGAAAGCTCGCTCCCGTCAGGCGGCGGACGACGACCGGCAGAACAAGCTCGCCGAGTTTTCCCGGCGCCAGCGCCGACGCCGAGCCGTGCAGGGCGGAGGCGTTGAACGCCGGCAGCGGCGCAACGCCCGTCAGCGCCAGCTGAAGGCGCAGGTAGCGCAATACCGAGACGGCGATCATGAGCGCGAGGCATTCTCCCCAGGCGGAGGCGTCGGCGAGCGCCAGCGCTCGAACAGCCGCCTGAAACGCCCCTGTCCCGATGGCAAGCGCGAGGCAAAGCGCGGTCACGAGGATCGCACCCGCAGCGGTGACCAGCATGCTGCGCGGCGAAGTCACCTGGGGCGCGCTAGAACGAAGGTGAACGGAAAGACCGGCCATACTCGTTCAACAACGGCCCCGGCCGCTACGAAATCGGCGAACGCCTCGCTGGTCCACCGATTGATGTGTTCGGGATGGTTGCCCAACCGGGGGAGGTCGCGCCCACGCGCAAGGTTCAGGAGTTGAAACCATGGCTCGTGCGGCACGGTCAGAATGAGGCGGCCGCTGCATGCCTCGCAGAGGCGCGCAAGAAACTGCTCCGGGTTCGGCAGATGCTCCAGCACTTGGCTTGCGAGCACAAGATCGAAGCGCGCGCTCGTTTCCGGCCATACCAGAATGTCGGCCTCGACGAAGCGCAGACCGGGCAAGCGTCGCCGCGCGTCGGCGAGCGCCTCCGCGCGCAGATCGACCCCGACATAGCCGTCGAGCGCGACGCCGCGTTCAATGAGTTTCTCCGCAAGGAAACCCTCCCCGCACCCGAAATCGAGCACCGATCGCGGCGCGAGCGCGCGTATCGTCTCGGCAGCCTCGTCGTGAAACCGCCCGAGCGCTAGCCGCTGGAGGGGATTGCGGTTCTCGTACTTTCGACGATGGCGGTCGCCGGTGTCGTCGCGAATGGTCGTTCCTGCGATGCCGGCCATTGATCGGCCTCCTTGAGCGCGGCGGCGGCGCGTTTCAGGCGCCGGATTTCGGGATTGAGAGATTCGAGCGTTTCAAGATTGCGCGTGCGACGCACGAGCCAGTGCGGGCGCCCATCGACCGACTGGCGCTGAATGAATTCGGCGAGCAGCCCCACGGTGAAAAACTGCAGCGAGGACGTCGACAGGAGGATGCCGAAAAAGAGGAGCGGCCGATTGCCGATCGGGCCATCCCCGATGAACCAGAGCGCTGTCAAATAGAGAAGGATCGCAACGCCAGCCGCTCCCATGATCGCGCCGGCGCCTCCGAAGACATGAAGCGGGCGCGTCTGGAATCGGGTGTTGAGAATGACCGTCAGCAGGTCGAGCGCGCCTTTGAACAGTCTGCCTGCGCCGTATTTCGACTTGCCAAATTCGCGGGCACGGTGATTGACCACGATCTCACCGACCTTGAAGCCGCGCCAGTGGAGGAGAACCGGTATGAAGCGGTGGAGTTCTCCATAGAGATGGAGGCCCTCGACTGCCTCGGCCGTGTACGCCTTGAAGCCGCAATTGAAATCGTTGAGCGCGACGCCGCTGAGGCGGCTGACGACGGCGTTAAAGAGCTTTGAGGGTGCGCGCTTGTCGAGCGGATCGAGTCGCTTCTTTTTCCAACCGGACACAGCCTCGTAGCCGGCGCCGATCATTTCGAGCAGCTTCGGGATCTCTGCGGGATCGTCCTGGAGATCGGCGTCCATGGTGATGACGACATCGCCGGTCGCCGCCCGAAAGCCGGCGTCGAGCGCCGCCGCCTTGCCGAAATTGCGCCGGAACTCGATGACGCGGAGCATCGGCGCCGATGCCGCGAGGCGCGCCAGAACGACGCCCGTCGCATCCGTCGAACCGTCATCGACGAAGATCGCTTCGAAGGGCGCGCCAATCCGGCCCATGACCGCCGCGATCTCGGCGAAAAGCGGCTCAAGGCTTTCGGCTTCATTGAACGCGGGGACAATCACCGAAATCGATGCTTTCGGCGTTCTCTCTATGTTCACGCTCAAGGCGCGGCTCCTTCCAGGCAATCCGGACCCTGACGAGGGAAGGGTAAAAAAATGGTTCCGCGAGGCCGAAAGTCGCCGACTGGCGCCTGGCGCGGGATCGGGGCGCCGGGCAATCCAGGCGCTTTCGTGGTAGGAGAACGCGGTGGTGTAATCCGCAGGTCGCAGGCGTCTGACGAGGGGAGGCAGCAATGAAACGGTTGGCGGCAGCGCTCGCTTTGGCGGCGGCGCCAATGATGGCTCAGGCGGAGGACGCCAGCATTCGCGGAGCCTGGCGGATCACCCATGGCGTCGTCGCGCCGTGGACGGTCGATGCACCGGTTGGTGAGGCATTGATCGGCGCCCGCGTCAGCTTCTCCAGAACGTCCGTGAAGGCGCCGGCGCCCATAGGCTGCCGCAACGCCGCCTTTGATCCGACGGACATGCCGCCTGAAGGCCTGTTTCAGGGCGGACTGCCAGAGCCCGCGCAGCAGCACGCCCGGTCGCTCGGCTTCGCCGAAGGCTCGGTCAAGGGCGTAAGCCTTTCGTGCGATTCGGGGCTCTGGGAATTTCACCGCGCCGACGCAGACACAACGCTCTTCGCGCTCGACAATGTCATCTGGACTCTCAGTCGGGCCTATGGGACTGGCGCGCGCCGCGGATCGCCAGAGAGCGTCGTCGAGGCTCTCCTCGAGTTCCACTTCAATCACGATGCCGGCTTCACCGAAGAGACGGCGGCTGCGCGCAAGAAATGGCTGTCGAAGACGCTCAACGCCCGTATCGACGCTTATTTCGCCCGTGATTTCCCTGTCGATGAGGTCCCGCCCATCGACGGCGACCCGTTCACGGACACGCAGGAATATCCAACCCGCTTCGCCGTGCGCAAAGGCGAGACGAAAGCGGGCGTATCCTCTGTCCCCGTCGATTTCGCGGACGGCTACTCGAAGAAGCGGATCATCTACCGGCTCACATATGGCGGCGGCTGGCGCGTCGACGACCTCGCCTATGACCATGACGGCACATTCAAGGAATTGCTGACGGCCGGGGATTGACCGGCGCCGGGGAGGACGTTGCATGAATGCGGATTCAGGGCCTGAGGGTTGGCGCGGGCTGATCGGCCGCGCGCTTGCCGGAGCGAGGGCGACCGACAGTCGAGCGGCGGCCGAAGAGCACGGCCCGGCGAACTGGGCTTTCGCGCTGTTCGTCTTTTTTGGCGCTGCGCAGCTCATCGCCGCCGTCATCATGTTCTTCGCCTATAACTGGCGGGATCTCTCGGACACCGCGAAGATCGCCCTGCCGCAGTTGGCGATGGCGGCGTCCTTCCTTTTGTGGGCGGCGCTGCCGAGACGATCCTTGCTCGGAAACCTCGCGGGCGTCGCGGCGACCGTCATGATCGGCCTCTCGATGGCGGTCGTGGGCCAAGTCTACCAGCTCGGCGCGGATCCCTGGCGGCTCTTTGCCGTGTGGGCCGCCTTCGCGCTGCCCCTGTCGTTGATCGCCCGGTCGGACGCCCATCTCGCGGTGTGGTTCGGCATCGCCTCGACCGCTTATACGCTGTGGGCGGAAGAATATCTCGGACCGCGCTTCTTGGCGATCTCGATGATCGGACCGGCGAGTTACGCCGTCCTTGCTTTCGCCGTCCAGGTCGTCCGCGATTTCGTGGCGACGCCCGTCGCGGGTCCGCAGCCGAACTGGCAACGCTGGCTCTTCACGGCCTCGGCGCTGACGCCCGCGACAATCGCGGCGCTGAATGAGGCGGTCGGATCGAGGCCGTTCGAGAACGGTCTCGCGGGGACGCTGTCGCTCGCCCTCGTCGGCGCTGGAACGCTGTTCCTCTACGGCGTCGCGCGCCGCGACCGCCCGGCCCGCGCCTTGGCGCTCTTCGCCTTTGCGGTCTTCGTCGGAGGCGCCGGCGTGCGCACGATCTGGCGCATGCGCCTCGACGGCGCCGGCGAAATCGCTGTCGGATTCCTCTTGAGCGCGCTCTGGGTGGTCGCCGTGACGGCCGCTCTCGCCTTCCTGCTACGCGGGAGGAGGAGCCCGTCATGACAGCGCCCTCCTCACATCGCGACAATCCTTGGTATGCTGAGACGTTTCTCGCGATCGGCGGCTGGATCGCCGGTCTGCTCGCGGCCGGCGCCATTGGCGCCTTTGTCGCCACGATCTTCACCGATTTCACGAACCCGCGCGCGGCGGCCGGAACCGGGCTCGCCATCGGCCTCGCCTTCGTCTTGCTCGGCTCTCGGATGGGCCGGGCCGGTTCCGGCGATTTTCGACGCCATTTCGCCATTTCGATGATAGCGGCGGGCCTCACGGCCGCGACGGCCTCGACCTGGTATCTCGTCTGGTCGATCCTCGACGGCGACGGCAAGGGCGTTGTCGGGAGCGGCGCGACGGTAGGTCATGCGGGCCTTGTGACTGCCCTTCTGTTCATTCCGGCGGCGGCGCTGGCCGCGCGCGCCGTCAAAGACGGCATCCTCACGTTTCTGACGACCAGCGCCTGGTTCTGGATCGTCGGTTTCGCGCTGATGACTCTTGTCGATGAGAAGCCCTGGGGGCCGACAGCCCTGCAGACCTTCCCGCCGGCGAGCGCGGTTCTCGGCCTCGGCCTTTTCACAGGGGATCAATCGCGCCGGCGCGCCGCTGTCGGCGCGGCGCTGCTGATCGCGCCGATGATCTTTTATCTGACGCTTCGCGGCGGAATCGGATTTCTCGGCATCGAGGCGTTTCAGGCCGGGACAGCCGCCAATTTCGTCTTCGCAGCCGGCGCCGTCTATTGCCTCATTCGCCTGCGCGATCGCTATCCTCTGTGGGGGCTACTCGCGGGAACCGCGCTCATCTCAGCGGGCATCTGGTTGCTGCCGGATTCGGGCGCCATCGCGATCCTCATTCTCCTCGCCGGCATGGCGGCCGGACATCGCGGCCTCGCCGCCGTCGGGGTTGTCGCGCTCGCCTGGTTCGTCGGGAAATTCTACTACGACCTCTCGATGACGCTGCTTCAAAAGTCGGCGGTGCTCGCGGGCCTCGGCGCCGCAACGCTCGCCGGAGCGCTCATCGCGAGACGCCTCGAAGCGGGTGCGAGCGCTTCGCCGATCGCAATGGCCGGCCGCCGCCCGATCCTCGCGAGCCTCGCTTTCGGCGCGCTCCTCCTCGGATCGCTGGCGCTCGTCAACCGCTCGGTCCTGCGCCTTGAATCCGACTTCCGCGAGGCGCGCGACATCTATCTGCCGCTCGGCCCCGTCGATCCGCGCTCGCTCATCCAGGGCGACTACATGGTCCTCGCTTTTCGGGAGACGATCTATCCCGAATTCGAGGCGATCGAGGCGCTGCCTGCGCGAGGGGAGGTCTTCCTCAAACTCGACGGCGACGGCGTCGCCGCCTTCTCGCGCGTCGCCGGCGCCGGCGATACGCCGGGTCCGGATGAAATTCGGATCGACTATACGAAGGAGGCGAGCGGCCTGCGCTACTGCCCGACGAGCTATTTCTTCCAGGAGGGCGAGGCGGAGATATTCAACGCGGCCCGCTTTGCTGTCTTGCGCGTAGCGCCCGACGGGAAGACGCGGCTCGCCGCCCTCGCCGATTCCGAACGCAAGATCATCCAGCCGCAATAGAGGCGGCGTCGGCCCTACAGCTTCTCCGACAGCCGGATTGCGAGCTTGCACCCGGCGCCGATCACGGCCTTGAGCAGCGGATAGCCGATCGCCTCGCGGGCGCCGTTTTCCTCCGCCGTGCGCTTGTGGGCGAGTTCATCATCGCGAAAGCCGGCGATCGTGCCGGCAAGTTCGGGCTCGAGCGTGTCGAGCTCGCGCGCCTGGGCCGCGTAGTGCTGTTCGATGACGTCCTCGACCGCCTCAGTCGCCGCCATGGCGGCCTTCTCGCCAAGGAGTGCGGTCGCGGCGCCAAGGGCATAACCGGCGAGGCTCCAGACCGGCGAGAGCACGGTCGGTCGCACCCCGCGTTCGGCAAGGAGCCGGTCGAACGTTTCGAGATGGATCGCTTCTCCCTCTTCCATGCGGCGCAGCGTTTCGGCCGTCGCGAATTTCGTGGGCAGCGCGTCGAACACCGCCCGCTGTCCCTGATAGATGCGCACCGCGCCGTACTCTCCGGCATGATCGACCCTGAGCATTTCGGCGAGGCGGTTCCGCCCAGAGCCGGGCCGGTCGCGACGCGGATCGAAGGTCGCGTTCATGGGGCCTTGGCTTCAGCGGTCGCGGGGGCCCCGGCGCGGGCGGCGTTGTTCGCAGGCCTTCGCGCCCGGCGCGCTTCATTGGCCGCGGCGAGCGCCGCCGCCAGCGTCAACGCGAAGAGCCCGGAAGAAACAAGGAAGTTGTAGCCGGCCATGGAAACGCCGAGGAGCCGCCATTGGGCGTCTTCGCAGCTCGGCCCGACGATCCGGCTATCGAGACCGGCCGCAAGATCTTCAACCGTCGCCGGCAGATCGCCTTCCGAGGAAATGGACGAGCAGCTCTTGGGGCCTGGCCAGAACCTCCATTCAACGCCCGAGTGATAGCCGGAGAGACCGGCGCTGACCGCATAGACGAGCGCCGCGGCGCCGACGGTCGCGGCGGCCGCGATGCGGGCCTTGAACACCGTCTGGGCGATGAGGCCGACAACGGCGACGGCCAACGCCAGCCAATGCACCGAGCGCTGGTCGAGGCACAGGGGGCAGGGCGCATAGCCGAAAGCCTGGAAAATGTGGGCGCCGGCGAGAAGGCCGGCGCTCGCGAGGCCGCCGACGATCAAGGCCTTTTCGGTGAACGTTCTTTTCTGAAAAGCGGCAAGCATGCGCCATGACCCTAGCGGCTCGCGAAGGAAACGCCTCTTGGCCGAATGTCGCGGCGGCGTTCGGACGCCGTTCAAAATCGGGAGAGCAGCCATTCCTTGGCGATGTGGAGGCCTTCGACCCCCAGAAACGCGATCAGCCCAAAGAGAAAGATCGGCCACAGGACCCCGATCAGGAGGCCGAGAACCACCAGAAGGCCGTCGCGCGAAATGAGCCCGAGCGAGGCGAGGGCGATGCCTATCGAGGGAACCGTGTTGGTGCCGATAAGGGGCACCAGAATGGATAGCGCCGGGATGGCCATGAGGGCGCCGACGATGCGCGCAGCGCCGTGCGTGGTGACCGCCTTCAGACGCGGATGGGAGAATCGCTCAACGAAACGAACGTATTTCTCCATGCGATCGAGGACCTTCCGGAAATCTCCGATCGAGAAGGTCCGCTTACGGATGCTCTCGGGAAACCAGGGCGCGGTGCGCCCCATCGCCATCTGCGCGGCGAGCCCCAGCATCGGCAGCGATACGATCTGCGGCAGGACGTAGACGAACGGCGGAATGCACGGGAGCGCCAGAAGAAAGAATAAAAGGCCGAAGCCGCGCTCGTCGAGCCGATCGACGACATCGCCAAGGCTGGCGGCGCGGCCGGCGGCGACGGGGTCCCGCACGACAGAGCCCGCAGGGTTCGGCGTGAGGTCGGGTTGCGGAGGCGGCGCTTTTTCGAGATCGTCCAGTATGTCGCGCAACAGCGCGGTCACGCCCTTGATCGCGGCGCGCGGATCGCTTGGCCTCTCGGCGGCGGCGGCCGCATCGATCATGATCGTTCCATTCAGCAAGGCGCGCACCCTCTAGGGCATTTCGGGCGCATTGGTGAGGGGGCGGCGTTAATTTTGAGGCAATGCGAATCCGCGATCGGCCGCGACTGGCCCCCTCGCCGATCAACCATGAAGCGCGGAAGGCCCTCGCCTTGACCCTTCGGTCGCCCTCACTATGATCCGCCGCCTTCGCGGGTGTGGCGGAACTGGCAGACGCGCCAGACTCAAAATCTGGTTCCCAAAAGGAGTGTCGGTTCGACCCCGACCACCCGCACCATGATCCCGGGCCGCCGCTGAGGTCACTGCGCCGCGGGACGCTGCTACTCTCCGTCTCTGCCCCTCGGCGGCATGCAAACAAAAAGCGCTCCGTTGCCGGAGCGCTTTTTTTGACTTTCAGTGAGCCTAAACGTCAGTATGCGTCCCGCGAAGACTTGCGCTTCTTGCTCTTCTTGACGCCGTCTCCGCCATTGTTCGAGATGATGTTGTTGGTGATTTTCGGCGACGCGCCCTCGCGGATGTAGATCGAGGCGCCGGTGTTGCCGACGATCTCGTTCTCCTCGATGAGGCCGTTGACGCCAAAGGGAATGGCGATGCCGTCTCCCTGGTTCTTCACGATCTCGTTGTAGCGCACGAGGCTGAGTTTCGAATACTTGTCGAGAACGACGCCCGAGCCCTTGTTGTTGCGAATCTTGTTGCCGATCAAAGTCGCCTGGCCGTATCCGGACGATTTCACGCCCGTGTCGATGTTATCGAAGATTTCGTTGCCGGAGACGGTCACGTCGGCCCGGCTCTCGGCCGAGATATCGACGCCGACCTTGTTGCCGCCAATCTTGTTGTCGATGATGAACGCCTGCGAGAGGGTGTGCTGCTGATTGACCAGAACGCCCTCCGATCCGCCCGAAATGCGGTTCTTCTCGAGGACGACCGTGCCGCCCGAAATGCGCACCGCAGGCGAGACCGTCGATCCGAGGACGTCGCTTTCCTTCAGGGTGAACATGCCCGAGCCGATGTCGAGGCAGCCGGTCGAGCGTGAATTCACCTTCGACTGCAGCGACACGTTGGCGATTACGGCGTGCGACGTGCCCTGGACGGGCGCAAAGGTCATGCAAGGCGCATTCGCCGGAGCGACGATTTCAACGCCCGCTCCGGGTCCCCGATCGCCTTGAATAAAGATCGATTTCGTGACCGTGACAGTCTCATTGTAGACGCCGTGCATGACATAGATCATGCCGCCTTCGGCGACGTCCTTGACCGCCGCGGAGATCGATTTGTAGGGGCCAGGACCATTGACATCGACGATGATCTGCATCGGGCCTTTGGCCCCCGGCTTGACGCCGGAGCCGGGCGAGCCGGAGCCCGGCGCATGCGCTCCGGGCTCGCGGATCGGAAAGCCGCCAATGGATTGGGCGGCCGCGTAACTCGCGGCGAGGAGGGTCATGCCTCCTGCGACGGCGATGGTGACGGTGCGTTTCATCGTAAGCCCCTCTTACCTAATCTTTCTGCGGCGGCGAGAACTCAAGGAGCTTCAGCGCGTCGCCGGCGGGCGCATAGCCGAGCGCGTAAGCCTTGGCGAAATGCTTGGCCGCCTCGACCTTGTTCGGCTCGACCTCGTTGAGACCGGTCGTGCCGTCGCGATAGATGACTCCCAGCGCGTAATGCGCGAGGGCGAGATCGGCGGAGGCCGCTTTCTTCAGCCAGCTGACCGCTTCCGCGCCGTCCTGCACGACGCCGACGCCGCGGGCGTTCATGACGCCGTAGACGTACTGCGACATCGGATGCTCGGTGCGGGCCGCTTCTCGGATGAGATCGACCGTCTGGTTGGCCGAGAGGACGCCGGTTTTCACCGCTTCCTTTTCCTCCTCGGTCATCTCGGCGTCGCGCGACACGCGCGAATACTGGAAGCGGCGGATGGCAGCGCGCGTATCCGGCCCCATCTTGTTGTCCGCTGTCCCGTAGTAGAAGCCGAGCGCCTTCAGCGCGCGCTGGATGAGCTCGACGTCGATGTCGGAAACCGCTTGCAGCGCGTCCTGATTGCGCAGTTGGCGGAGCTCTTCCTTCAGGCGAGCGAGTTCCTGCATTTGCGGCGGGTTTTTGTCGTAGAGTTCGGGCAGCGGGGGCTGCCACGCCAGCACGAGTTCCCGCGCGGACTTTTCCTCGCCCGAATCGGTGATCAGCTCGAGCTTTTCAAACGCCTGGCTCGCCTCGCCGACGCCCTTGGTCTTGGCGAGTTCGAACAGCATGAGCGCTTTGGTGTTGTTCTTCGCGACGCCTGCGCCGCGCTGATACATGAGGCCGAGAACGTAGAGGTCTCGCGGCGAGCCGCGCTCGAAGGTCTTGGCCGCCAGGTCCTCGGCTTTGGAGACGTCGCCCGTGGTCATCTCTTCGCGCACGTAAGGCAGGCACCCTTCGGCCACGATCTGGGCGCGCACTTCGTCCGGAGTCGGATTACCGAGCAGACCGAAGTCATGATAGGCGGCGAGCGTGTACCACTTCAGCGCCTCGACATTGTCGATCGGCACGACCTTGGACGGCGGGGCCTTGCTCGGCCGCGCCTGCACGCCCTTGGCGGCGACGCGCTCGGCTTCCTTCTGGGAGCAAACATTGTCGGAATACACGTCGCCGAGCCTCTTCAGCGAGCGCACGTCGCCGGCGCCCCCGAACTTCTTCCAGGTGTCGATGGCGAGGTCGTACTTTCCCTGAGCGTAGGCGGCGTCGCCCATCTCATAGTTCGCCGACGCCGGGCCCGCGATCGCAAGCGACAACGCCGTAAAAGCCGCGGCGCATTTGAGCGTCCGGCGCAGTCCGACAGAAACGGTCACGTTGATTTCCCTCATAACCCCAGACTCCCCTCGGCGAGGCGCTTCCCCGACCGACCGTCCAACGGCGACCGCTCATTGCGGCGGCCCCTGACGACGGCGTCACCTTCATTAAAGCACGGCGCGGCCCTCATCTCCAGCGGCTGATTTACCATTATGACTGAGAAAATGGCGCCCCTGTGGCGGGAAAACCCGCCGTCCGAACGAGCCCAATCACCCCTTATTTCCCTTGGCCGTGACCAGAAAGACGCAAAGACCCGGGGCCGCCGGCAGACGCTCGGCAGCATGCCCGGCCTCGCGGCAGAAATGAGGGATATCGACGGCCGCGACGGGATCGTCCGCGGTGATTTCCAATCGCTCGCCGGGCGCCATGCCCCGCAGGGTTTTCTCCATCAGGAGGACCGGCAGGGGGCAGCGGTAGCCTGTAGCGTCGAGGGCACGGTCGGCGGCGCTCATTGGACGAAACTGACGCCGCCGCGGCTGGATCGTCAAGATTGCGCGAGACGGTCATGCGCCGCACGCGAAACGACTGAGGGGCCCCGGTGGGGGCCCCTCAGCAAACACGACTCTCGTCGAAATTACAGTTTCAGCTGCAATTCGACGCCGGCGACGCGGCCCTTGTTGAGCGGCGCGAAGGTGCCGCCGCCGAGCGTTGAGGGAAGCTGCGTCTCGCCGCCATGGGTCACCTGGTTGAGGAGGTTCTGCCCATAGATCGAGATCGTGGCGTGATCCCCGATCGAGAGGGCGATCGACGCGTCGATCATGTCCGCGCCCAGCAGGATGCCGAGGTTGTTGTCCGTGTAGGCGTTGTCGTCGCGATGCGACCAGTTGAACCGCGTATCGACATTGGCGTTATCGCCGAGCGACATCGAATGCACGAAGCCGAGGCCATAGCTCCAGGGCGACAGGCGCGGGATTTCCAGCTGCGTGTCGAACACGTTGGTGACGCCGTCGCTGTTCAGGTCGAACAGAACCGACTGGTAATCTCCGTCGAGCCGGCCGAGGTTGCCCATCACGATGAGGTTGTCAGTGACGGCGTACTGGCCCTCAAGTTCGATGCCGAACACTCTGGCGTCAGCCGTATTGCGGATCAGCTGAACGACGCCGGCCACTGCGTCGGGAAGGTTGATCTCCCGCTGCATGTCCTTGATGTCGGACCGGAAGATGGCGAAGTTGATCGTCGCCCGGCCGTCGCCCGGCTGGGCTTTGATCCCGAGTTCATAGGTATTGACCGTTTCCTCGTCGAAGGAAGCGATCGGGAATACAACCGACGTATTGCGCAGGTTATAGCCGCCCGAACGCACGCCTTGCGTCCAGCCGCCGTAAACCTGCATCCAGTCGCGCGCTTGCCACTGGAGGCCCGCCTTCGGGGTCACGTTCTTCCACGTGCGGGTCTCCGAGAAATCGATGCCGCAGGTGAAGCCGTCGAAGGTTGTGCAACCCGCTCCGGCGATACCGCCTGTTGACGGGAAGTTGTTGAGCGTGAGGTTCGCGATGTCGGCCGACTTGCGCTCGTTGGAGTAGCGCGCGCCGCCGATGAACGACACAGTGTCGGTGAGGTCGATGTCCAGCTGGCCGAAAATGCCGTAGTTCCGGCTGTCGATGACGCCGCCGCCGAAGAAGCGGCGGAAACCGCCGAGAATGTAGCGCTTCTCGAGGTAACCGAGGTCCGACGTCATGTAATAGAAGCCGATCGTCGTATCGACGCGATCCCAGAACCGGCCGGCGTAGCGAAGCTCGTTCGAAATCTGGTCGTAGAGAGTGTCAGCGCCGGAGTGGAACAGGAAGAACGGCGTGGCGTCGATATCGCCGTAGGTATGGCCTTCCGTGTCGCGCCACCCGAAGATGTTGGTGATCTTGCCGTCGCCGAAACCGACATCGATGTTCAATTCGGCCGAGATCGTGTCGCCGACATTCTCGTAATAACCAGGCTCGTTGATCGAGAAGGTGAAGCTGTCTTTCGGGGCGCTGTAGAAGACGTTGGTCGATGCGACGGGCGGGGGCGGAACGCCGCCGACGGCTGCCGGCTGCGCGCGCCCGGGATGGTTCTGGGCCGAGGCGCCGTCGCCCTGGCTCTGGAAGCGCTCATAACGGATGAGCAGCGAGACGCCGTCCGTCGGCTGCCACAGGAGCTGCGGACGAACCGACCAGGTTTCGGCAACACCGTGATTTTCAAACGCATCCGGTTTGTTTTGAGCGATCTGATAGCCGGCGCCCTGAAGCGCCAGCGCCGTGCCGCCGATAGCGCCAAGGCGAGCGACGAGGTTCGGCCCGCCAAGGTAGCGATCGTGCCAGCCATTGTCGTCATTGAAGTAGCCGGTCAGGCGGAAGGCGAGCACGTCCTCGATGATCGGTCCCGAGACGGCGCCCATGGCGGTGTAGTTGAGGCCGGTGCCGCGAAGGCCGGAGTCAACCGAGCCTTTGAACGAGGCTTCGAATTCGTTGAGGTTTGGCTTCTTGGTGTTGATCAGCACCGCGCCGCCCGTGACGTTCCGTCCAAAGAGGATCCCTTGCGGGCCGCGCAGAACCTCGATCGACGCGAGGTCGAAAATGTCGTGAACGACGCCGCCGTTCTGGCCGAGATAGACGCCGTCGATGAACGTGCCGACCGCCGGATCGATCGAGGGGATCGACGAGTTGATGCCAAGGCCGCGGAGTGAGAAGTTAGCGATGCCGCGCGACGTGCCGACGTCTTCAAGCTGCACGTTCGGCATGGCGTAGGACAGGTTGCCGAGATCGCGCACTTTCAAGGCGTCGAGCTGCTTGTCGCCATAGGCGGTGACCGCAAGCGGAACATCCTGGACGTTTTCGCCGGCCGTTTTCTTTTGCGCCGTGACCAGAATTTCGTCGCGCAGCACATCGGCTGCGCCCTGAGCCATGGCGAGCTGCGGCGCAGCGGCGACGGCGAGCGCGAAGGCCGAAGCCTTCGCCCAAAGGCGGTAATTCATCGTAAGTCCTCCCTGAATGCCGGACCGTTGAACCGCCGGCGCTACCCGGGGAGCACAGTAGAGGCCAATCCCGCAGTTGCACAGCGGGGTCTTGGCCGAATATCGCCGGATTGGCCGCGCTTCATCGAATGACTGCGTCGCTGTTGCCGGGGATCAACAACGAGCCGCGACCGCCGAACACATCTCGCAGTTGCGAGATGTGCGCATCAGCGCCGGAAGGCATCCGCCATCTGCTGGAGGGAAAATGGGAAAACGATGGTGTTGGTGCGGTCCGAGGCGATCTCCTGCAG
>JBEBFW010000245.1:0-5005 GCA_040081755.1 Parvularculaceae bacterium
GGCTGAGCCCATTGCGGGCGCGGCGCGAAGGCGAGCGCGTCGGCGCGAGGCGGCGTCAAGCCGGAGGCGAGCCGTTCCGCCCCCGCCCAGGCGATCATGGCGCCATTGTCGGTGCAATATTTCGCAGGCGGAATAATAAGCGCGCAGCCTGCAGCCTCAGAGATTTGCTCCAGCTGCTCGCGGACGGCGGCATTGGCGGCGACGCCGCCAGCGGCGACCAGACGCTCAACCATGACGCCCTCACGCGCCAGCATCTCGATCGAGCGCACGGTGCGCGCCGCCAGATGTCGGGCGAGGGCCGCCTGAAATGAAGCAGCGAGGTCGGCGATATCCTCTTTGGACGGATGGTCAAGAGCCTCGGCGGCGAGCCGCAAGGCGGTCTTCAGTCCGGATAGTGAAAAGTCGCAGCCAGGCCTGCGCGTCAGCGGCGCCGGAAACTGGAATCGCTGCGCGCGGCCGCCTCTTGCAGCCGCCTCGATCCTCGGACCGCCCGGCTGGCCGAGCCCCAGCAGCTTGGCGGATTTGTCGAACGCCTCGCCTGCCGCATCGTCAATCGTTGTGCCGAGGCGGCGGTAGCGCCCGACGCCCTCAACATGGATGAGCTGGGTATGGCCGCCGGAAATGAGCAGCAGGAGATAAGGAAATTCGACGCTCCCGGTCATGCGGACGGAGAGCGCGTGCCCTTCGAGGTGGTTGATCGGAATGAGCGGGCGATCATGGGCGATGGCGATCGCCTTGGCTGTGGTCAGCCCAACCATGACGCCACCGATCAGGCCCGGCCCCGCCGTGGCCGCGACCGCGGCGAGTTCTTCGAAGGTATGACCGGACTGCTCAACAGCCAGCGCGATGATGCTATCGAGGACCAGCACATGAGCTCTAGCCGCCACCTCGGGCACGACGCCGCCGAAAGCCGCGTGCTCCCTCAGATCCGTGCGCACCACATCCGAGAGAATGGCGCAACCGCCGTCCGCTTCGCGCCGTATGACCGAAGCAGCGGTGTCGTCACAGCTTGATTCTATGCCGAGAACGAGAATGGTTGAGACTCCAAGTGTGGCGGATTTGAAATTCGCTCCGCAACTTCAACGAGACCTGATGCGAATTTCAAATCCATAAGCCACACTAGACACATGATCTTGCTAGTGTCCTTGTCGAATCCGAAGTTCGCTCGGGACCAGCGACAAAGGGCGCGAACTTCGGATTCGGGACACTAGATGGCTTTCCTAACTGATGCTGAATGCAGACGCTTGCGAAAATCCGGGTGATCGTGACGCGCCCCGAGCCGGAGGCCTCGGCCTTCGCGGAAATGCTGGCGGCGCGAGGCATCGCCGCCATCTTGTCCCCGGTGATGGCTGTTCGATTTCTTGATATCCGCCCGGACATCGCGGCGGTCGGGACTGTCGCCTTCACCTCGGTCAATGGCGTCAGGGCCTACTGCGCGTCGGGCGGTTCTCGTGGAGCGACTGCGTTCGCGGTTGGCGAGAAAACCGCCGCCGCCGCGCATCGGGCAGAATTTGACCGGGTGCTTACGGCTGCTGGCGACGTCGCTGCGTTGGCGCGCACCATCGCCGGGACCCTCTCAACTGCGGCGGACGTTCTTCACGTGGTCGGACAAGACGAAGCCGGCGATCTCGTGGGAGCGCTCCGAGCGGCCGGGCTGAAGGCGCGCCACGCTGTCGGCTACGCCGCCGACGCCGCGCCTGAACTCTCCGATCTCGTCGTTTCAGCCTTGAAAGCTTGCAGCCCCGGCCTTTGGGTCGCGCATTTTTCAGCGCGAAGCGCCGGATTGTTTCGCGAGCTCACCGCCAAGGTTGGGCTTCAGGACCAGTTACGACATGTGCGAGCAGCGTGCCTCAGCCCAAGCGTCGCAAGGGCTGCCGGCGGCGTTTGGGCACATGTGGCGATCGCCGGAAGCCCCGATGCCGAGGCTTTGATCGACGCCATACTGAAAGCCAAATAGAATGCAGCGCTCAATCAGCGGAGCCTACGGATGAATGCCAATTCCGGCGCCGACAAAGACCCCGCATCGGGCCCGCCAGAGATCGAAGCCGAGCTTGTGCGAGAGCCTCGGATGACTCCGGGCGGACCCGCCTCTCTCGGCGGCGAACCGACGCCCGCCGGCAGGACCGCAGGCAGGCCGGGCCCGAACCGGTTGATCCTGCTGACGGCGACCGCAGCGATCGGGCTGGCCATTGTTGGCGGCGGCTACTGGGCCATTCGCCAGCTGCTGAGCCGCGGTGCAGCGCCCGGCATCGACTCTGCCGAAAGTCAGAATGCGGAACACGCCGCCTCGCCGCCGATTGCCTATGGCGCTCCAGCCGAGGCGTCGAACGAGCTCACCCCGCTGGTCGCGGCGGCGCCCGATGACGGGGACGCACTGAGCGCAGTCGCCGAGCCGGGAGTGACAGCGAGGCCGCAGGCGCATACCGAGCCGTTGGCTGGCGGGGTCGGAGCGCCAGGTCCGGTTGGCGACCCTTCCTTGTCCTCGGACCCGGCATCGTCCGCCAAGGCGGCCGATCCCCTTGCAGCGCTGGAAGCTGAGGCGGAAGCATTCGCAGCCGACCAATCGAATGGCGTTGCACCGTTGGCCGCGGACCCGCCAGCCTCGACGGCCGGCCCACCGACTGAGGCCGAGAGAAGTATGGCGGGCGAATTGGAGACGCTGCGCGCCCGTTTCGAGACTGAAATGAGTCGCTTGACGGCCGAGCTTGGCGCCGAAAGGGCCCGCGCGGAAGCGCAGGGGCAAGAGATCACGGCCCTGCGCGATGTTCTCGCTTCGCTGAACGCCCAAGCGCAGCTGCCGCAGACTGTCGAACCGCCGCAGGCCGGAGCTGCGCAGCAGCGGCCGGTGGATATTTCTTCGACCAAGGCGACTCTGGTGCTCTTCGCCCTGACGCGTGCTGTCGAAAGCGGCGCGCCATACAAGATCGAACTGAGTCGCGCCGAGGCGCTCGCGCCGAGTGCGCCTGCGATTGATAGGCTGCGCATAGACGCCTCCGAGGGCGCCCCGACGCTTGCCGAGCTCAAGGCGCGGTTTCCGGACGAGGCCCGAAAGGCTCTGGCGGCCGACGCCGGAAAGAGCGGCGGCGCACTTGGCCGCTTCGCCGCGGGCGTTGCGGACCTGGTCAGCATCATGCCGGCCGGCCCGGTGACGGGCGCAAGGCCGGCGGCTGTTCTGTCCAGAGTTGAAGCGGCGCTCTCCTCTGACAATGTAGAGGCGGCGGCTCAGGAGTTGAAGGCGCTGCAAGGGCCGGCCCTTACCAGCATGAACGCCTTCATCTCCGACGCCGAGCGACTGACCGCTGCGCGCGCAAGCCTTTCCGAACTGACCGCCTATCTCATCGAGAGCGCATCCGGATGATGGTCCGTATACTGATTTTTATCCTGAGCGCCGCATTCTTTGCGTTCGTTTCCACATTGATTCTCAGGATCGATGGTCGCGTGGTCGCAGAGGCGTTCGGCGCGCGATACGACATTCATACGGGGGCCGCGCTGCTCTTCGCGACGATCGCCACCGCCCTCGCCATTATCGCCATCTTGATAATTCGTGCAATGACGCGAGCGCCTGACGCCGTGCGCAGCATGGCGGATGAAGGGAACCGCGCCCGGGGTTTTAACGCCCTGATCAGGGGCTTTGAGGCTCTCGCAGTCGGTGACGGCCAGGCGGCGTTGCAGCAGGCCGCAATCGCGGAGCGCAAGCTCCGTGACACTGGGTTGACGCGACTCTTGCGCGCGCAAGCCTCTCTGCTGAGCGGCGACGACAAGGCGGCGCAGGAAACGTTCTCCGCAATGCTTGCGGCGCCGGAGAGCGAGTTTTTGGGCCTTCGGGGCCTTTACCTGCAGGCTGAACGGGCAGGAGAGCGGGAGGCCGCCTACGCCTACGCTGAGCGCGCCTTCGCTTTGCATCCAGATGCTCAGTGGGCGTTTGATTCTGTTTTTGCGGGCGGTCTGGAGCGCGGCGCCTGGGGCCAGATGCGCGAGACGCTCGAGACGGCGCGCAAACACAAGGCGATCGATTCTGAAAAGGCTCGGCGGGGTCAGGCGGCGCTCCTCGCGGCTGACGCAGCCGCGGCCGCCTCGTCAGGCGATGAGAGGCTGGCATTGCGTGATGCGGAGAAGGCCCTCAAACTTGCGCCCGGGTTGACGCCCGTCGCCATACTGGCGGCGCGCCTTCAAGGCGATTCCCGAAAGTCTCGCGCATTGACGATTCTGGGCGCGTCGTTCGCCAAAACTCCGCATGCGGACATCGTCGATGCAATGAATGCGCTGCTTGCAGGCGAGCCGCCGGGCAAGCGCGCCAAATCCCTGGAGCGGCTGGCGGCGGAGGCGCCCCAGTCTCACGAAGCGGCCATCGCAAACGCGATGGCCAGGTTGGCGCTAAAGGACTATCGAGGCGCAGGCGCAATCTTTGCGCCCGTCTTGCGCGTGAGAGCCTCGGCGCGCCTTTGCACGATGATGGCCGAGGCCACGATCATCGCGGGCGGCCCGGGTCACGAAGCGATCGCGCGAGACTGGCTGAAGAAGGCGGCGGCCGCGCCGCGGGAAACAGACTTTTCGAGAGGCGGCGTTCAGCTGTCGAGAGGGATGTGGGGACGCATCGTTCGCGAGTTCATGGACGCCGAACGCCTCGCGCCGCTATCGCTCGAGGCGGGCGAAGACAGAGGGCTGACTGAGGAAGAATTGAAGCAACTCTCGTTCGCAGCGGGGCCTTCCTCGGCACAAGGGGGCATTGACCCGAATCGATCCGAAGAGGCCGAGCTTGCTCATTCTGAGCGAGGCGAGGCCGCGGAAGCAAAGCTCGTTGGCGACAGGATCATCGCCGCGCGGGCCGTCGCAGCGGCGGGTGAAGTCAGCTGAGCTTCGGCCCGTCGTTGCTGTCGGCCAAAGGGAGTTTGCCGCGCGTGCGATAGCAGCTTTCATCTCTGTCCAGAAATCGTCCGCGCGGCGCCTTCTCTGTGAATCTCGCCCCGCGCGGACGATTTCTGGACAGAGATGAAAGCTGCTATCG
>JBEBFW010000041.1:0-17710 GCA_040081755.1 Parvularculaceae bacterium
GTATTGTCTCCGGCAGGGTCGCCGGAGACAATACTCCGTCGGCCCATGAATAAGCGGCCGGCATGTCGGCGCAATGGCCGACCAATCCCACCATGTCCTCGACCCCTCGGTCCTTGATCTCGCGCCGAAGCCGGCCCTCGAAATCGCCGGCCCCTTGCGCGTCCCCAACCAAAATTAGCCGCAAAAAGGGCGGGATGCCAGTGGCGCCGACGCGCCTCTTTTTCAGGAGCGCGACGGCGGCGACGGCGGCATCCTGACCCTTCCAGAAGGTTAATCGGGCGGGAAGCACCAGCTTGAGGCACGGGCCGCGATTGTCGCTCCCCCAGCAGGCGAGCGCCGCGCCGCGCGCAGGCGATACGAGCGAAGGGTTGAAAACATCGAGATCGGCGCCTCTCGGGATCGTTCTCAGCTTGCCGCGGTCGAACCGATATTGGGCCGACACCGATTTGGCCGTGTAGGCGGAATTGGCGATGACGCGGTCGGCGCGCACCATGGCCGAATTGTAAAAGCGCTTGAGCGCGGACTTCGTCTCATAGGCGCCGTGGTAGGTCGCAACCAGCGGGCGGCCGGTCCGGCGCGCCGCCCACAAGGCGCTCCACGCAGGCGCGCGGCTGCGCACATGCAGTAGGTCGACGCGCTCTTCTTCCACCAGCCGCGCGATGCGGCCGGCGTTCGCGTAGATCGTCGCGGGATTTTTCGAGTGCGCAGGCAAGCGGACGAACTCGCCGCCGGCCGCGGCGATGTCCTTCTCCAGCCGCCCGCCCCTCGAGGCGACGATGGCGCGCCCGCCGGCGCCCGCGATCGCCTGAACCATCTCAAGGGTGGAACGCTCCGCCCCGCCGGCGTTCAGTTCCGGGACGATCTGGAGGATGGCGCGGGGGGGAGAGGGCACGCGGCTCTAGCGGCAACCGGCGACCGGCAACCGGCAACCGGTCCGGCCGCCTGCATTCGACGCGGCAAATTTTAGCGCAATCCTGCCGGTTGCCGGTTGCCGGTCGCCGGCTGCCAAATCTACCTCTCTCACCAGATCGACCGCCCGCTGCCCGGCAGTCCAAGCCGCGTCCATATCTCGTCCACGCGCTGGACGACGTCCGGGCTCATGGCGATCTTCGTTCCCCATTCGCGCTTCGTTTCGGGCGGCCATTTATTCGTCGCATCGAGGCCGATTTTCGAGCCGAGGCCCGATTCCGGCGAGGCGAAGTCGAGATAGTCGATCGGCGTGTTCTCGACGAGCGTGATGTCGCGCGCCGGATCCATCCGTGTCGAGAGCGCCCACATCACGTCCTTCCAGTCGCGCGCGTCGATGTCATCGTCAACGACGATGATCCACTTGGTGTACATGAACTGACGCAAATACGACCACGCGCCCATCATCACGCGCTTGGCGTGGCCTGGATAGGCCTTCTTCATCGAGATCACGGCGATGCGATAGGAGCACCCTTCCGGCGGCAGCCAGAAATCGACGATCTCGGGGAATTGCTGGCGCAGCAGCGGGATGAAAACCTCGTTCAGCGCCTCGCCGAGAATGCTCGGCTCGTCCGGCGGCCGCCCCGTGAAGGTCGAGAGATAGATCGGGTCCTTGCGCATGGTGATGGCGCTGATCGTGAACACGGGGAAACGCTCCACCGAATTATAGTATCCGGTGTGATCGCCGTAAGGGCCTTCGTCCGCATGCTCATCAAGGGAGACATGGCCTTCGAGCACGATCTCAGCTTCGGCGGGAACTTTTAGCGGCACCGTCTTGCAATCGACCAGCTCGACCTTGGCGCCGCGCAAGAGCCCGGCGAAATGATACTCTGACATCGTGTCGGGGACCGGCGTCACCGCCGCGAGAATTGTCCCCGGATCGGCGCCGATGACGGCGGCGGCGGGCAGCGGCTCTGATTTCTTCTCGCCCCAGCGGCGATGATGCTGCGCGCCGCCGCGATGCTTCAGCCAGCGCATGACGGTGCGGTCGCGGCCGATCCTCTGCATACGGTAGATGCCGAGATTGAAGTCGTCCTCCTTCGCCGCGGACGGTCCCTTGGTGACGACCAGCGGCCAGGTGATGAGGGGCGCCGGCTCGCCGGGCCAGCAGGTCTGGACGGGCAAGCGATGGAGGTCGATGTCGGCGCCGGTGAGGACGACCTCCTGGCAGGGCGCGCCGGAGGCGCGGCTCGACGGCTTCATCGCCATGATGTTGCGCGCCAGGGGCAAAAGGCCGAGCGCTTGCCCGAGGCTCCCCGGGGGGTCGGGCTGGCGAAGGAAGGCGAGCAGCTCGCCAACTTCGCGCAACTCCGCGGCGGTCGCGCGCTCCTTGCCGTCGAGGGTGACGCCCATGGCGACCCGCTTCACTGTCCCGAAGAGATTGACGAGCACAGGGATTCTGGAAGGCTGGCCGTCGTCAAGCACAGGGTTTTCGAACAGAACCGCCGGCCCGCCCCCGGCGAGAAGCCGCGTCTGGATCTCCGTCATTTCAAGGACGGTCGAGACCGGCTCGGCGACGCGCACCAGTTCGCCGGCGCGTTCGAGCTTGCCCATGAAATCGCGAAGCGAGCGGTAGGCCATGGCGGGCTCTTAGCACTGCTGCCGGATAGGAACGACGGGCCCATCGTCGCGAGTTGGGTCGCGAGCCGGATAGAGAAGGCCTGGCCGGGGGCTGCAGTTCAATGTTCGAAAACGATATGGGTCGCCCCAAGGGGCGACCCATATCGTCTGAGGAATCGGCGGAACTCGCTCCGCCGCCTCGAAAGTCCTAACGCTTTTGCGGCGCCGCGTGCAACGCGGCCACGTCAGCGCTGCCAACTTTCTCGACAAGTTCAGCAATCAGCTCCTTGTAGCAGCGATTTTCGCTGACCTTGAGCGTGAGCGGCTTGAACCCCGGCGTGATGCACTCGGCGCGCGCCGCTTTGACGAGCTTGTTGTAAGCGCGCTGCGGGTTGCTGGAGAGATCCGCTGCGGAAAGCCGGACCTCTACCGTGTGCGTCGGCGCCGGCGCAGCCAGCGCAGGGGCGGCGAGGACCGCGAGAACCGTCGCGGCTGACAGGATCGTGAGTTTCATGGTTTTCCCCTTCATGTCGGTTAGAAGTTCGCCCGGACGCCGGCGTAGAAATACATGCCGAACGTGTCATAGGGATCGCCGCCAGCTGTTCCAAGCAGGCCCAAAGGCGGCTTCTTGTCGAAGACGTTATCGACGCCGAAATACGGGTTGTACTTGCCGTCGCCGATGTCGAAATCGATCCGGATGTCGTGATAGAGCGCATGCGGATAATAGACATACTCGTTGAGGTCGTAGTTCTGCGGATCAAGCAGAGCGAGCTGACCCGGCGTGCAGGTGCGGCCCGAAATGCCGGTCGAGCCGGACACCGGGCAGAGGCCCGTGTACTGGTTCTGCGCTTCCCATGTGCCGATCGTTTGCTTGCCCATGTAGCGAACGTCCCAGCTGACATCAATCATGCCGAAGTCATAGTTGACACTGAAGTTCGCGGCGAAACGCGGATCGCCGAGTTCCTGCAATTGACGGTTCGGAATGATGGGATTGGTCGGATCGACGTAGTTGTCGAGGCGGCGAACCCAAGTGGCGATGGCGCGGAAAGTCAGCGCCTGATCGTTGTCGAAGGTGTGGCGGTACGACGTGTCGATGTCGATGCCGGACGTCCTCTGTGCGGCGAAGTTCACGCCGCCCGAAACCACCGCGGGCTGAATGAACAGGCCCGTCGCCGGGTCACGGTTGACCGTGCCGCAGAACGGATTGCCGATGCCCGTCGGGCTGTTATAGCACTCGTTGATAATGACCTGCGCGCCGAGAACGGCGATCAGGTTATCGACCTTGATCTTGTAGTAATCGACGGTGACGCTGAGGCCGGGGATCCAGCGCGGCTCGACGACGACGCCGAGGGTCAAGCTCTTGCCTCTCTCTTGGGTAAGCGTCGGGTTGCCGCCGGACACGAAGCCCGTCGACGACGAGCGCGCCGTGCAGTTCACCCATGGCGAGCCGACCGGAGCCGCGAACGCGGTCGCCGCGCAGGCGGCCGTTGTCGCCGCATTGTACGTGGTTGGAACGCCGGCGGCCGCGCAGTTGGCGGCACGGTTCGGGTTCGACGTGATGTTGGCGACGTCGCAGGGGTCCGCGATAAAGGCGAAGTTCTGCGACTGCGGCGAGAAAAGATCGCTCTGGGTCGGCGCGCGGACCGAGGTCGCATAGGCACCGCGGAAGCGGATGTCCTTGATTGGCGACCAGATGACGTTGGCGTTATAGGCCCACACCGTGCCGGTCGTGGTGTCGTAGTCCGACATGCGGCCCGCGCCGCTGAAGGTCAGCTCCTCGAAGAACGGCGTGCCCGCCAGCAACGGGATGAGCAATTCGCCAAAGGCTTCCTTAACCGAGACGTCCGGCGGCGAGAACGGCTGAATCGCATTCAGGAAGGTGCCACCGCTCGCCGTGAGCGGGTCGAAAGCGCTATAGGCTTTCTCTTTCCGATACTCAGCGCCGAGGGCAAAGGCGATCGGGCCGCCCGGAAGTTCAAACAACTGGGACAGATCGCCGGACATGGTGGCGAGGAAGTCGATCTCCTCCGCCTCTTCTTCGCGATTCGCCTCGGTGTTGACGAAGTCCAGCGCGGCCTGGCTCGGCGAACCGAAGCCGAACACGTTGATCGGAACGCAGTCCGGGCGAACGTTGGTGACTACGTTCACCGCGCAGATAACTCGCTGGCCGCTGGAGTTCAACTCGAAGTTGGTGCCCGCGAAACCGACCGGCGCCAAGACCGCGGCGGTCGCCAGCGAGAAGCCGTCCAGGTTGCCGGCGAGGTCACGAACAACGAGGTTGTTCAGCGACCGCAGTTTCGTGTCGAGCCGGCCGTAATTGCCTGAAATCTCATAGCTCCAGTCGTCGTTGAACGAGCCTTTGATGCCGCCCACGGCTCTGAACGTATTGCGGTCATGAAGTTCGCCGCGGCCGCCGAAATCGACGTTGAAGCGCGACATGCTGAAGGTGCCAGTTGCCGGAACGAGGCAGACGCCGAAGCTCTGGAGCATCGCAAGCGCCTGCGCGGTCAGGAAGCCATTGTTGCAACGGAGCGCGGCCGGCGCCGGGAGGCCAGTTCCGCTGGGTCCGCCAGTGTTCGGCAGCGCACCCTGCCAGAAGCTGGGCTGGCCTTCCTGGATGGCGTCAACCATCACATATTTGGCTTCGAGGAAGGGCACGAAGGCGTCGCTGATGTCGTAGTGGGTGAACAGGTTGAACGCCATGCGCTCCACACCCGCAGCGAGTTGGCCCGTGTTGCGGAGCGTCGAACCCATCCCGCCGATCTGGTTGCCCGAGTTCGCCGGTGCGGAAAATGAGAGGGTGGGCGAGTCAATGACGAGGATGCCGCCGGTATCGAAGCGCAGATAGCGGCGCGTCGGGCCCGCCGCGTCGATGGCGCCAATGGTGCCGCCGTCGCTGATCGCGGAGTTTCTAACGCCGCACTGGAAGGTGGTGTCCGGAATGCCGTCGGTGCCGTTCACTTCGCCGGCCGGGTTGTCGGTCTGCTGCAGCTGGCAGCGGCCGCCCAGGGCACCGGTGAGGCTCTCGCGCTCGTGGAAATAGAGCGGCTCTGTCTTCGCATACTCCGCCGCGATCGCGATGTTGCCGCGGTCGTCGCCGAAGTTGGAGCCCCAGACGCCGGCAACAAAATAATTTTCGCGATCGGAACGCGAGGAGATGCCGCCCTGCGCTTTGAGCGTCAGGCCTTCAAAATCATCCTTCATGACGAAGTTGACGACGCCGGCGACGGCGTCGGAGCCGTAGACCGCCGAGTTGCCGCCCGTCACGACATCGACGCGCTCAAGGAGATCGACGGGGATCGTGTTGACGTCCACCAAATAATCGCCCGGGGACGAAGTGATGTGACGGCGGCCGTTCACGAGAACCAGCGTGCGCGACGTGCCCAAGCTGCGGAGGTCAAGGAGGTTCAGGCCGGCCGTGCCGATGAAGCGCGTCGAGTTGCCCTGGCTGAATGTCGAACGCAGGGACGGTAGATCGTTCAGCGCGTCACCTAATGACAGGTCGCCCGTCGAGGTCAGTTCATCGACGGTCACCGACGTCAAGGGCGTCGGCGATTCGAGGTTCGGCCGTGCGATGCGCGAACCGGTGACGATGATCTCGTCGCTGCTGCGACGCGGGCAATCCGGATCATTCGCGACGTTCGGATCGCAAACGCCGTCCTGCGCGAATGCAACCGACGCCATGGCGGCCGCCGAAACGCTCGCCGCCAACACTGCCCGCAACGCAAACGTGCGCTTGTTCGTTCTCATGATGTGAGCCCTCTGTTCCCTGCTTGCGGCGCCATTTGAAGCGAGGGGTCTCGTCGCCCCCGCTTGCCCCAAATCCCGCCTGTCCGTCGGACACAATTTGTCGAAGGGCCTCAAGAGTCAATGAAACGACCGGGGCGAGAGCGCCAATGGCGCGAGCTAGTTGCCAGAAAACACCACCATGGGAGTAACGACCGTCAGGGCCTTGAATCCCTTGGCCGGAACCCGTTTCGGCGACGCCTTGACGCGCCCCTTCGAAGCGGCCAAGGCGGCGCTCGCATCGAACGGAAATCCCATTGCGCATTGCAATTCTGGAAACGGGTTCGCCGCCGGAACGGCTGGCGGCGAGCCATGGCGACTACCCGCAAATGCTGCAGCGCCTGCTGGCGCCCCATGGTTCGCGCCTGAGCTTCTACACGGTCCATGCGGCTTCAGGCGAGGCGTTGCCGGGGGTCGCCGAATTCGACGGCCTGCTGATCACCGGCTCGCCAGCGGGGGTCTATGAGGAACATGACTGGATCGCGCCGGCTGAGGCGTTGATCCGCGAGGCCGCTGCCGCAAAGCGTCCGCAAGTCGGCATCTGTTTCGGTCATCAACTGATGGCGAAGGCGTTTGGCGGACACGTCGAAAAGTCCGACAGGGGCTGGGGCATAGGCGTGCACGCCTATGACGTCCGCGCCGGCCGAAGCTGGATGCGTCCGGCGCCGGCGCGCATCTCCTGCGCGGTCTCGCACCAGGACCAGGTTGTCGCAGCCCCGCAAGGTGCGGTCACCTTGGCCTCGTCGGAATTCTGCCCCTTCGCGGCGCTCGCCTACGCGCAAGGGCCCGCCGTCTCGTTCCAGATGCATCCGGAATTCCCGCACGACTACGCGCGCGCGCTCATCGATCTGCGCAAGGAGCGATTTGCGCCGGGTCTCTATGACGAGGCCCGCGCCTCGCTCGCCGCCAGGACCGACAGCGACGTCATCGCGCGCTGGATCGCCAATTTCTACGAGGAACCCGCCGCATGACGCTCACGCTGCACATCGGCGACAAGAATCTCTCGTCCTGGTCCTTGAGACCCTGGCTCATTCTTAAGCATGCCGGCATTCCGTTTACGGAGAATATAATCCGCTTCGGGCGAGCGGAGACGCGAACCGAGATGCTCCGGCAATCGCCGACGGGGCTTGTCCCCTGTCTCGTCGATGGCGAGACGGCGATCTGGGATTCGCTCGCCATCGCCGAGTACGTGAATGAGGCCTTCCCCGAGAAGCAGCTCTGGCCCGGCGCCAGGCAGGCGCGCGCCGAGGCGCGCTCCGTGTCGGCCGAAATGCACTCGGGATTTTCCGGTTTGCGCACCGTCTGGCCGATGAACTTCGCGCGCGTCGGCATGCGTCACATCCAGCCCGACGCGGTGCGCGCGGACATCGGGCGCATCGCCGAAATCTGGGAGGGCGCGCGCAGCCGGCATGGCGCCGGCGGGCCATTTCTCTTCGGCCGCTTTTCGATCGCCGACGCCATGTTCGCGCCGGTGGTCTCGCGGTTCATGACCTACGGCCCGGTGACGCTTCCTCCGCTCGCCGCCGCCTGGAGGGACATGTTGTTCGCCCTCCCCGCCATGCGCGAATGGGGCGACGCGGCGGCAAGAGAAACCTCTCCGGAGACTCCGTGAGGAAGGGAAAAGGGATTGGGGAAGAGGGAATGCGGGCTCCAGAGTCTTTGTTTCGCTCGCGCCCAACTTTTCCCTTTTCCCCCTTCACTACTCGCTCTATCCCGCGGCCATGAACGATTCAGAAGCGCAGGCGATTCTCGACCACCTTGTTTCATCCGCAAAACGCGCAGGCGCCGACGCCGCCGACGCCTTGATCTATCGCGCCGTCTCGTCGAGCGTTTCATGGCGCCTCGGCACGCTCGAGGATGTCGAACGCTCGGAAGGGCGCGACGTCGGTCTGCGCGTGCTGGTCGGCAGACGCCAGGCCTCGGTCTCGACCACCGATGTTTCGAAGACCGCGCTCGACGAACTCGTCGAGCGTTGCGCCGCCATGGCGAAAAGCGCGCCGGAGGATCCCTATTGCGGCCTCGCCCCTGAAGATCGGCTGGCGAGGGCCCCCTTCCCCGATCTCGAACTCGGCGACTTCGCCGAGCCCGACACCGCGACGCTGAAGAAGCGGGCCGCGGCGTGCGAGGAATCGGCGCTCGCCGTCGCAGGCGTCGCCAACTCCGAGGGCGCGGGGGCCGGCTATGGCGAAGGCAGGAAATGGTTCGCGACGAGCCACGGCTTTTTCGGCGCCTCCGGCGGCGCGCACCACTCCCTCTCGGTCAGCGTCATCGCCGAGGACAAGAACGGCATGGAGCGGGACTACGACTGGGATTCGAAGACCCATATTGCCGATATGCGGGCCCCCGACGCGATCGGCGCGCGTGCGGGATCGCGCGCGGCGGCGCGCCTGTCGCCGAAAAAAATCAAGAGCCAGACCGCGCCGGTCATCTATGACAAGCGGCTCTCGGGCTCGCTCCTCGGCTCGCTCGCGGGCGCGATCAATGGCGGCGCGATCGCGCGCGGCGTCAGCTTTCTGAAAGACAAGAAGGGCGCGCAGATTTTCCCGCGCGGGCTCAACGTGATCGACGATCCGCACGTCAAGCGCGGACACGCCAGCCGCCCGTTCGACGGGGAAGGCCTCGCCTCGCGCGCGATCCGGATCATCGACGACGGCGTGTTGACCGACTGGCTGATGAATTCTTCCCAGGCGCGCCAGCTGAAGCTTCAAACCAACGGCCGGGCGACGCGCGGCGTCGGCGGGCCGCCGGGCTCCGGCCCCACCAATTTCCATCTTGAGAACGGCGCGATTTCGCTGGACGCGCTGATGGCGAAATCCGGCAACGGGCTTCTCGTCACCGACATGTTCGGCCCGCAAGTGAACTCGAACACCGGCGATTATTCCGTAGGCTGCGCAGGTTTCTGGTTCGAGAACGGCGCCGTCGTCCACCCGGCGAGCGAGATCACCGTCGCCGGCAATCTTCTGGCCATGTTCAAGGCGCTCGTTCCTGCGAACGACCTCGAATTCACCGGCGCGATCAACGCGCCTTCGCTCTTCGTCGGCGACATGACGATCGCCGGCGACTAGAGCCGCAAATCCCGGAGCGGGCATGGCGAAAGAGAAGAAGTCGGAACGCAAGAAGCAGCTGCTCCATCTTGTGCTCGGCGGAGAGCTTGAAGATCTCGAGCGGACCGAGTTCCGCGACTTGAACGCGCTCGACATCGTCGGCGTTTTCCCGAACTACGCGGAGGCCGAGCGCGCCTGGCGGTCGAAGGCGCAAGCGACCATTGACAACGCGCATATGCGCTATTTCATCGTCCACCTGCACCGCCTACTCGACCCGGACGGGGACGGAGAGTTTTGAGATCTCTCCTCACCCTTGAGGAATTCCACACGAGGGAAGGCCGCGCGCGCGCCTTTCGCGAACTGATGCTCGCCGATCACGGCTTCATCCGCCTCGTTCACAAGAACACCCATGAGGTCTCGCCGGGGAGGGTCTGGCGCACGCACCAGCCGTCGCCGGCCGAGATTCGTCAGTGGGCGGCGCGAGGCGTCAGGACCATTGTCAACCTTCGCGGCGACAAGCCGAGCGCGTTTCTGTTTCTCGAAGAGGACGCCTGCCGCGCGGCGCGCCTGCGCCACATTCCCTTGCGCGCCTATTCCCGCGAAGCTCCGCCTAAGGAGTTTTTGCGGCGCCTGAGCGCCCTGTTCGACGAAATCGAATACCCGGCCGTCATGCACTGCAAGTCCGGCGCGGATCGCGTCGGGATCGCCGCGACGCTCTATCTCTTTTTTCGTGAGAGGGTTCCCCTCGACGAGGCGATGAAGCGCCAGCTTTCATTTCGCTACGGCCATGTGCGGCAGGGCAAGACGGGCGTCATCGACTATGCGCTCGAGCGGTACATCGAGCACGCTCGGGAGCTCGGCGTTTCGCTGACCGATGTCGATGCGTTCATGACTTGGGCGGAGAGTCCCGACTATGACCCTGCCGCACTGAAGACCGAATTCTTGGGCTCCTGGTGGGGCAATCTGCTGACGGAGCGGATTTTGAGGCGGGAGTAGTTCAGGTCGGCCGCCAGACCCGATACTCAACGCCGAGGCCCGGCAGGACGCGTCCCTCGCCGATGAAAAAAGTCGTGTTGAGCCAAGCGTAGCGAGCGTCTCCGGTTTCAAACCGCGGATTGATGTGGAAGCGCTGATCCCCGAACCCGGTGCCTGCGCCGCTCTCGATCGCCTTTTGAACGACCGCGTTCATTTCGAGGAGACCGGCGTATTGCACATAGAGAAAGGCGCCGTCATGGGTTTCGATCTGCGCGCGAACGTCGATCCGGATAAATCCGTCCGGCCCGAGAAGCGCCCACTCTCCGCCGCCGAGAACCTTTCCGTTCAGCCTGTCGCCAACGACGTCTCCGCCGGTCAGCTCATAGTACATCCGTGTGCCGATGGGCCCGGCGCCGATCGGCAGCGGCGGCTTCAGGCTCGCTCTGAAAGCGAATTCCTGCGTCAATCTCATACAAGGCTCCCTCGTCATTTCCCAAAGCGCTGGTCTAGCCTGCCTGACTCAACTGCATCGCCGCGACGCGCGCATAAGCTCCGGCGCTCGCTGTCAGAATCGCGTGCGTGCCTGTCTCCACCACGCGTCCCTTGTCGATGACCGCGATGAGATCGGCGTCGCGCACCGTTGAGAGGCGGTGGGCGATGACGAGGGTCGTGCGGCCCCTGGCGAGGCGCTTCAGCGCGTCCTGCACGAGGGCCTCCGATTCCGCGTCGAGCGCCGAAGTCGCCTCGTCGAGGAGAAGGATCGGCGCATTTTTCAGGAACGCGCGCGCGATGGCGATGCGCTGGCGCTGGCCGCCCGAGAGGTTCTGCCCGTTTTCGCCGACAAACGTTCGGTAGCCGTTCGGCAGGGCGCGGATGAACGGATCCGCCGCCGCGGCCCTCGCCGCCTCGACGATCTCGGCCTCGCTTGCTCCCGGTCTGCCGAAAGAGATGTTCGCCGCGACCGTGTCGTTGAAGAGCATCGTCTCCTGGCTGACGACGGCGACCGCGGCCCGCAGCGAAGCGAGCGTCGCGCCCGAAATATCTGCGCCGTCGATCAAGATCGCGCCCGATTGCGGCTCGTAAAGGCGCGGCAGCAAGGCGAACACAGTCGATTTGCCGGCCCCCGATTCGCCGACCAGCGCGACCGAGCTTCCCGCCGGAACCTCCAGCGAGAACCCGTCCAGCGCCGCGACGCCGTCGCCATACGAAAATCTCACATCGCGAAACGAAATAGCGCCGCCCCTGAGCGCGAGCGGCATGGCGCCGGGCCGGTCCGCAATGCGCGGCTGCAGGTCGATCACTTCCAGCATGCGCTCAAAAGCGCCGAAGCCTTCCTGCATGACGGCGTTCAGGGTCGAGAGACCGCGCGCCGGCTGCGACAGCAGCAGCAGAGCGATGATGAACGAGATGAACTCCGTCACGTCGAGGGCGCCCGCGTCGATGCGCAGGGCGACGGCGGCGATGACCACGGCGAGGGCGATCGAGCCGACAAAAAAGATGAACGGCTCATTGAGGGCGCGCAATCGCGCCATGCGCTGGAGAACCGCGAGGCGCCTGTCGAACGCCGCACGGCCGCGCGCGCCCTCGCGGCTCTCGAGCCCATAGGCGCGGATCACGCGCCCGCCGGCGACAGCCTCGCCGGCGATCGAGGCGATGTCGCCGGTCTGGGCCTGCGCCTCGCGCGAGCTCTTGCGCAAATACTTGCCGATGCGCGCCACCGGCCAGCCGATGAGTGCGTAGACGGCCGCGACAATGAGGAACAGAACCCAATCGTACCAGATCATCATCGCGCAAAGACCGATGAAGGTGAGGAGATCGCGCACCGCCGTCGTCGCCCGGTTGAGCGTCTCGCGCAGGACGGTTGCGTCATTGGTCAGTCTGCCGATCGACTGCCCGGGCCCCAGTGCGCGCAATTGCGCGTCGTCGATGATCAGCAATCGGCGAAACATGTCGTCCTGCAGATCGCGCAGCGCCATGAGCGCCGCGGAAGCGGAGAAGCGCGCCTGGACATATTGGGCGAGCGCGTTGACGAGCCCGAGCCCTATGATGAGAAACGGCCCCCAGACGATGACGCTTCCCGTGAAGGGCGAGGCGCTTTCAACGCCGGACAGCGCCTTGTTGATCCATTCGACGCCCGCCGGGATGAGGCTCGCCGAGGCTGCATAAACGGCCATGGCGAGGACCGCCGCGGCGAGCTGCGGCGCATAACGGGCGAGATACGCCCGCCAAAGCCGCACAGCCAGCCGGGCGGTTGACGTTTCTTTCGCGGCCGTCTTGTTCATGAACGAAATCGTCCGCGGTTGCGCGCCATCAGTCTGCGCCGCGCCATCATCGCGGGCTCCGTTTCATGGCGCAAGCTGTTGACGCGCCGGCGCAATTGCCGGAAAGCCCCGGCGAATGGCCCCGGTTCTCAAACAATTCCTGAAGAGCGATTTCGCGGGCCGCGTCGGGAGCGCGCTCGTCGCCTTCTACATTCGCTTCGTGTTCGCAACCTCGAAATGGTCGTATGTCGGGCGCGGACCTGTCGATGCGCTGGTTGCTTCGGGTCAAGGCTTCATCGTCGCCTTCTGGCATCAGCGCCTCCTCATGGGCGCCGTCATCCGTCGGCATACCGATCGCCGGGTCATCATGCTGATCTCGGCCAACCGGGATGGCGAGATCGTCGCGCGCGGCGTCGCTCCGTTCGGCATCGAGTTCATCAGGGGCTCGGCCGCGAATCCAAGGAAAAAAGACAAGGACAAGGGCGGCGCGTCCGCGCTCGTGCAGATGATCGCGGCGCTGGACGAGGGCGCTATCGTCGGCATGACGCCAGATGGTCCGCGCGGACCTTCGCGCCGCGCGCAGGCGGGCGTCGTGCGGCTCGCGCAGATGTCCGGGGCGCCCATCATCATCGGCGCGTTTTCGGCCTCTCTCGGCCTGCGCCTTAACACCTGGGACCGTTTCTTTCTGGCCGCGCCCTTCTCGAGAGGCGTCTTTGTCGGCGGCGGCGAGCCTATCCGCGTCCAGAGCGACGCCTCGCCGGAGGCGATCGAGGCCGCGCGCTTGCAAGTCGAGACCGCGCTCAATAAAGCGGCGGACGAGGCCGACATTTTGGTCGGCCGCTCGCCTGACGGCGCCCGTTCGGGTTAGGATCATGTCGATGACCGCCGCCGTCCAGACCTTGTCGGAGCCTTGGGGCCTGCGCCTTTACCGCGGCGCGAGCCGCGCCCTGGGGCCAATCGCGGAACTGGCGCTCGCTCAGCGCCTGAAAGCCGGCAAGGAAGATCCCGCGCGCATCGGCGAGCGCCGGGGCGTGCCGGGCCGCGCGCGGCCCGAGGGCGTTCTTTTCTGGATTCACGGCGCCAGCGTCGGCGAATCCCTTTCGGTGTTGCCCCTGGTGAGCCGCCTGCGCGAGCGGCGAGCGGACCTCAACTGCCTCGTGACCACGGGCACCACGACTTCGGCGCGGCTCATGGCCGAACGCCTGCCCATCGGCGCTTTTCACCAGTACATTCCGCTCGACCATCCGCGTTTCGTCGATGGGTTTCTCGATCACTGGCGCCCGCAGGCGGCGATCTTCGTCGAATCCGAGTTCTGGCCGAACCTCATTCTGTCGGCGCGCGCCCGGGTCGGATTCATGGCGCTGATCAACGGCCGCGTCTCGCCGAAATCATTCGAGGAATGGTCGAAGAAGCCGCAGACCATCCGCTATGTCCTCTCCGCCTTCGACATGATGCTGGCGCAGGATCGTCAGAATGCGGAACGACTGAAGGCGCTTTCCGGCCGCGAGGTTCAAACCTTCGGCAATCTGAAAAACGCGGCGCCCGCCCTTCCGGCGGCCGGAGAGGCCCTGCACAAACTGAAAGAGGGTCTCGGCGCACGCCCCCTATGGCTCGCGGCCTCCACCCATCCCGGCGAGGACGACGCGGTCTTTCTGGCGCACAAGGCGCTGAGGACCTCTTTCCCGGATATCCTGACGATCATCGCGCCGCGCCATCCCGAGCGCGGCCTCGAAGTGCGCGAGCTCGCCGCAGCCGCGGGGCTTAAAGTCAGCCGCCGCTCGCTCGGCGATGAAATCACGCCGGAGACGGACATATACATCGCCGACACGCTTGGCGAACTGGGTCTTTTCTATCGCCTGTCGGACGTTTCATTCGTAGGCGGAAGCCTCACCGCCAAGGGCGGCCACAATCCGCTCGAACCGGCGCGCCTCGGCGGCGCCATTCTGCATGGGCCGTTCACTTTCAACTTCGTCGAAACCTACAGCGAGATGCGCTCGGCCGGCGGCGCGGCCCTGGTGCGCAACGACCGCGAGCTGGCGACCGCCGTGCGACGGCTGCTCTCCGACGAAAAGACGCGGCTCGCGATGGCGTCCGCGGCGCGCAAGGCCGCTGAAGCGAGCGCAGAGCGGGTCCTCAACGAAATCAGCGACCTCGTTCTCGCGAACTTCGCCGAGACCCGCGCGGCATGATGAAGGAGCCGTGGTTCTGGCGGGCGAGGACGCCGGCCGCGCGCGCGCTCGCCTTCTCGCTGACGCCCGCCTCGATGCTCTATAATGCCGGCAGACGGCTCAAGCTAGCAGCCGCGCGGCCCGAACGGCCCGCAGCGCCGGTCGTCTGCATCGGCAACGCTGCGCTTGGCGGCCTTGGCAAGACGCCGTTCGCGCTCATGCTCGCGCCCATGTTGCGGGCAAGGGGCTTCAGCCCCGCTTTCCTGACGCGCGGCTATGGTGGCCGCGCCGCCGGACCGTTGCTGGTCGCTCCGTCCGTGCACGGCGCTCGTGACGTCGGAGACGAGCCGCTGCTCCTCGCGGCTGCAGCGCCGACTTTCGTCGCGCGCCATCGCCCGGCCGGCGCGCGGGCGGCTGCGGCGAGCGGCGCCGACATCGTGATCATGGATGACGGCTTCCAGAATCATTCGATCGAGAAGGCGTTCTCGATTCTCCTCATCGATCCGGAACAGGCGAGCGCGCGCGTCTTTCCCGCCGGCCCCTTGCGCGAGCCGCTTTCCGCGGCCTTGCGCCGCGCGGACGCTGTCGTCTCCGTCGTCAGCGACGCCGCGGCGCCGGCATTCCCTCCGATGGCGGACAAGCCGCATTTCAGGGCGTGGCTCGATGCGCCGGGGAACGGCGAGAGCGCGCGCGTACTGGCCTTCTGCGGGATCGGCAGACCGGAGAAGTTCTTCGCATCGCTGAAGCGCGCCGGCTTCGAGGTCGTGGGCGAGGCCGCCTTCGCGGATCATCACCCCTATAGCGCTGGCGACATCGAGAGTTTGCGTCGGCGCGCCGCGGAACATTCTGCGACGCTCATTACGACGGCCAAGGATTTCGTTCGTCTTCAACCCGCGCAGCAGACCGGCGTCCGCGTTCTTTCCGTGACCCTGCGCATCGACGACCCTGCCGGCTTGACCGATTTCATCGTCGCAGCGGCCAGGCGGTTCCGCGATGCGGGGCGCCGTCATGTCTGACGCCGCGGTCGACGAAACGCCGTTGCCGGAACGGCGCAATCGCCCGGTGACGATCGCGCACAGGCTGGAATACGCACTCGCCCGCATGCTGGTCGGTTTTTTTCGCATCGTCGGAATCGATGCAGCCTCCGCCATCGCGAGCGCCTTCACGCGCAGCGTCGGACCTTTGCTGGCGATCAGCAAACGCGCCGACGACAATCTGAAAGCCGTCTATCCTGAAATGACAGCTGGCGAGCGGCGCCGGATCGTCGCCGGCGTCTGGGACAATCTCGGGCGCACCGCCGCCGAAATGGCGCATCTCGACAAGTTCAGGCCGGGCGAGGCGGGCGGCCGCGTCGAGGTGATCGGGGACGAACGTCTGAGGCGAACGATCGAAGCCGGACGCCCGGCGATCTTCGTCTCCGGCCATTTCGCCAATTGGGAGATCATGCCGATCACCATCCATCGGGCCGGGATCAGGCTCGCTTCCGTCTATCGCGCCGCCAACAACCCCTTGATCGACGAATTCATCATCAAAGCGCGCGCGCTCGTCATGGGTCGTTGTCAGATCCCCAAGGGCAAGCGCGGCGGACGGGCGCTGATCGAGGCGCTGAAGGACGGCCGCTCGCTCGGCATGCTGGTCGATCAAAAGCTGAATGACGGGATTTCGGCGCCCTTCCTCGGCCGCGAGGCGATGACTGCGCCGGCCGCGGCCCGTCTCGCGCTAAAATACGGCGCGCCGATCTATCCAGGATGGGTCGAACGCCTCGGCGGCGCGCATTTCCGCATGACGATCGACAGTCCCATTCAGTTCGCGCCGAGCGGCGATGCGACCGCCGATGTCCGTGAGCTGACGATCCTCATCAACCGGCGCATCGAGACCTACGTTCGCGCCCGACCCGACCAATGGCTGTGGCTGCACCGGCGCTGGCCGAAGGCGAGCGCGTAGCGCGCGGGATCGTCGCGCACTACGCGTCGTTCGATTACGAGCCGCAGGGCCCCTGCGCGGCGACGCTGACCCCGGCCGCTTTCGCCGTGCACGCGTTGGAGTAGGTGCGTCCGTCGCAGCCGCACACCGGCATGTATTCGCGCGTGCAGACGTCCGGCTTCTTCGCGCATCTGCCGGCGGCGTCGGAGACGCGGCGGCACTCGCCTTCCGGCATCGCGCAGTAGTCGAATCCGTTGATGCAGCGGATCGAGGCGATGCCCCCGCACATCCCGCCGGTTTCACCGGATGGAATGCCGACCCCGCCCGGCTCGCTTGCGCCTCCGGTCGAGGAGCAGGCGGCGGCGAGAACAAGAGCGGCGGCGACGGCGAACTTCAGCATTCTAGTCTCCTTTGGGCTCAATCAAGCTCTGCATGTAAAGGGCCTCCCCGAGCTTTGCGATGAGCTCCAGCTGGGTTTCCAGCCAGTCTATGTGACCTTCCTCACTCTTCAGAATGCTTTCCATCAACTCCCGGCTGACGAAGTCGCGCACACTCTCGAAATAGGCGATCGCCTCGACATAGAGCGGATGCGCCCGCCTTTCGGCCCGCAAATCGCATTCGAGCGCCTCTTTCGCGCTCTCGCCGATATAAACCTTGTCGAGATCTTGAACGTTCGGCAGGCCCTCGAGAAAAAGGATGCGGTCGATCAGTTTGTCCGCATGCTTCATTTCATCGATCGATTCCTTGTAAACGCGCTCGGCGAGCTTCACGAGGCCCCAGCTCTTCAGCATGCGCGCATGCAGGAAATACTGATTGACCGTCGTCAATTCGAGCTTCAGCGCCTTGTTGAGATAGTCGATGACTTTGGGGTCGCCCTTCACGCACAGCTCCAGCGAGGATTCGACTCGCGTTTTCGCAGACTCGCGCCGTCAAAAGAAGCGCGAACCATGCAAGCAACTCTCATTCGCGAGAAAAACGGCCGCTCACTCAGCGGCGGCGGCGCAGCCCCGTTCCAGCATGCGCGCGT
>JBEBFW010000246.1:0-4939 GCA_040081755.1 Parvularculaceae bacterium
GACGAGGGGGGGAGACCCTCGGGACGGGCGATTCGCAAACTCACGAAGACAGAAATCTCATTTCGAGATGTCTGAAACCGATAGCGCAATAGACGGACCAAGGGCCTGCTCTGCTGGCTGAGCAGGCCATATTTTCGCGAGCCCATTCGCTATTCCTTGCCTGCAGCTGCTTCGAACTTTTTCCAGCTCCACGGGGGCGGCGACTCGTCCAGAACGGTTCCCATGCAAAAATTCGTGTAGAAATTTCCTTCGCGTTCCTCGGCAAAAACCTGGTAGCGCACGCCCAAGTGAAATGGCGTGCCGCACGCGGCTTCATCCTTATCCCAGTAGCGAACATGAACGAAACGATTTTGTTTTCCGCCTTCTCGAAGCGGAATACCCTTGAGGCCCTCACCAGTTTGAATTTCGAATTCGGCCGATTTTACAAGCTCGAATTTGTCTTGGTCGCGAGCTATGACCCAACGCGTCGAAACCACGCGTCCGCGAAAGACGACATCACTCTGCGCAAAATATTTTTCGACTGTATCCGGATACTTCAAGCAGCCACACGCGGCAGCTTCTTCAAAGTATGCGAACGCGACTCCGATCACACCGAAAGCAGTGAGAAAAGGTCTCATACGTTCAGCGCCCCCAGCGCATCCGCCAAACCGTTCGCGTGTTTTGTAATGTCGCCGGCGCCGAGGCAAACCACATAGTCGCCGGGCTCCGCGGCTTCGGCGATCAGGCGCGGCAGGTCGTCGAACGAGGAGAGCGCCTTCACGTTGCGGTGGCCGTGCGAAATCGCTCCGGCGACGAGCGCATCGCGGGTGATGCCTTCGATCGTCGCCTCGCCCGCCGTGTAGATGTCCGCGACGAAGGCGACATCGGCGTCGTTCATGCAGGCGCAGAACTCGTCGAAGAGGTCGCGCAGCCTCGTGAAGCGATGCGGCTGGACGACGGCGATCACCTTCCCCGCCGCGACGTTGCGTGCGGCGCGCAGGACCGCCGCGATCTCGACCGGATGGTGGCCGTAGTCGTCGATGATGGTGACGCCTTTCCACTCTCCGGCCTTGGTGAAGCGCCGCTTGACGCCGGAGAATTTCGCGAATCCCGCCTTGATCGCCGCCTCGCCGACGCCGAGCCGGCGCGCCACGGCCGCGGCGGCGAGCGAGTTCAGGACGTTATGCGCGCCCGGCATGGGCAGGCGCACGTCGGCGATGCGCAATGTCTCCTCCGCGCGGCCCGATTTGCTCCGCTCCCGGAAGATGATGTCGTAGCGCGCCTCGCCTTTCTCGAAGGCGATGTATTCGGCGCGGACGTCCGCCTGCGGATTGACGCCGTAGGTGATGAGCCGCCGGTCGGTGACGCGCCCGACCAGCGCCTGCACCTCGGGGTGATCGAGGCAGACGACGCCGAAGCCGTAGAAGGGCGCGTTCTCGATGAACTGGTCGAAGCCGCGCTTCAGGGCGTCGAAGCCGCCCCAGTGCTCGAGATGTTCGGGATCGATGTTCGTGACGACGGCGACGGTCGTCGGCAGGCGGAGGAACGAGCCGTCCGATTCGTCCGCCTCGACCACCATCCAGTCGCCCTCCCCTAGCCTCGCGTTCGTGCCGTAGGCGTTGATGACGCCGCCATTGATGACGGTCGGGTCGAGGCCCGCTTCGTCGAGCAGCGCCGCGACCATGGTCGTTGTCGTCGTCTTGCCGTGGGTGCCGGCGACCGAGATCGTCCATTTAAGCCGCATCAATTCGGCGAGCATGTCGGCGCGTCGAACCACCGGAATGTGCCGCGCACGCGCGGCGAGGACCTCGGGATTGTCGCGTTTGACTGCGGTCGAAACCACGATTGCATCGGCGCCTTCGACGTTCTCCGGACGGTGCCCGATGAACACCTCAATTCCCTTGTCGCGCAGGCGCGCCACGTTGGCGCTCTCCGCGATGTCCGATCCGCGCACGGAATAGCCGAGATTGTGCATCACCTCGGCGATGCCGGACATGCCGATGCCGCCGATGCCGATGAAGTGCACGACGCCGACATCGAACGGCAGGCGAATCTTTATCTTGCGTGACTCTTTCATGCGGCCTTCTTGCTCGCCTTGGCGGCGATCTCCTCGACGAGATCGGCGAGCGCCTTCGCGGCGCCGGTTCTGACGCGCCCTCTTGTCGCCGCAGCCATCGCGACGAGGCGCGCTGGCTCGGTCAACAAGGGCTCAAGCGCCGATCTCAACGCCTCAATTGTAAAGGCTTTTTCGGTCAAAAGAATGGCGGCGCCTGCATCGACCAGAGCGCGCGCGTTACCGCTCTGGTGGTCGTCCATGGCGATGGCGAGCGGCACAAGTATCGAGGGCCGGCCAATGGTCGCGATTTCCGTGACCGTCGAGGCGCCCGCGCGCGCGATCACGAGGTGCGACGCCGCAATGCGCGCCGGCAGGTCGTCATAGAACGCCGCAACCTCAGCCGCGACGCCAGCCTGCGCATACGCCGCCCGCACGCCTTCAATCTCCGCATCGCGAACCTGCTGAGTCACATGGAGCCTCCGCCGGAGCGCCTCGGGCAGGCTGCCGATCGTCCCGGGCGTCACCTTTGAGAAAATCGAGGCGCCCTGGCTGCCGCCGAAGACGAGAAGCTTGATCGGATCGGATGAGCCCGGGGCCGAGTAGAGCGCGCCCGAAAGTTTCGCCGCCGCGTCGCGCAAGGGATTGCCGACTTCGATCCGGCGCGCGCGGGCCGGCGCCCTTTCAAGCGTCGGAAAAGCATGCGCCAGAAATGTTGCATCGGACGCCAGCATGCGGTTGGTCCGGCCAAGGACCCCGTTCTGCTCATGGAGCCCGTAGGGAATGCGCAGAAGCGCGGCCGCCTTCATCGCGGGAAAGGAAGGATAGCCGCCGAATCCGAGGGCCGCAGAGATCTTCCGTCTACGGAATTCCTTCAACGCCGTGACCAGCCCGCCCGCGAGCGAGGCGGCGGCGAACGCTTTCGCGATCGGCCCGCCGATCGAGGGGCTCGCGGCCGAAATCTCGAAGCGGTCGTCCGCCGGGAATTTCTCGGCGTAGCGGCTTCCGCGCGCGTCGGTGACCAGGAGGATGTTCCAGTCTCGGCGTTTCAATTCCTGCGCCAGCGCTTCCGCCGGGAAGAGGTGCCCTCCTGTACCGCCGGCCGCGAGCGCGATGAGCCCGTCGCGGGTCATGGCATGAACTCCCGTCGATGCCGCACCATTTGCGGCGTGCGCGTCAGGGCCAGCGCGAGACCGAATGCGAAGGCAGTCGCGAGCAGCGAGGAGCCGCCATAAGAAATGAATGGCAGCGTCATGCCCTTGGCGGGCAGCGCGCGCAGGGCGACGCCCATATTGACGAGGCTCTGCAGGCCGATTTGCGCGGCGAGGCCCGCCACAGCGCATTGAGCGAAGAGACTCTTCTGGTTCGTCGCGCTCATAAGGAGCCGCACTGTCAGCGCCGCATAAAGCGCCAGCACGACGAGACAGAGGAGAAAGCCGAACTCCTCGCCCGCGACGGCGAACACATAGTCTGTATGGGCGTCGGGGAGTTGCATCTTGACGCTGGCGCCCTCTCCGCCCCTCCCGAAAGCCCCGCCATGCGCAAATGCCTCGAGCGATTTTTGCGCCTGATAGGCGCCTGCTGAATCTTCAGGGTTGAGAAATGAGTCGATGCGGCGAGCGAGATGCGGGGAGAAAAAGTAGCCGCAGACCAGTGCGCCGACGCCGCCTGCGCCAATGAGGACAATGCTCGCCCAATTCCAGCCGATGACGAAGAACATGGTCATCCATACGGCGGTGAGGAGCGCGGCCTGACCATAGTCGGGTTGGGTCACCAGCATCGCCATGAGGACGGCGAAGAGCCCGCCCGCGATCGCCGCACCGGGAAAGCTCGGATTGCGCGCGCCTTCCGCCAGCATCCAGGCGGCGACGATAGTGAAGCCCGGCTTGGCGATTTCTGAGGGTTGCAGCCCGAAGGCGCCGACGTAAAACCAGCGCTTCGAGCCATTGGTCTCCGGTGCGAAGAAAAGGGCGGCGACGAGCAGCGCGAATGACGCGGCGAAAACGACGGCGCCCGCGCGCCGCGCGCCGAGCGGGGACAGCAGGGAGACGCCGATCATGAGGGCGAGCGCCGGTCCTGCGAACAGCAGCTGGCGCAGGAGAAAATGAAACTCGTCGTCGATCTTGAGGCGCTGCGCCGCAGCCGGGCCGGCCGCTGTCAGGATGACCAGCCCGATGACGAGGATCGCGGCGATGAGCGCCAGCGCAACGCGATCGACGGACCAGAACCAGCGCGCGAGCGGGGAAGCGTCGATGCGCGACGGCGCCTTCATGCAGCCTCACCGGCGCGAGCGGCTTTTTGCACGATGCGTTTGAATATTTCGCCGCGCTCTTCGAAATTCTTGAACTGGTCATAAGAGGCGCAGGCCGGAGAGAGCAGTACGACTGGCGCATCGGTCCCGCTGGTCGCGGCGTCGCGGCTGGCGCGAGCTGTGGCCGCCGCGAGATCGTCGCACTGAATGCAGGGGACGGCGCCGGCGAGTTCGGCTTCAAAGGCCTTCGCCGCCTCACCGATCAAATAGGCGCCGCGCACTTTCTGCATCAGAGGGCGGAGGGATTCGATGCCGCCTTCCTTGGGTTTGCCGCCGGCGATCCAGTAAATGTCGTCATAGGATTTGAGTGCGCGGCTCGCGGCGTCAGCGTTAGTCGCCTTGGAATCGTTCACATAGAGAACGCGACCGATGCGCCCGACGATCTCCATACGATGCGCCAGTCCCTCGAAGCGTTCCATCAGCCGGACCGCGACGGCAGGCGAAACCCCCATCGCGATGGCCGCGGCCAGCGCGGCGGCGGCGTTCTGCCAGTTGTGTTGGCCGCGCAATGAGGCCACGCCCGAGATATCGCCGGCTTCGCCTGTCTTGCCGTCGAGATTGTAAAAGAGCTTGCCGGCGAGTGCAAAGACACCGCG
>JBEBFW010000247.1:0-4934 GCA_040081755.1 Parvularculaceae bacterium
CGTCGAAGAGGTCCGCCCGCGGCGAATGCGCCAGCGCCCGGCGCAGGCGCATCGTGGGCCGCTGGCCCCGGTCGGCCGGATGGCGTGCTGTCGTCCAAGGGCCCTCAACACCTCAAGCTCAAGGCTGCGCGCTTCCAGCTCCGCGGCGCCGCCTGGCGGGGTCGTCTTGCGTCGCGGCAAGCCGCCCCTTATGGGCTCGGTTCGGCGGGGAAGGTCAATCGGCCGCCTTTCGGGAGCGGCGTTCGATGTGCGGGATCGCGGGCTGGTACAGGCGCGGCGGAAGGCCTGTTTCAGCCACGACCGTCGGGGCCCAGTGCGACGCCATCGTCCATCGCGGGCCCGACGATTCCGGCGTCTTCGTCGATGGCGATTTCGGGATGGGCATGCGCCGGCTCAGCATCATCGACCTCGCGGGCGGCCATCAGCCGATGACGGCGGGCGAGGGGCGCTACGCCGTCGTCTTCAACGGCGAGATCTACAACCACCTCGATCTGCGGCCCGCGCTCGAAGCGCGCGGCGCGGTCTTCAGAACTCATAGCGACACCGAGACGCTGCTCGCCGCCTTCCTGCACTGGGGCGATGAATGCTGGCCTCGTCTCGAGGGCATGTTCGCCGCGGCCATTTTCGACCGGCGCGACAGGGTGCTGACGCTCGCGCGCGACCCGATCGGCATCAAGCCGCTTTTCGTCACCGAACAGAAAAGCGCGCTCGCCTTCGCTTCCGAGATCAAGGCGCTGATCGTCCTTCCCGATCTTGAATTCGATGTCGATGACCGCTCGGCGCATGATTTCTTCCGCTTCGGTCACGTGCTCCGCCCGCGCACGATCTACCGTCAGGTCCGCCAGGTGGAACCCGGATGCGTCGAGCGTTTCGGACCGGCGGGGCTGTTGTCCGTCGCGCGCTTCTGGACGGCGACGGCGCGCCCGCTCGAAGGGCGCAGCGAAGGCGAGTGGATCGAGGCGACGCGCGCCGAGCTGCTCGGCTCGGTGAAGCGTCATCTGCTCTCCGATGTGCCGGTCGGCTCGTTCCTCTCAGGGGGCGTCGATTCGGCGGCCGTCACCGCCGCCATGGCGCGCCAGAGTTCCGCGAAGATCACTGCCTTCACCATCGGCTTTCCCGGCAATCCGATCGACGAGTCGGGGGCGGCGAAAGCGATCGCCGACCACATCGGCTGCGAGCATGTCGTTCGCCCCGTCGATCTCCTGAAGGCGCGCGACGTCATCCCGGCGGTGCAGGCGGCGTTCGACGAACCGTCCGGCGCCAGCGCCGCCATTCCGACCTGGTATGTATCAAAGCTCGCCAGCGAGCACGTAAAGGTCGTCCTCTGCGGGGAAGGGGGCGACGAGCTGTTCGGCGGCTACAAGCGCCACCGGAACGCGCGCCGCATGGAGGCGGTCGCCCCCATTATTTCAGCGCTGGAGCCCGCAGCCGCGTTGCTGGAGCGGCTCCCGTCGGGGTCGCGGCGCTGGAACTATCTGCGCCAGAACGCGCGCCGCTTCAGCGGCTCGGCGCGCCTTCAAACCGGGTACCAGCGCTTCATCGCCGGCACGGAGATCGCCAATGCGGACCTTCGCGAGCGCATTCTGAGGCCGGATTTCCAGGCAAGAGAAGAGCGGTCGCCGGAACGTCTTGAGGCTGAGTATTTCGGCGGCGCCGCCCATGAAGGGCAGTCAATGCTCCAGCAGTTCATGACCGGCGATCTGACCTTGCACATGCCCTCGGCCCTCTTGAACCGGCTCGACCGCACCAGCATGGCGCATTCGCTCGAAGCGCGCGTGCCGCTGCTCTCGCATGTCTTCGTCGATTTCACCCTGACCGCGCCGGTCGCGCTGAAGGCGAAGGGGACCGGCAAGCGCCTCTTGCGCGAGGCCGCGCGCCCGTGGCTGCCCGCGGGCATTCTCGAGCGCAAGAAGCAGGGCTTCCAGATGCCGCTGACGGACTGGTTCCTCGGCGATTTTTCGGATTTCGCGCGCGACTCCTTTCACGCCAGCGGCGCCGCGCACGCCGGCTATCTGAACCCCGCCGCCGTCGACGCGCTGTTCAAGGAGCATCGCGACGGCCGCGCCGATTACGGCAAGCTGCTCTACGCGATTTCGATGTTCTCGCATTGGTGGGGCTCGGTCCGCATCGGTGCGCGCCGGCCCGCGCTTGCGGCGTCCTAGCGCCCGGAATCAACGATGGGCGCTGCGCCCAACTCCCGCTCATCCCAGCTTGCGCCGGGATGCGCGGGCTGAGCATGGACGAGTTCGGCGGGGGCGAGAGGGGGCAGGCGGTAGCGTTCAGACCTTGCGGGCGAGATAGTCGAGTGCGCGGTGCAGGCCCTGCGGGCGAAAGCCCTTGCCGCTGACGCTGCGGAAATAGCGCGCGAAGAGCGCGCGCAGTTCCGACGAGGCGCGCCCGGCGCCCTGGTCGAACAGGGCGGCGGCCATGTCGGCCTTTCCATAGACAAGCAGCGCGAGAACGATTTTCAGCACAGCGGGCTCGCCGCCAGCCGTCATGCGCGCGATCAGCGTTTCGTCGCGCTTCAAAAAGACCGTGTCGCAGAAGGCGAGCCGGCCCGCGCGGTCGCCGAACCCCAGCCCCGGGTTCACGACGCCGTAGCTGTTGCGGTAGCGATAGCGCTTGAGGCGGCTGACATCGATGAGATCGAAGCCTTCCCCGTGCATCAGCGAGACGACCGCGTCGAAAGTCCTGAGCCCGCTGTAGCGTTCAATGAACGACGTTTCTATCTCGGCGAGGAAGATGCTCTTCAGCGCCGCGCGCGCGCCGGTCAGAATATCGTATTCGCCGCCTTGCACGTCGATCTTGAGGACGTCGAGCGCGATGGCGTTCTCAGCGACGATGTTGTCGAGCGCATCGGTCGCTGCCTCGAACGATTTGACGATTTCGGTGTGTTCGCTCTTGTCCCAGAAGCGCTTCAGAAGTTCGGCGTTCGGCAAAAGCGCCGAGGTCATGCTCGCGCGGTTGGTGACGTGAATGGTCGCGCGGCCTTTGCTGCCGGCGACGGCGACCGGGAAATAACGGTCGCGGCCACTGGCGGCTGTCTGGTCGAGCGGATCGAAGAGAACGGCGGCGACATGGCTGCGGATTGGCCGCCAGCGCTTGTGAACGCCGCCCGCGGAGCCGATGTCGGCGAGCGTCAACTCAAAGGAAGGCGGGAGTTTCGCAGCGAGAGCGGACAGGTTCATCGTCCCGCCGCTTTCGCACGGAGCGCCGCCCGAATGGAAGCGCCTCGATCAGTCGTCGTCGCGGTTCAGGGGCGAGCGGGCGCCGCGGCCGAAGGTGAACTCGCGCATGATGTGGAAGCCGAACGCGAATTGCGTGCGCTGGCCGAAGTCGCTGATGATCGGCGTGTCGGCGTATTTGTCGAAGATGTATTTGTAGGAAACGTACGGATTGAGCGACCAGCGCTTGGCGATGTTGATGTAGGCGTTGAAGCTGCCGCCGATGTCGCGCATGCCGGAATGGGCGTCGTAAACGGGGAGGCCCGAGCGCACCGACTGCGCAGGGTCGATCGAGAAATAGGCGTCGGCGTAATCATTGCCGATCCAGGACGCTTGCGCCGAGACCGACGTCGAGACCGGGCCGACACGGAACAGGAGCGCCGTCGCGTTTCCATCGACGATGAGGCCGCGATGGCCGGTGGCGATGCCGTGGCGGACTTTCAGCTTCACCGAGTAGCGATCGACGAATGTCGCGCCCGCGAACCCGCCGAGTTCAAAGGTCATGCCGACGTCGCCGAGGCCGTTCAAGGCCGGATTGTCGTCCTCGTCGCGTTTGCCAGTGACGCGGATGGTGGGGCCGAAGCGGAAATTCGAGAAACCAACGAGGCCGAAATCGGCGCCGTCGTCGTCGAGGAAGACTAAATTCTTGAAGCGCACATAGGCGGCGGGATCGACCGTGAACTCGTAATCGTCCGAGCCGAAATAATCCGGCGAGTATTCCGGGCCGACGCCGATCGAGAGGTTCGTTTCTTCCGGCGTCAGGAAGGTCATGATGCCGACGAGACCTGACGCGCGCTCCCAGCGCTCGTCGCCGCCGAACTCGTCGTCAGCCTTGTCCTGCTCCGGCTCGGCCGTGGTCTGCTTTTCAGATGAGCCGCCGAACAGCGGCTTGATCCGCCGCGGCTCGTCCGTCCGGTTCTCCTGGGCGCCGGCGCCGCTCGCCGCAAACACGGCGATCAAAGCCGCCAACGCAACGCGTCCAAGCATGTCTCTCATCCCCTGAATTCCGCCCTCGCGCGGTCGTTATCCAACGACCCTTCCCGCGCGCCTCAAGCCCTTATATTCATGCAGCAAACAGAGTTAACGTTCCATCGTCAATGCGGCCGGGCCGCGGTCCGATGCATTTTTCTTCTCCGGCATGGCGCCGCGGCCTCAGCGACGCCGCCCGCTTTCCGCCCGATAGGCAAATGATTTCAACAAATTAGACGGATGCGCGCGCGGCGGCTTTCCGTCCCGTCAGAAAACCAGGCGTTCCGATCGCTCAGATCGCTCAGATCATCGCGAGACCGAGGTGATCGTCGTCGACAGCTGCTGTGACTCGACCTCGTCGTCGGAGCAGCCGCCGCGTCCGTTCGTGTGGCCGAAGCTCGACGTCGGGGCGACCGCGGGCGGCGCCGTGCAGCGCCTTGGTGAACCCCCGCCGCGAGATCAGCAGCAGCTTGGCGGTGGCCGCCGCCGGGCCGAGCAGTTCCCTGGCCCGGCCCAGGCGGGCCAGATCTGCGGCGTCTCTGGGCGCCGAGGTCGCCTTGACCTCGGCGACGGCAAACATCTCGAGGATCAGCTCGCAATTTTGCTCGACCCGGTCGGTCAGCCCGTCCCAACTGTCACGGTCAATCACGCCCTCAAAAGCGCCGACCTGAAACCAGTCCTCGACATCGACCGACAGGCCATTCACCAAAGCATTGGGAGCCATATCTGCGCGCCCCTATT
>JBEBFW010000248.1:0-4851 GCA_040081755.1 Parvularculaceae bacterium
GGTGATCGCAGTCCTCGCGGAATTCGACGCCCTGCCCGGCATCAATCAGGACGCGACGCCGACGCGCGCGCCGATCGCGGGCAAGGCGGCGGGCCACGCCTGCGGCCACAATCTTTTCGGCGCAGGCTCCGTCGGCGCGGCGATCGCCATCAAGAACTGGCTCGAGGAAACCAAAACGCCCGGCGTCATCCGGCTTTACGGCACGCCGGCGGAAGAGGGCGGCAGCGGCAAGGTCTACATGGTGCGCGCCGGGCTCTTCAAAACGACGGACTTCGTCATTCATTGGCACCCGGACGATGAGAACTCAGCCGAGGCGCAGACGAGTCTCGCCAACCGCTCGGCGAAGTTCCGCTTCAAGGGCGTCTCCGCGCATGCGGCTGGCGCGCCCGAACGCGGCCGCTCGGCGCTCGACGGCGTCGAAGCGCTCAACATGATGGTCAACATGATGCGCGAGCACGTGCCGCAGGATGCGCGCATCCATTACGTGATCACAGAAGGCGGCAATGCGCCGAACGTCGTGCCGGACGCCGCGGAAGTCTTCTATTACGTGCGGCATCCGACGGCGCAGGGGGTCAAGGACATCTGGAAGCGGGTCGAGGACGCCGCGCGCGGGGCGGCGCTGGGGACCGGGACGGAGGTTGCATGGGAGATCATCCACGGCAACCATCCGCTGATGATCAATGAGACAATGGCCAGGACAATGGACGAGAAGCTCCGCGAAGTCGGGGGCCTTCAGTATACGAAGGAAGAGGCGGCGTTCGCCAGGGCGATCTACCCGACGCTCGGCGCGACCGATCGCAAGCTCGGCGACGAGGGCCGGGTCGAGCCGTTCGAGACCTCGCTCGGCTACGGCTCGACCGATGTCGGCGATGTCTCGATCGCGGTGCCGACCGTCGGCCTTCGCGCCGCGACCTGGGTGCCGGGCACCAGCGCGCATTCCTGGCAATCGACGGCGGCGAGCGGCATGTCGATCGGCTTCAAAGGCGCGCAGATCGCGGCCAAGGCGATGACCCTGACCGCCATCGAACTCTATCGGAACGCCGATCTGCGCGCCGCGGCCAAGGCCGAACACGTGCGCAGCATCGGGCCCAAATACAAATACGAAGCGCTGCTCGGCAACCGCGAACCGCCGCTGAATTATCGGGATTAGCGCCGCGCTCCTACTCCTCCTGCACGGATGGAGATCCGGGCCATCCTTCGCGACGCGCGCCCCGTCGCGGCGCTCTCGGAGCAAGCTTCGAGACGCGCTCCTCAGGATGAGGCCCATTTCTGTTGGCGGACAGTTGCGTTGTTACTCTTTATACGAACGAAATGGCCTCATCCTGAGGAGGCCCGCCCTTCGGCTTGCAATAGACGCTCAGCGCCTTTGCGGGCCGTCGCGAAGGATGCTGTTCTGCGATGCCGCCGTCGTCCACGCCACATTTTGGCGGCCCGGTTCCGGCGCCCAGAAATCCGTCTACGGGCGATCAGGGTCGCCGTGGCGTTAAAATGGTCGGAGCGACAGGATTTGAACCTGCGACCCCTTGACCCCCAGTCAAGTGCGCTACCAGACTGCGCCACGCTCCGAGCCGCCCGAACGCGATGCGGCCGCCTTCGGGAGGGCGGACTATAGGAGGGAAAAGGGAGAAGGGAAGGGGGAAAACGGCGCGGGGGCCGAAGCGCTCGGCGAGCGGCCTTCAGAGAAACGCCCGCACCTCTTTGACGAACGCGCCGAGGGCATCGTGATGGACCCAGTGCCCGGCGTCGGGGAAGAAGGCGACGCGCGCGTTCCTGAAATGCGCGGCCCTGCCGTCCGTCTCAGGGTTTGACGCCCAGCTATTGCCGCCATAGGCGAGGAGCGTCGGGCATTCGATCGCCGCCCACAGGGCGTGATCGTCCGCAACCGGAAAATCGAAGGGCGGAAAGGCGCGCAGATAGTCGTCGAACTTCCAGCTCCACGTGCCGTCCTCGTTGCAGACGGCGCCGTGCGCGGTGAGGTGGCGCGCCTGTTCGTCGGACAGGAACTTGTTCTCCTCCTTCATTCTCGCCAGCGCCTCGTCGTAGGTCGCATATTTCTTCCGCGCGCGCCCGGCCGCGCCGCGCCGGTTCTCGATCCAGTCGCGCAGGCGTTGCGCGAGGCCGGTCCGGTCGAACTCGGCCTGCATTTTCGGCGAGGGCCCGAGACCCTCGATGGCGACGAGCCTGCGCACATTCTTCGGATAGAGCCCCGTATAACGGATGGCGATGTTGCCGCCGAGCGAGTGGGCGACGATCGTCACCGGCGCGAGGTTCAGGTGCTGGATCAGCTGCGCGAAATCGTAAATGAAGGCGGGCGAGGCGTAGTTTCCGTCTGCGGACCAGTCGCTGTCGCCGTGACCGCGCAGATCCGGCGCGATGACATGCCAGTCGGCCTTGAAGGCCTGCGCGACCCAGTCCCAGCTTCGGCAATGGTCCCGGCCGCCATGCACGAGAATGAGCGGCGGCGCGCCTGCATTGCCCCAATCGACATAATGGAGCTTCAAACGCTGCGAGACGAAGCGGTGTGAGGTCGGACCGGCGTCGATCATCGGAACCGCGGCGCGTTCAATTATTGTCGCCGCCGCGCCAGACCTGCGGCAGTTCGCCGGTCTCGGACAGGGCGCCGTAGAGAGGCTCCATCAGGCGATTGACGACGGTGTCGGCTTGCGCTGCAGTCGCCGCCGCGTAGTCGCGCGCGTCCTCCTCGCAGAACTCGAAGCGGGCCGTCGCGTCGCGAAATCCGGTATTGAACGCCTCGACCATGCGGTCGCGCAGCGCCGGTTGCGGCTGTTCCAGCTCGACGAGCTTGCGCATGCGGTTGCGCCAGACCTCCGCCTCGCGCCGGGGCTCGCACATGCGCCGGATGTGGTGCATCACCCCGAACGCTTGCGACAGCGTTTCGAGGTCCTGCGCGCGCTGCACGTAATCGATGCGCGGCTGCGCCGGCGCGGGCGTCGCGACGAGTACAAAGACGGCGAAGAGGGCGAGGCGTTTGAGCATGTCTCTATCCTGAGCGCGGATTATAGCCGATTTGCGGCCCGGTTGCGAAGCTCGGCCGCCTTGGCGATCGCCTGGCGCGTCTTGTCCCACGAAACGCGGCGCAGCGCTTCCTCAAGACCCACAAATTCGGCGGCGGCGGCGTCGTCGCCGGCCACGGGCTCGCCTGCAAGCCACTCCGCTGCATGATCGATCATCACGACATGCCCGCCGGTCTCGGCCGGTAGCGCCTCGAAGACGCCCAGGAGCTCGCCGAGCCTGATCTCGACCCCTGTTTCTTCGAGCACTTCACGGATCGTGGCGGCCTCGATGGTCTCGCCATAATGGAGCCCGCCGCCCGGGATCGACCACTGGCCGAGGAATGGCGCCTTGCCGCGCCGGATGAGGAGAACCTCGTCGCCGCGGAAGACTACCGCGCCGACGCCGACCCCGATCGTTTTGTCCGAGCTCATGGCGTCCGCTATAATGCCGTTCCATGTGCGGACGCTATCATCAGGCGGCGCCGGCCGAGCGGCTCGGGCGCGAATTCGACCTCGACATCCGGGAGAATTTCCCGGCCCGCTACAACATCTGCCCGACCCAGCCGATCTCGATCGTCCACATGAACGAGAAGCGCCAGCGGCAGTACAGCCTGATGCGCTGGGGCTTCATTCCGTCCTGGGCGAAGAAAGACTATCTCGACAAGCTGGCCGTCCGCCCGCTGATCAATGCGCGCGCCGACGGGATCGAATTGAAGCCCGCCTTCCGCCACGCCTTCAGGCGCCGGCGCTGCCTCATTCCCGCGACGGGTTTTTATGAATGGACCGGCGCCGCCGGCGCCAAGCAGCCCCATAACATCGTTAGGCGCGACGGCGACCTCTTCGCTTTCGCGGGACTGTGGGAGACAGCGCACGACGCGGACGGCGGCGAAATAGACACCGTCGCCATCATCACGACGGACGCCGGCCCGGACATTCGCGACCTGCACGATCGCGAGCCCGTCGTCATCGCGCGCGACGCTTACAGGTTCTGGCTTGAAACCGGCGAGAAGGATTCAGGCATGACGACCAGCCTTCTGATGGCGCCGAAGGCGGGCTTCTGGCGGACCTACGCCGTGTCGAAAGCGGTCAACAGCGCCAAGAACGACGGGCCGGAGCTCGTTGCGCCGCTGGCGGCCTGAGTGACCTGCAGCTCGGGATTGTGCTAGCCTCCCCGTCGGGGAGATGAGGGGATGCGTCGCCTGCTCGTTGTTACGGCTCTTGCCGGTCTTCTGGCGGTCGCCGCGGCTGACGCCGCGCAGGCGGCTGAGAGCGCGGCGCCGGCCTCGAAGATTCAGAACGTCCTTCGAAATCCGCTCGCCGCGAGCGGTTCCCAGTTCATTGAGGCGGCGCTGAAGACGCCAACCGTCGGCGCGTGCGAAGTTCTCTCGCCCGATCCCGGGTTCGTCGAGGAGATGCTGGTCCGCTTCGGCGAGGGCGGCGCGAAGAGTTACGAGCGCCGCGTGGCGCTGGTGGTCGGCAACGGCGCATACCAGTCGATCAGCCCGCTGACGAACCCGCCGAAAGACGCCGCGTCGATGGCGAAGATGTTCCGCGCGCTCGGCTTCACCGTCTATCGCGCGGTCGATGCGACGGAGAAATCGCTCGACGACTGCTTTGCGCGCTTCAAAGGCGACCTCGAAGCCGCCGATAAGGCCGGAGCGAAAGCGGACATCGCGCTCTTCTTCTATTCCGGGCATGGCGTGCAGCTGACCTCGCAAGCCGACAACGAAAAGCGCAACTACATGCTTGCGGTCGACGCCAGGGTCGACGAGAGCGGCAAGGCGAAGGGTTTCCGCCAGGTCGACAAGGTGTTGACCGAGATTCGGGCGCATTCGAA
>JBEBFW010000249.1:0-4846 GCA_040081755.1 Parvularculaceae bacterium
GCCAACGAGCTTGGCGTCAATTTCCGCTCGACCTCGGGGCCGGTGATCACCACGCCCGGCGATCTCGCGGCGATCCTCACCACTCTCGAAAAGGGCGACGTTCTCTTCATCGACGAGATTCATCGCCTCTCGCCGGTCGTCGAAGAGATTCTCTATCCGGCGATGGAGGATTTCTGTCTCGATCTCATGATCGGCGACGGCCCATCGGCGCGTTCGGTCAAGATCGACCTGCCGCGCTTCACGCTGATCGGGGCCACGACGCGGTCGGGACTTCTCGCCAAGCCGCTGCTCGACCGTTTCGGCATCCCCGTGCGGCTCGATTTTTATTCGCCTGCGGATTTATGCGCCATCGTGCGCCGGGCGGCGGAGAAGCTGGCGGCGCCCATGGCGGAGGACGGCGCCATGGAGATTGCGCGGCGCTCGCGCGGCACGCCCCGCGTCGCGGGGCGCCTGATGCGGCGCGTGCGCGATGTGGCGACCGTCGAGGGCGCCGGCCTTATCGACCGCGCCGTCGCCGACCGGGCCTTGAAGCGCCTCGACATCGACGAGCTGGGCCTCGATCCGCTCGACCGGCGCTATCTTCGTCTGATTGCAGAGCATTTCGGCGGCGGTCCGGTCGGCGTCGAGACGCTCGCCGCGGCGCTCGCCGAATCGCGCGACGCCGTAGAGGACGTGGTCGAGCCGTTCCTTCTCCAGTGCGGGCTCATGCAGCGAACGCCGCGCGGGCGATGCCTTTCGGCGAGCGCCTGGAAGCATCTGGGGCTCGCTGCGCCCAAATCGCCGCCGCCGGGACTGTTCGATTGAACGAACAAGCGCGCCACGGGGCTGCGCGCTTTATTCGGGCGAGCAAGAAGAATTAGCGCTTCGCGAGGAGATCGCGGATCTCGGTCAGGAGCGCCTGGTCCTTGGTCGGGGCCGGCGGCGCGGCGGGAGCCGTCTCCTCCTTCTTCTTGAAGGAGTTCATGGCTTTGACCAGCAGGAACACCGCCCAGGCGACAATGACGAAGGTGATGACGTTGTTGATGAACGAGCCGTATTTCAGAATAACCGGATCGGCCGTTTCGGTGGCGGCCTTCAGCGTGAAGCCGAGCTTCGAGAAATCGATGCCGCCGATCAGGACCCCGATCGGGGGCATGATGACATCATCGACAAGCGATTTCACGATGGTGCCGAAGGCGCCGCCGATGATGATGCCGACCGCCATGTCGAGCACGTTGCCCTTGATGGCGAATTGCTGGAACTCTTTCAAAATGCCCATGTCGAAGCCCCGTCTCTTGAGGGCCCCATGACGGCGGCCCGGATTGTGGACCGGGAACCTAGACCGATTTGCAGTCGGTGCAAGCCGTTGACGGGCGCGGCGTTTTTGCGAATGACCGTCGGCTGACGGACTATTTGCAGGCCTCGCGCAGACGGTCGAGCGCGGCCGAGACGCCCGAGAGCGAGAAGGCGTAGCTCGTCGCCGTGCCCCGGCCCGAGACCGCGGTCACCTGCATCGTCGCGCCCTTGCGCATGGCGGCGATGAGCGCCTGTTCGTCCTTGCCCGCCTCGATGAAGGCCTCGTTCTGATCGGCGTACATGTTCCACTTCTCGGCGCCGACGCGAACGGCGGGGGTCGGCGCATCTTTCAGGTCATAGCCGGCCATGAAGCTCGGCTGGTTGCTCGCCACGCCTGATTTCCAGGTGGCGATCATGAAGAAGATGTCGCCGTGATTGACCGATTTCGGCGACTTGTCCCGGGCTTCGGCCGCCGCAAAGCAGATGCGGTCCGCATCGACTTCGCGGGTGAACACGCTCCATTCCTTGAACGTCGCGATCGGCGTCGGCTCGGCGGCGAGCGCTGGAACTCCGAACGCGGCGGAAAAAGCGAGGCAAGCAAGACCAGGGCGCATGAGACGGCGGCTCCATCCGGAAAACGAGACCCGATTGCGTTATCACAGTTCCAAAAGGCGCGCGACTGGGGGCGCTTGAGGACGCCGACGCGCATTGCCCGCCCTCAAAGGTTCGGCCATAACCGCTCCATTCTCACCCATGCTGATGGAGCAGGTCCCGCGATGATCCCCGGCCGCGATTCCCTGAAAACCAGAAAGACCCTCATCGTCGCCGGAAAGGCCTATGCCTATTACAGCCTCAAGGCGGCCGAGAAGACGCTCGGCGATCTGTCGCGCCTGCCCTTCTCGCTAAAGGTGCTCCTCGAGAACATGCTGCGCTTCGAGGACGGCCGGTCGGTCTCGACCGACGATATCGCCGCCTTCGGCGCCTGGCTGAAAACGGGCGCATCGACGCGCGAGATCGCTTATCGGCCGGCCCGGGTGCTCATGCAGGACTTCACCGGCGTTCCGGCCGTCGTCGATCTCGCCGCCATGCGCGACGCCATGAAGAGACTCGGCAAGGATCCCGAGAAGATCAATCCGCTGGCGCCCGTCGATCTCGTCATCGATCACTCCGTGATGGTCGATTATTTCGGCGGCCCCGGCGCCTTCGAGAAGAACGTCGAGCGCGAGTACCAGCGCAATCTCGAGCGCTACCAGTTCCTCAAATGGGGGCAGGGCGCGTTCGACAATTTCCGCGTCGTCCCACCGGGCACCGGCATCTGCCACCAGGTCAACCTCGAATATCTCGCGCAGACGGTCTGGACCGCCGACTATAAGGGCGAGACCTACGCCTATCCGGACACCCTCGTCGGCACCGACAGCCACACGACGATGGTCAACGGATTGTCCGTGCTCGGATGGGGCGTCGGGGGCATAGAGGCGGAGGCCGCGATGCTCGGCCAGCCGGTGTCGATGCTCATTCCCGAGGTCGTCGGATTCCGCCTCACGGGCAAGCTGCCCGAGGGCGCGACGGCGACGGACCTTGTGCTCACGGTCACGCAAATGCTGCGCAAGAAGGGCGTCGTCAACAAATTCGTCGAGTTTTTCGGCCCCGGCCTCGACACCCTCGCGCTTGAGGATCAGGCGACCATCGCCAACATGGCGCCCGAATACGGCGCGACTTGCGGCTTCTTCCCGATCACCGCGGAAACGCTGCGCTATCTGAAGGCGACGGGCCGCGCGGGCGACCGCGTGGCGCTCGTCGAGGCCTATGCAAAAGAGCAGGGCCTGTGGCGCGATTCCTCAACTCCCGAGCCCAGATTCACCGACACGCTCGAGCTTGACCTCGCCAGCGTCGGATCCTCGCTCGCCGGACCCAAGCGCCCACAGGACCGCGTGATTCTCTCCGACGCGCCAGCCTCCTTCGCCGATGCTCTCGACAAGGAGTATGGCCTTGGGGGCGAGGGCCGCAAGCGCGTCCCCGTGAAGGGCGAGACGTTCGATCTCGGCCATGGCGACGTCGTCATCGCCGCCATCACCTCGTGCACGAACACGTCAAACCCCTCCGTCCTCATGGCGGCGGGCCTCGTCGCGCGCAACGCGAGGAGGCGCGGACTGAAGGTGAAACCCTGGGTCAAGACCTCGCTGGCGCCAGGCAGCCAGGTGGTGACGGATTATCTCAAAGCCGCCGGACTTCAGGCCGATCTCGATGGGCTCGGCTTCAATCTGGTCGGTTATGGCTGCACGACCTGCATCGGCAATTCGGGGCCGCTCCCGCAAGCGATCAGCGCGGCGGTCAACGAGAGCAATCTCGCCGTCGCCTCGGTGCTCTCCGGCAATCGCAACTTCGAGGGCCGCGTTTCGCCCGATGCGCGCGCGAATTATCTCGCCTCGCCGCCGCTCGTCGTCGCCTATGCGCTCGCCGGCTCGATGAACGTCAACCTGACCAAAGACCCGCTTGGCAAGGATGATCAGGGCAAGGACGTTTACCTCAAGGACATCTGGCCCTCGAACCGCGAGATCGCCGAGATCGTGCGCGAGCACGTGACGGCGAAAATGTTTGCGACGCGCTACGCCGACGTCTTCAAGGGCGATGCGAAATGGCGCGGCATCGATGGGGGCGACGGGCAGACCTATCGCTGGCCCGTCTCGACTTATGTGGCGAACCCGCCCTATTTCGAGGGGCTAACCATGACGCCGAGGCCGGTGCAGCCGATCAGGAACGCGCGCATTCTCGCGCTGTTCGGCGATTCGATCACCACCGACCACATTTCGCCAGCCGGCGACATCAAGGAGAAGGGGCCCGCCGGGCAGTTCCTGAAGGATCACCAGGTGCCGGTCGGCGAGTTCAATTCCTACGGCTCGCGCCGCGGCAATCACGAGGTGATGATGCGCGGCACGTTCGCGAACATCCGCATCAAGAACCAGATGCTCGCCGGCGTCGAGGGCGGGCTCACGCGGCATATTCCGTCGGCGCAGCAGATGTCGATCTACGACGCGGCGATGAAGTACAAGTCAGAGGGAACGCCGCTCGTCGTCTTCGCCGGGAAGGAATACGGCACGGGCTCCTCGCGCGACTGGGCGGCGAAGGGCACGATCCTTCTCGGCGTCAGGGCCGTCATCGCCGAGAGCTTCGAGCGCATCCACCGCTCCAATCTTGTCGGCATGGGCGTGCTGCCCCTGCAGTTCAAGGACGGCGACAACTGGAAGGCCCTGGGCCTCACGGGCGACGAAAAAGTGACGCTGCACGGCGTCGAGACCGTCGAACCGCGCCAGATGATGAAGGCGACGATCGAGAGCGCGGACGGCAAGAGCCGCGACATCGACCTCCGTGTGCGGATAGACACCGCCGACGAGCTCGACTATTTCCGCCATGGCGGCATTCTGCAGTATGTCGTCCGGAAGCTCGCGGCGTGAGCGACGCGGCCGGTAAATCCGGCGGCGAGCGCTCCGGCGCTGTGGGGCCGGGCATTCACCGCGCGAGACTGGCCTCGTCTCTCTTCCTCGCCGGAAGCGCGATTGCAGCCTCCTTTCTC
>JBEBFW010000250.1:0-4842 GCA_040081755.1 Parvularculaceae bacterium
TCAGGGCCGCTCGACGAGGCGAAGTTTCTTGCTGCGGCCGAGGCCTCGCTGAACGCCCAGGAAGCCTTCCGCCTGCGCTTTGCGACTGACGGGAGCCTCCAGACGTCCGACGCGGCGGCGGTGCTTCGCGTCGATCGGCTCGATCTCTCGATGCTCGATCCCGCGCGGCAAGCCGAGGACCTCAACAATCTGCGCGAGCTTGGCGCGCGCGAGCCCTTCGATCTGGCGCGGGGGCCCATGGTGCGCGCGAGGATCGTCAAGCTGGACGACGCGCAGCACCTGTTTCTCATCTATGCGCATCATATCGTGTTCGACGGCTATTCCGCCGAACTCCTGATCAAGGACATCGCCGCCCGCTACGCCAGCGCGGCGGGCGCGGAGATCGAACCCTATTCGGCCTATGTGGCGAAATCGACCGCCTCGCTCGATCGCCGGGCGGCGCAGACTTATTGGCGCGAGCTTCTCGACGCGCCGCCGCCGCCCCTCGATCTGCCGACAGACCGTCCGTATCCGGCGCGGCGGCGCTTTGAAGGATCGACGGCGCGCGGGCGCATCCCGACAGAAGTCGCTGCGGCGGTGAAGAGCGCGGGCAGGACGGCGGGCGTCGGCGCCTTCGCCATGTTCCTCTCCGCCTATGCGGCGCTGATGGCGCGATTGACCGGCCAGGAGGATTTTATTGTCGGCGTGCCCGCCGCCGGCCAGGCCAATCTCGGCGTCGAGACCGTCGGCTACTGCGTCAACATGCTGCCGATGCGGATGAAGCCGGCGCTTTCGCACCCCTTCATCGATTTCGCGCGGGCGACGCAGCAAGGCCTCATCGAGGCGATGGAGCACCAGGATCTCAGCCTCAGCGACCTCGCGCGGGATCTCAAATCGCCGCGCGATCTCAGCCGTCCCGCGCTCATCCAGAACGTGTTCAACTACAGCGCCTATTTCGACGACATCAAGTTCGGCGCCTGCACGGCGCGCGCCTCCGAGAACCGGCGCGCCGCCGTTCACCACGAACTCTTCGCCAACCTCACGGAGAGCGAAGCGGGCCTCGCCGCCGACTGGGATTTCTCGACGGCGATCTTCGATGAAGCCACCATCGAGAGCTGGATCGTGCATTTGTCCGCGCTCCTTGCCGATATCGCCTTGCGGCCGACCGCGCCCATCGGACAGCTGTCTTTGATGTCCAAGGAAGCGCGCGACGCCGTCGTCGTCTCCATGAGGCGCGGATGACGCGGGTCGATGAACTCATTTTCGCGCAAGCGACGAAGACCCCGGCGGCGCCTGCGGCCCGCTTCCGCGACGAACGTCTCACCTATGCGGAGCTGGCGGCGCGCGCCGACGCCATGGCGGCCTGCCTCCTCGCGCGCGGAGTCGCGAGGGGCGACTTCGTCGGCCTCTCGCTCAATCGCTCGCTCGACATGCTGACGGCGATGATCGCGATCATGCGCTGCGGCGCCGCCTATCTGCCGCTCGATCCCTCATTTCCGGCCGAGCGCCTCTCCTATATGGCCGCCGATTCCGGCGTGAAGCTCATCATCGGCGATGCGTCGGGGCCAGGTTTTCGGGCGCCTCCTGAAGTCCAGTGGACGACGTGCGCGGCGCTTCGCGAGGCGCCGGCGATATCGTCACGACGCGATCTCGCGGCCGACGATCTCATCTATCTTCTTTATACGTCAGGTTCCACGGGCAAGCCGAAAGGCGTCGCCGTCACTCACGCCAATGTCGTCAATTTTCTGACGAGCATGGCGGCCGAGCCGGGCCTCTCCGCCAGCGACCGTTTTCTCGCCGTCACCACCATCTCATTCGACATTTCGGGTCTTGAGCTTTTCCTGCCGCTCACCGTCGGCGCGGAGGTCGTCGTCCCATCTGTGCGTCGCCGATGCCGGACGACAGCAGCGCATAATCGGCCGGATGGTAGACGCTGTTGGCGAGGCCGGCGAGCGCCATGCAGGCGACGCCGACCGCGTGGCGACTGCTGCTCGATGCAGGTTTCGCCGGGGGCCCGCGGTTCAAAGCGCTGGTCGGCGGCGAGGCGCTCCCGGCGGACCTTGCACGCGATCTCGCCGGCCGCTGCGGCGAGGTCTGGAACATGTACGGGCCGACGGAGACGACAATCTGGTCGGCCTGCTGCCGCATGCCGCCGTCCGGCGAGCCGGTTCTCATCGGCAGGCCCATCGCCCGGACCGGCATCTATGTGCTCGACGCCAACGGCAATCCGCAGCCGCCCGGCGTGGTCGGGGAAATCCATATCGGCGGCGCGGGCGTGGCGCGCGGCTATTGGCGGCGGGACGATCTCACCGCGCAGAAATTCGTCCCCGATCCCTTCATGCCGGAATTCGGCCGCATGTACCGGACCGGCGATCTCGGACGTTATCTCCGCGACGGCAATCTCGAGTTTCGCGGGCGCGCCGACAGCCAGGTGAAAGTGCGCGGCTTCCGCATCGAACTCGGCGAAATCGAATCGGCGCTTGCGGGGGCGCCCGGCGTCGGCGCGGCTGCGGCGACCGTGCTGGGCGCCGGCACGAGCGAGGCCAAGGTCGCGGCTTACGTCGAAGCGCGCGGGGTCGTCGACGTTGCGCAGTTGCGCGACATGCTGCGCGAGAAGCTGCCGCCCTATATGGTTCCCCAGCATGTCATCGCGCTCGACAGGCTGCCGCTGACGCCGAACGGCAAGATCGATCGCGCGCGCCTGCCGGCCCCGACTGAATCGCTGTTCCCGGCGCGGGCGTTCACCGCGCCAGCAAACGCGACGGAGAAGGCGGTCTGCGCCGCCTTCGCCGAAACGCTGGGGCTCGCCGAGGTGAGCGCTGACGCCAACTTCTTCGATCTCGGCGGCCACTCGATTCTCGCCGTGCGCGCGCTCGCGCTGCTCAGGCGCGACATCGCTCCCGAGCTCGATCTCCAGACGCTGTTCGACGCCGCGGACGTTCGCGCGCTCGCCGGCCACATCGACAAGGCTTCGCGGGGCGCCCGGGCGGGCGTCCTCGAATCGTTCGAGTTTTGACGGTGGTGGCGGATACAGCTCTGGCGCTCGTGGAGCGGCTGCGCGAGCAAGGCGTCGAGCTGCGCCGGGCCGGGGACAAGCTGTCGCTGGTCGCGCCTGAGGGCGTCGTGACGCCGGCTCTCGCGGCCGAGATCAGGACGCACAAGGAGAAAATCCTCGATCTTCTGCGTGCGGCTCAATCGATTCCGTCTATCAGCCGCGACAAGCCCCTGCCGCTAGGCGTCGTGCAGGAGCGGCTGTGGGCTCATGCGCAAATGGAGCCGGACTCGCTGCAGTACAATCTGCCGGCGGCCTGGCGCTTCAAGGGGCCTTTTGACGAGGCGGCGTTCTGCGCGGCTTTTGATGGTTTCATGGCGCGCCATGAAGTGATGCGCTCGCGCATCGACGTCGCGGACGGCCTGCCGCGGCAGTCCTTCGCTGCGCCGATAGTGGGCGCTCTCGGTGTCGAGGACTTGAGCGGACTGGCGCCCGAGATGCGCGAGGATGCGCTCGCCCGGCGCATCGAGACATTGCGCGTTCATCAGTTCGATCTCGGCGCCGGCGTTCCCTACGTCGCGCGTCTCTTCCGCCTGCACCCGTTCGAGCACGCGCTGTTCTTCATGCCGCACCATCTGGTCTGGGACGGCTGGTGTTTCGACATCCTTTTGCGCGAGCTCAAGGAACTCTATCTTGCGCGCGTTGAGAACCGCGCGGCGACGCTTCCTCCTTTGCGCGCGCAATACGCCGATTACGCGAACTGGCACCGAAGGCGCCTCGATGAAGGCGCATGGCGCCCGGACCTCGAGTACTGGGAGCGCGCGCTCGCGAACCTGCCCGCGCCGCTCAACCTCCCCGCGGACCTGACGCGGCCGGCGCTCTTCAGCGCCGAGGGCGACTGGACGGAGTTCGACATTCCGGAAGCGCTCCTTGAACGGATCAAGGCGATCGCGGCCGGGGCGCGCGCGACGACCTTCATGACGTTTTTGACGTTGTGGGCCGCCTTTCTGGCGCGCATTTCAGGCGACCTCGACATAGTCGTCGGCGCGCCCATCCAGGCGCGCCAGCATGCGGACCTTGGCGACGTCGTCGGCTGTTTCGTGAATACGATCTTCCTTCGGCAGGAGATTGCGTTCGACAGGTCCGTCCGCGACCTTCTCAAGAATGCCCGCGAGACCTGCCTCGCCGCCTATCAACGCCAGGAAGCGCCGGTCGAAATTCTGGTCGATAGAGTTGCGCGGATACGCGATCCGAGCCGCACGCCGCTGGCGCAGGCGATGTTCACGCATCAGCATGTCGCGCGCCGGCCGCTCGATTTCGGCGCGGCCGCGATTTCTCAAATTCACGTCAATCCGCGCATGTCTCCGACCGACCTCATGTTCGCGGTGATGGAGGGCGGGTCCGAAGCGCGGGCGCTCATCCATCATGCGAGCGGCGTGTTCACGCGGGCGCAGGCGGAGCGCCTAAAGAATGCGTTCGAGACGTTTCTCAAGAACGCGGTTCGGCAACCGGATGCCCCGGTCGGCTCGCTCGCGCTCATTGGCGAGCAGGAGAGGGCGCGCCTCGTCGCCGCGATGGATCGAGGCGAGGACCTCGGAACGCCGGTTCTCGAAATGATCCTTGAGGCGGACCCGGAAAAAGCGGCGATAACGACTTCGTCGGGATCGATGAGCTACGGGCAGCTGGCGGCGCGAAGCGCCAGGCTGGCGCAATGGCTCATGGTCAAGGGCGTCCGTGCCGGCGACATTGTCGGGCTGATGGTCCCGCGCGACGCCGACATGGTCGCGCTCGCGCTTGGCCTCTGGCGTTGCGGCGCGGCGTATCTCCCGCGCGACCCCGCCTATCCGCCGCAACGCCTCAAATACATGGTC
>JBEBFW010000042.1:0-17203 GCA_040081755.1 Parvularculaceae bacterium
GGCGCAGTACCAGAAGGACCGCGCGGCCTGCCTCGCCGGCGATACCCGCCAGGATCGCGCCACGTGCCTGAAGGAAGCCGGCGCCGACGCAGTGCTTTTGACCTCGCCGACATCCGTCGCCTGGGCGTTCAACATTCGCGGCGGCGATGTCTCGCGCTCGCCCTTGCCCTTGAGCCGGGCGCTGATCGCCTCGGACGGGCGCGCCACGCTTTTTGCAGCGCCGGAGAAGATCGACAACGCCCTCCCGGCGCATCTTGGCGATGTCGATATCCGCGCCGAAGCGGATGTCGAGGCGGCGCTCACCCGTCTCGGCAAGGAAGGCAAGACGCTCGCGCTCGATCCGGCGCTCGCGCCGGCGAAATATGCGCAAGTCCTCAGAGATTGCGGCGCGCGCGTCGTCGATCTGACCGATCCTTGCGCCCTTCCGCGCGCCACCAAGAACAAGACGGAGCTTCAGGGCACGCGCGCCGCGCATGTGCGCGACGGCGCGGCCGTGACCCGGTTCCTCCACTGGATAGCGACGGCGGCGCAAGGCGGCGGCGTCGATGAAATCGCGGCCGCGACAAAGCTTGAGGCGTTCCGAGCCGAGACGGGCCGGCTTGTCGATCTTTCATTCGACACCATCTCCGGCGCGGCTTCGAACGGCGCCGTCGTCCACTACAAGGTCTCGACGGCGACCAACCAGAAGCTGAAGCGCGACTCGCTCTATCTCATCGACTCCGGCGCTCAGTATACGGATGGGACGACCGACATCACGCGCACGGTGGCGATCGGCGAGCCGACCGCCGAGATGAAGGACCGCTTCACGCGCGTGTTGAAGGGCCATATCGCACTCGGAACCATGCGCTTCCCCGCCGGCACGACCGGGCATCAGCTCGACATGATCGCGAGAAAGCCGCTCTGGGACGCCGGCCTCGACTATGACCACGGCACCGGGCACGGCGTCGGCAGTTTCCTCGGCGTCCACGAAGGCCCGCAACGCATCGCCAAGGCGCCGAATAGCCAGGCTCTCAAATCCGGCATGATCGTCTCGAACGAGCCCGGCTTCTACAAAACGGGCGAGTTCGGCATCCGCATCGAGAACCTGATCGTGGTGACGGAGGCTGAGCCCCTTCCCGGCGGCGAGCGCCCCATGATGTCGTTCGAGACCATCACGCTCGCGCCGATCGATTTGAATTGCATCGAGACCTCGCTCCTCACCGACGGCGAGCGCCAATGGCTCAACGCCTACCATGAGCGCGTGCGCAAGGTTCTGACGCCGCTCCTGTCGACGGGAGTCGCGCAATGGCTCGAAACCGCGACGCAGGCGATCTGAGGTCAGCCTCGCCCAAGCTTTTGTTTGGCGGCGTAGAAGTCGGGATTGAGTTCGAGCGCTTTCTCATAGGCCGCCTTGGCGCCGGCGGCGTCGCTGCGGGCGTCTCTCGCAAGACCGATATTGTACCAGGCGGCCCAGGGCTTGCTGACATCGAGATGCAGCGCCTGCTCGTAATCGGAGATCGCCTGGTCGTAGCGGGCGCCGAGATAATAGGAGTTGCCGCGATTGAGGTAGGCCTCGGCCAGACCGCTGTCGATGTCGATGGCGTTGTTGAAATCCTCCATCGCCTCCATCAGCTTGCCTTCGCGATTGCGGATGACGCCGCGATTGACGAGCGTCTTCTTCTTGTCGTCGGAGGTGAGCGGCCCCGCGAGCGCCTTGTCGCAAGGCTCGGAGTCGCGGGAAAAATCGTTGCGGGCGTTTTCAAAGCACTGCACGGCGTCCGTCGCGCCGAAGGTCGTCACCGACATTTGCGCCAGAACCGGCGGCGCGAGGAGCGCCGCCGCCATGCTCGCCGCCATCACGTGTCTAATCCGCATTGGGACCTCCTCCCTCAATCCTGCCGGTCAAATTACACCCGGCCGGAACCGAACGCCACGGCGCATTCTCCGCCTTGCAGCGCGGCGCAAGCGGCCTATGGTCCGCCCGGATTCACCGGAAGAACATATATATGACCAAGAGAATGAACGCCGTCGTCACCGGCTCCACGAGCGGCATAGGCCTCGGGATCGCGACGGCCTTCGCGGCCGAGGGCCTCAATCTCTACATCAACGGATTCGGAGACGGGGACGAAATCGAGACCATCCGCGCGGGGCTCGAGGACAAGTACGGCGTCAAGGTCGTTTACCACGGCGCCGACATGTCGAAGCCTGAGGAAATCCGCGCCATGCTGGCCGAGGCCGCGGCGGCTATGGGCCAGATCGACGTGCTGGTGAACAACGCCGGCATTCAGCACGTGGCGCCGGTCGAAGAGTTTCCGGAAGACAAGTGGAACGCGATCCTGGCGATCAACCTGTCGGCGGCGTTCCACGCAACCAAGGCCCTGTTCAAGGGAATGAAAGAGCGGAAATTCGGGCGCATCGTCAACGTGGCTTCCGCTCACGGCCTCGTCGCCTCGCCGTTCAAATCAGCCTATGTCGCCGCCAAGCACGGCCTCGTCGGCTTCACCAAGACGATCGCGCTTGAAGGCGCCGAATTCGGCGTGACCTGCAACGCCATTTGCCCCGGCTATGTGAAAACGCCGCTGGTTGAAAAGCAGATCGCAGACCAGGCGAAGGCGCGCGGCATGAGCGAGACCGACGTCATGCAGAAGGTCATCCTCGAAGCTCAGCCGACGAAGCAGTTCGTGACCGTGGAGCAGATCGGCGCGCTCGCCGTATACCTGACGACGAAGGCCGCCTCGCAGATCACCGGCGCCGCGCTGCAGATCGACGGCGGCTGGGTCGCGAAATAGTGGCGGCCCATAAGAAGAAGATCAATGTCGCGCTCCAGGGCGGCGGGGCGCATGGTGCGATCACCTGGGGCGTGCTCGACCGCCTGCTTGAAGACGAGCGGCTCGACATCGAGGCGGTTTCCGGCGCCAGCGCCGGGGCCGTAAACGCTGTTGCGCTCGCCTACGGGCTTCATCTCGGCAAGGCCGAAGGCGCGCGCGAAAAGCTCGCCGAGCTATGGCGCGCGATCAGCGATGTCGGCGCGTTCTACAACCCGATGCGGCGCATGCCCTGGGAGCAGGCCGCCTTTCAGAGCAGCGACAACTCCGTCGCGTATCAAATGTTCGATCTCGTCACGCGCACGTTCTCGCCCTACCAGTTCAATCCCTTCGACATCAATCCGCTGAAGACCGTCCTGGTGCGCTGCATCGACTTCGCCGAGCTGCGCAAATGCGACCGCTACAAGACATTCCTGTCGGCGACCAATGTGCGCTCCGGCAAGATCAAGGTGTTCGAGACGCCTGAGCTCACGGCCGAGGTCGTGCTCGCCTCGGCTTGCCTCCCCATGCTGTTCAAGGCTGTCGAGATCGGCGGCGAGCACTACTGGGACGGCGGATTCATGGGCAATCCGGCCCTCTTTCCGTTCTTCTACAAATCGGAATCGAAGGATGTCGTCATCGTTCATGTGACGCCGATCGATCGGGCCGAATTGCCGACGACCGCACCTGAAATCCTCAATCGCATGAACGAGATCAGTTTCAACTCCTCGCTCATCGGCGAACTGCGGGCCATCAGCTTCGTACACAGACTTCTCGATCAAGGGCTGCTGAAGGACGAACACCGCAAGAGCTTCAGGAGCAGTCGCATTCACTCGATCCGCAGCGACGACGCGCTCGAGGATCTCTCCGTGGCCAGCAAATACGATATCGACTTCGGGTTCTTGAGCGGCCTCAAGGAGCGCGGGCGCGCTGTCGCCGACGCCTGGCTCTCCGAGACCTTCGATCGTCTCGGAGTCGAATCGTCGATCGACATTCGCAAGCTCTACGACGGCGGCGCCGGTTAATGAACGCGCCGTCATGAGCAAGGATTAACTGTCACGGGCCGGCGCTTACGGTGCAGATTCGCATTGCGCTCGCGGCCCCTCCCCCGTCAATCGCGAGCGAAACTCAAGGAGTACATATGAAACGAGAAATTTGCATCCTGTCGCTCGCCCTCGGCGCCCCGCTCGCCCTCGCCGAGGCCTTGCCCGCCGCCGCGCAATTGCATGCGGCTGCGCAGGCGAATCCCCCCTCGACATTGAAAATCAATCCGGCGACGCCAGAGCCCACGCTGCCCGACGCCGCCATGGTCGTGAGCAAGGCCGATGCGACGAAGTTCGTAGCGGCGGAATTCGCCTTCGCCGACGCCGACAAGAACCTCAAAGTGACGAAGGCGGAATTCGCCGCCGTGGACAAGGCGCGCCGCGAGAAGGCGAATGAGAAGATCGCGACGCCTGCGGGCGTTACGCCGCCGACGCCCGTCGCGTCGCCCCCGGCGGCGGTCGAAGCGCCGGGCAAACCCGCTGATGCTCAGTTTACGGAGATCGCCGGCGAGGCCGCCGAATTCGATCAGAAGGCGCTATTGAGCGCGCGCCTCGCCGCCTTCGCCAAAGCTGACGCAGACGCCAACGGGCTGTTGAGCGCAGGCGAAAGCTCGAAATTCGCGGCCGTCATCGCCGGCAAGTCGGCAACCTGAGCCGTCTACAAGTGAAAAAGGGCGGCGCCGCCCTTTTTTCACTTTCGTCACCCCCGGTCGCGCAGCAGGCGCTGCGTTTGCCGGTTCCAGTCGCGCTCTTTGACCGCGTCGCGCTTGTCGTGACCCTTTTTGCCGAGCGCGAGGCCGATCTCGATTTTGGCGATGCCGCGATCGTTGAAATAGAGTTTCAGGGGCGCCAGCGTGTAGCCCTTGCGCTCGACCGCCTGCGAGAGGCGCGAAATTTCGCGGGCGCGCAGCAGCAGTTTGCGCGGGCGCTTGGGTGCATGGTTTTCGCGATTGCCGGCCGAATACTCGGGGATATTCGCGTTGATGAGATAGATGCCGTCCTTCTCGGGCGACGCGTAGGCTTCGGCGATGGTGGCGCGCCCTTCGCGGAGCGCCTTGACCTCGGTGCCGGTGAGAACGAGCCCGGCCTCGATCACATCCTCGATATAATAGTCGTGCCGCGCGCGGCGGTTTTCGGAGACGATCTTGCGCCCGTCATCCTTCTTCGCCGTCATGCGTCAATGAGCGAAAGGCCTTTAAGGACCTCGCGCACTTTCTCTTTCACCGCCGGCGGCGGCGGCGCAAGCGGCAGACGGAGTTCATCCGTGCAAAGACCCATGAGCGAGAGCGCGTATTTGACGGGACCTGGATTTGGATCCTTGAAGAGGACGTCATTGAGCGGCGCAAGGCGGTCCTGGAGCGCCAGCGCCTCGTCGAAGTCGCCCTTCAGCGTCGCTTCCTGCATTCTTGCGCACAGCTCCGGCGCGACATTCGAGGATACCGATATGCAGCCGCGTCCGCCCATGGCGTTGAAGCCGACCGCCGTCATGTCTTCGCCCGAAAGAAGGGTGAAGGCGGGGCCGCTCGCGAGACGCTGGAGCGCGACGCGGGCAAGATCGCCGGTCGCGTCCTTGAGGCCGACGATCCGCGGCAACAGCGAGAGCTCGCCGATTGTCTCGACGGAGAGGTTCGCGACGGTGCGGCCCGGCACATTATAAAGAATGACGGGCAGGCCCGAGGCGTCATGGAGCGCCCGGAAGTGGGCGATGAGCCCCGCCTGGCTGGGCTTGTTGTAATAGCCGGTCACCGCCAGCAGCGCGGAGGCGCCGGCGCGCTCGGCGGCCCTGGCGAGGGCGATCGCCCGCGACGTGTCGTTGGCGCCGGCGCCGGCGATCACCGGGATACGGCCGCGCGCCGCCTCGACGCAGAGCCGCACGACGCGCTCGTGCTCGGCCTCGCTCAACGTGGGGGACTCGCCCGTCGATCCGACCGCGATGAGGCCCCGCGTGCGTCCCGCGATCTGGCGTTCGACCAGGCCGGCGAGAGCCTTTTCATCGATCGCGCCGTTGCGGAAAGGCGTCACCAGCGCGGTCAGGGATCCTTCGAATTTCAACATGTTGGCGCGCGCCCTGTCAGTCTGGCCATATTTTCGGCCGATCGATACCGCCTATTGACGAGAAGGGGCAAGCTGGCCCGCATCTTGAACCGTCATTTTGAACTGAGGGCAAATACGTTAACGTGTCAGAGAGCGGGGACTTCAGGAGCCTTCGGATGCGTAACGCGCGCGTATGGCGCCATTTCGCCGGGTTTGCGGCGGGACTGATCCTCTCGTGCCTCAGCCTCCCGGCTGGGGCCGAGATGGGGACGCCGCGCGTGAAGCCGCCCACGCCGGGCCCGCAATACGCGTCGCGCCCCGATCTCCTCTATCTCAAGGATATCCAGAAATCCGTCGAGAAGCGCGACTGGGCGAGCGCCAAAGCGATGACCGAGAAGCTCTCCTCGCCGGTCGCTCGCAGCCTTGGCAAATGGTTCTATTTCTACGCGGAAGATCCGCTTGTCCCGGTGGTGGACGCGGACGCCTTCCTCGACGCGCATCCCGACTGGCCGGGAATCGCCAAGATCCAGACGCACGCCGAGAAGCGCATCACCGCGAACGCCTCGGCGCGCTCGATTCTCGATTTCTTCGAGACGCGCGATCCCGTCACCGGCGAGGGCATGCTCGCGCTGGCGCGCGCGGAGTTCGCCGTGGGCAAGGCGGAAGCCGGCGAAGTCTATGTGCGCGAGGCCTGGAAGCGCTTTAATTTCACGCTGCAGGATGAACAGCGCCTCATCGCCAATTACGGGCGCTATTTGTCCGTGGACGATCATATCGCCCGCGCCGACCGCCTTCTCTGGAATCGCGAAGTGACGGCGGCGCGACGTGTCTTTCATTTTCTGCCGGCGCGCGACCGGCGCATGGCGGAAGCCCGGGCCGCCCTTATGGCCGGGGCGGAGAACGGCCCGAATCTCTTTTATTCGCTCAAAGACGATGAGCGCCTCGACTCCGGCGTCCTCCTCGCCGCGGTGCGCTACTTCAGGCGCCGCGAGGAAGAACCGCGCGCCGTGACGCTCGCCATGCAGGCGCCGACGGACCCGGCGGTCCTGCGCAATTCGGGCCGCTGGTGGGAAGAGCGCCAGCTTCTGATGCGCTGGGCGCTCGAAGAGCGCCGCTACGAAGACGCCTACTCCATGGCGGCGGGCCACGGCCTCGAACCCGGTCAGGCGTTCTCGGAAGCCGAGTTCGACGCCGGCTGGATCGCGCTCCGGTTCCTCAACGCCGCCGAACGCGCCGAGACGCATTTCGCGGCGCTCGCCGGCGCGGTCGGCGCGCCGATTTCGGTGAGCCGCGCCTATTACTGGCTCGGACGCGCCGCCGAATCCAAGGGCGCGAGCGACCTCGCCAATGTGCGATACAAGGAAGCCGCGCGCCACATTTATACCTTCTACGGACAATTGGCCGCCGAGCGGCTCGGCGGCGAGGCGCTTAAAGTCGGCTTCGCCGGGCCGGTCGCGCCAAGCCCCGAGGACCTCGCGCGCTTTTCGTCGCGCCCCTCGGCGCACGCCCTTCGCATTCTCTCCGACATGGGCGACGCAAAGACGTTTCTCATCTTCTCCTACCATCTCGACGACAGCCTCGAATCCGCCGGCGAGTACGCCGAACTCGCGCGCCTCGCCGACCGCGTCGGGGCGACCCATGTCAAGGTGCGCGCCGGCAAGGTCGGGGTCGGGCGCAACGCCTTTGTCGGCGACGCCGTCTATCCGCTGATCTACATCCCCGATCGGGCGAGGCGCTTCGCCCCCCCGGAAGTCATCCTCGGCATTTCACGCCAGGAGAGCGAGTTCAATCCGCGCGCCTATTCGTCGGCCGGCGCGCGCGGCATGATGCAGCTTCTTCCGACGACGGCGGAAATCACCGCCAGGAAAGAAGGGCTGGCCTATTCGCGCACCGCCCTTCTCGACGATCCCGAATACAATCTGACGCTCGGCGCCGCGCACCTGTCGCATCTCTTCGCGCGCTACAACAATTCGCGCATCCTGACCTATGTCGCCTACAATGCGGGCCCCAATCGCGCGGTTCAGTGGATCGAGAGGTTCGGCGATCCGCGCTCGGCCGGGGTCGATCCGGTTGACTGGATCGAACTCATCCCGTTCCAGGAGACGCGCAATTACGTGCAGCGCGTTCTCGAAAACTCGCAGGTCTATCGCGGCCGCCTCGACGAAGCGCCGATTGCGGGCAAGCTCGCGGGCGACATTGAACTCGGCGGCGGACCCAAGCGCGCGGGACTCCTTCCAAATCGCCAGTTCGCCGGCACGCTGCCGCCGCTGCCCGATCGCACCGCACGCTTCGCCGATGCGGCCGACCTCGTCGATCTGACGCCCCCGGCGCCGCCGTCGGAACCCGCGCCCGCCGCTGAAGAAGAAAAAGCCCTGCAGGGCGCCGCGCTCGATGAGGCGGATACGGCCGACTTTATCGGCGACGGCCCGCGCAAGCTCGCCGCCGCCAGACCAGCCGGCCGTCTCGCGGTCGAGCGGGCAGCCGTGCGGTTGAAGCCGAAAGCGGCGACCTCCGGGACATCCTCCTCTGCGCCAATGCCGCAATCGCGCGCGGCGCCTCCGGTGACGCCGCCGATGAAGGCGCCGGGCGCCGCGCAAACTCCAATGTCGATGAAGCCGGTCATCGCGCCAGGCGAAGGCCCTCCGGCGACAGCCGTCGATCCGAAGGACGCCGCCAAAGAGTGTCAGACCTATCGCGACTACATCGCCTCGACGGCGCGCGAGGAAGCCTCGGCCGCCGACCTCAACAGCGGCATGCTGGCCGAGGCGCGAAGCGGCGGCGCCGCCTGCGAGAGCAAGGAAGACGGGGCCGCTGGCCGCAACCCATCCGGCCATCAGGAATAAGGCTTGCGCGCCCGCGCATTTGCAGACATTTTCCGCCGCACTTGGAGAGGTGGCCGAGCGGCCGAAGGCGGCGGTTTGCTAAACCGTTATACGCTCAAAAGGCGTATCGTGGGTTCGAATCCCATCCTCTCCGCCAGTTCCGCTCGGTTGGAACCATCCAGACCGGGCCGCGCGAAAGACGTCCGAACCCACGACTCAAAGACTCGCGCGCCACGCGCGCGGGGGGTTCGAATCCCATCCTCTCCGCCAGCCTCCTTTGATTTTGGCGAAGCCAAAATCCAGCTTCGGCGCGACGAGCCGAAGTGCGCGAAGCGGATGCCGCGCCGAAGTTCCGAAGGGACGAAGGCGGGCCGTTCGAACTTTTTCCGATCATCGTCGCCAATTTGTCTGTCATCCGGCCGCCGGTCGCCTTGGCCTCACTGCAGTTGCCATAAAACGAGGGCGATCATCAGCGGGATCGGCAGGAGGCTGACGATCAGCGCCAGCGCCAGCCTTGAGGCTTTGAGGAGTGAGAGGGCGCCGACGGGCGCAAAGAGTGCGAGCAGCGCACAACCCCAGACGACGCGCCAAACGCCTTCTATCTGGGCCGGCGTCGAATTCGCCCCCGCCGCCAGCGCAAAAACAATGGCGAAAAGCGCGACGACGACAGAAGCGAGCACGCCGAGCCACACGCCGATCTTCAAAAAAATGCTCAATCGTCCGCCCTCAGCCGCTCGAGGCCGATCATGGCGCACAGCCCTTGGGCATCAACTGAAATCTGGCGGCGGATGCTAAACTTGGGGCAGGACGGTTCGTTGTTCCGAGAGTTCGCGCAATTGCGCCGCAGTCAGGCGCGGCAGGTGGAGCACCCATGCGACTGTCATAACCCCCGCGGACGCGAGAGCCGAAATCCACAGAGAGCCTAGGCCGATCCAATGGCCAAAAGCATTCCAAAGCGAAAGCACGCCGAAAGCGAACAATATCGTCGCTTCGAGGAATTTGGCCGCGACAAGATATCTGGCGAGCGCTCTCATGTTGCGGAAATTGAGCCGTCTTAGTCCGGTCGCCACAAGCAGAGAAATCTCGGCGACACCCGCCACTACAGCCCCGGCAATGACAAACGAAACGAGCACAAGAACCCAGCTCCAGTCGCCGCTGGCGGCCTGCGCCGCCTTTGCGGGGCCGGACCAAAGCGCATCCATGGATACGGCGAGGATCATCACCGCCCTACCCTTGCTTGCAGCAGGTAGACTCGAGAAAAGCCGGTCAACCAAAGGCCCGAGCGTCACCTTTGGTTCGGCATCGATCCATTCGCAGAATGCCTCGTAGACGAAAATGCTGATAAGAGCGAAGGCGAGCAATCCCAACGGCAACGTCAAGATCACAAACAACTGCCCGAGGCCCCACCAAGAATAGTAGCCGAGCGCGGGCAGGAGAATGTGGGCCACCGCGACTGGAAGCGTCCATGAGGAGAAAGTCATCGACGGATCGCGGAATCGCGACACCGTGGCCACTGCGACGTCAATGGCGATGCCGAGGCCCATGAGAATGGAAGGAAGCCAAAAGCTCGTTATCATTACATCCTGCAACGCAGACAGACATTTTTCGATCAGGTATGAAGCCGGCTATCGGTAGGCCATTGATCCAGTGCATTGCTGTGAGGATTACTACCCAAACAACGTTTACGAGTCCGAGAACTGTTAGAGCATCAGATGTCGTGACGGTAGTCCCGGAGCGCGCCCCCGGCCGCTGCTGCCGTTTTTTGCGCCAAAAGAGGAGTCCGTAACAGGAAAACCCATAGGCCCCCAACCAAAGGAGGCCCTGAAGGTATGGTTCATACTGCCACGGCGCGCGAGGCTCAAACTGGCTATGTGGGAACTGCGCGTGACAGACAACTGAAAAATAGACGCAAGTCACACCCACCAGATCGCGCCAGCTGGCGCCGCTGATGGATTTCCTGATCGCTGCATCAAACCGGCGCTCACATACTGGAAAGTCAATTGCGATTTGACTTCGAAGGACCAATGACGCCATTACTGCAGCGACTGCTACTGCACCGGCTGCCGCTACCAACCACCGCAAGAGCGGCCCATCATATTTCACGGTCGCCAGCGCAAAGCACAAAAACGCTAACCCGGCGAGCGACATCATATTGCTCCGTGGCAAGAATATCAATGCAGCCGTCGCCACAACGACCGCTCCCGACCACCAATTGACGAATTGCTCAAGCGGTTTCACGTTGTTGGGGCTGAGGTGGGAGGCGGCAAGCAGCAACAGAAACACCACGGCGATGCAGATCGTTGAAAATATCCATGGGAAAAGTTTATAAACTTCTGTAAATAATCTGATGATTTCTTTAAATAACTCCTTTATTTGATGTACTAAGCCTCTCCACTGCAATGGTTCTGTATTTGTAATTTCGCCACCTATGCCTTTCAAGGCGTTGCATCTGATCTTCTTGCATCCGTGCACGAATATGAGGGACCCCCACAAAACCAATCCCAGCGCAAGTTTCATCGTGACCCAAATTGGCGCTCCGGGGCCCTCGCCAGGCGGGGTCGTCACGCCAATCAGATGCTCAATAGCAAATGCCAAAATAATAAAGACTGGTAACGGTTCAATGAACCGCAAGAAGACTACTGTATTTTCTATGTGTTTTTCTTTGCCAATAGCACTATTTATGCTTATTGCATAACGCGACACAAAAAACGCAATCATTAGAACGACAGCGAAAATTATCGAAGCAAAAATGATTAAATCGGCTAACATGGTTCCGCCTATGCTGTAGCAAAAGGCTTTAGTGTCTTTATTACTGCAAGCCACATAGTTAAGAAATTGTATGTGCCAGCCGTCATAACCAGTGTCTAAGCCGTCTTTGAAGTACACTCGAATGAGCGCGCTGACGGCCAACATATCGACGGCCACCGCCAAGGCCAGCGCATGGTCAAGCACATTTCTTATGCCGGGTAATTTCCTGATGATTTCGTAGATGAACCGGACGTCCACCCGTTTTAGCGGATTTTCGGCACTTTTTTGGATCATCTTTTCCTTATGATTTTCGACGAGTTTGCTTTTGTAGGTGAACCACACAAAAATTATCACGGTTATCCCGACGAGGAGAATAAGGCTGTTTCTGAACAGATCCACGTCGATACTTAGCGGCGGCAATAAGTGCTCAAACATAGTAGCCACCAAGTCGAGTATTTGTATAATAACAGCTCCAAACCATTTTGGAATGCGCAAATCATACAAAATATTTACGACAACTGTAACAAATATCATATACCCAAAAAAAAGACCGGCATGCCAAGACGCGTGAAGCAGCGCCTGCCCTCGGGGCGTTCTGGAGTTACTTCCGGAGAAATTCTTGTATTGTGAAAGGATGAGACCTGACACGTCGATCGCGACAACGGCGCTGACCCCGATGGCAAAGAGCCAAGAGAATGCGGGCGAGTTTAGAAATTCGGGGAGCCAGCTCCAATACACTTTTGTCTGCCATTTTTGAATACAATGAGACGGCAACACAGTCGCTATTCGAAGTGCGTCGATCCGCGTGCAGTTTCCCCCGACGAAAAACCTGCGGCCGGCCAAGGTTCGGGCGCCTCGGCCGGCCGCTACTCCCCCAGGTTAGCGGTCGGTGCGGGCCGCCGCCAATCCCCCAGGATGGTTGCCCCAAACGCGGCGGACGGGCGATCCGCCGGAAGAGGCCCGCGGCTGGGCGCCGCGTTTTTGGCTGGATGGGTAGTCGGGCGCGTCGTTCGGAAGGGGCAATGACGGCGCGTCTGTTCTCGTTCCAACCGCGTCAGGAAACCGCCTGACAGGATCAATCTTGCATGGGGCGAAAACCGGCCTTGTGACCTCGGTCACAGTGCAGGGCGGTTTGGAGGGGTTGTTAACGGTTTGGCGACGATTGCCCGTCCGCATTCGAGAGGGCTAGGGTTCTGCTGGCCGCGAAAACTGTCGGGCCGGAGACACAATGCGCCGCAATCCCCTCGATTTTACAGGCAAATCCGTTCTTGTCACCGGCGCAGCGGCGGGAATCGGCCTTGCTTGCGCGCGCGCCTTCGCTGAAAGCGGCGCCGCCGTCACCCTTGTCGATGCGGATGAGACGCGCAACGCAGCGGCGGCCGGCAAGATCGCAAACGAAACGGGCGCGAGGACGTTCGCCGCCGCCGCTGACGTGCGCAGCGACGAGGCCTGCGCGAGGCTCATCGCCGATCACGCCAGCCGCTTCGGCGGCCTCGACGTGCTCGTCAACAATGCGGGGATTCTCGCGACTGGCGGCATACTCGATCTGAAGGCGGACGATTTCGACCGCGTGATGGCGGTCAATCTGCGCGCGGTCTTCGTGCTGACGCAAGCGGCCGCGCGCGAGATGGTCGCGCGCAAGACGAGAGGCGCGATCGTCAACATGTCATCGCTGAACTCTATTCTCGCCATCCCCAACCAGGTCGCCTACGTGACGTCGAAAGGCGGCCTGCAGCAGCTGACCAAAGCCGCCGCGCTTGGCCTCGCCGAGCACGGCATCCGGGTCAACGCTATCGGGCCGGGCTCCATCATGACGGATCTCCTCAAAACCGTGATGGCGGATGAGGAAGGCCGGCGCCGGCTTTTGTCGCGCACGCCGCTCGGCCGGGTCGGCGACCCGGAAGAAGTCGCCTCCGTCGCGCTCTTTCTCGCCAGCGACATGGCCTCCTACATCACCGGTCAGACCATATTTCCGGACGGCGGGCGCTCCGCCCTCAACTACACAGTGCCAATACGCGATACGGCGCCCGATGCGTGACGCGCCGGGCGAAAAAGGGGAACGCCCGGACGGCCGGGGCCGTCTCGCCGTCGATATCGGCGGGACCTTCACGGACATTGTCGTCGAGAAGGGCGATGCGCTCATCACGGCCAAGGTGCTGACGACGCCGAGGGCGCCCGAGGAAGGGTTTTTGAGCGGGGTCGAGGAAGCGCTCGGCAAGGCCGGCCTCGGGCCCGGCGACATCGGCGTCATCATTCACGGCACGACGCTCGCGACCAACGCCTTGATCGAGCGGCGCGGCGCGAAGACGGCCCTGCTCACGACCGAGGGCCATCGCGACGCGCTCGAAATGGCTTACGAAAATCGCTTCGAGCAATACGACATCAATATCGACCGGCCGAAGCCTTTGGTCCCGCGCTGGCTGCGCCTACCCGTCCGGGAACGAATGAACAAGGACGGCCGCGCGCTGATCGCGCTCGATGAAGCGAGCGTTCTCGCTCATCTACCGGCCCTTGACGCGGAAGGCGTCGAGAGCCTCGCCATCGGCTTCCTGCACTCCTACGCCGATCCCTCGCATGAGCGCCGCACGGCGGAGATCGTCAGGAAGGCGCGGCCCGGACTGTCGATCACGCTGAGTTCTGAAGTCGCGCCGGAGATCCGCGAGTTCGAGCGCCTATCGACGGCGACGGCCAACGCCTATGTCCGCCCGCTGATGGAGCGCTATCTGCGCGCGCTCGAAAAAGCGCTCCGCGCGCGGGGATTTAATTGCCCGCTCCTTCTGATGACGTCCGGCGGCGGTCTGGCGACGCTCGACCAGGCGGCGCGCTTTCCGATCCGCCTTGTCGAATCCGGCCCCGCCGGCGGCGCCGTGCTGGCCGCGGCGCTGGCGACCGACATGCGCTTCGACAAGGTCATCTCCTTCGACATGGGCGGGACGACAGCCAAGCTCTGTCTCATCGACAAGGGCGCGCCGCAAACCGCGCGCGCCTTCGAGGTCGATCGCTCCTACCGCTTCAAGAAGGGATCGGGACTGCCGGTGCGCATCCCCGTCATTGAAATGGTCGAGATCGGCGCCGGCGGCGGCTCGATCGCTCACATCGATGCGCTGGAACGCCTGCAGGTCGGTCCCGAAAGCGCGGGCTCAGAGCCCGGGCCTGTCGCCTATGGCAGGGGCGGAACGCGTGCAACCGTCACGGACGCCGACGCCGCCCTCTCGAAGATCGACCCGGCACGCTTCGCGGGCGGATCGATGACCTTCGATGTCGAAAAGGCCAGAGCCGTCATTCGCGCTGAGGTCGGCGAGCGCCTCGGCTTTGAGGGCGATTTCGCCGCTTACGCGATCACCGAAATCGTGACCGAAAATATGGCCGCGGCCGCGCGCGCCCATGCGCTGGAATGGGGCAAGGATATTCAGGCGCGAACCATGATCGCCTTTGGCGGCGCGGCGCCTCTTCATGCGGCGCGGCTCGGCGAGAAGCTCGGCGTCGAGCGCATCGTCATTCCGGCGAACGCCGGCGTCGGCTCGGCTATCGGCTTTCTTCTGGCGCCCGCATCCTACGAAGTCGTCCGCTCTCGCCCCTTGCGGCTCGCGGCCGTTGAGCCCGCGTCCATCGAAGCGCTCTTCGAAGAGATGCGCGCCGAGGCCGAAGAGACAGTGCGCGCGGCGTCTGCGGGTCCCTTCCTTGAGCGACGTCAGGCCTTCATGCGCTATCGCGGACAGGGACACGAGATCGCGGTCGACCTGAAGGACGTCGCGCTCGAAGCCGACGCGCTGCAGGGCGCATTCGAGAGGGCTTATCTCGCGCTCTATGGGCGCATCATTCCGGGCATGGAGGTCGAGACCCTCACCTGGTCGCTCTCGCTGTCGGGGCCCTCGCCGCAGCGTCGTTTCAACAATGAGCGCACGGCGCTGCGGCGGCGGCTTTCGGAGAAAAGGCGCGCCGTCTTCGATGCGGCGCGCGGCCGCCGGGCCGATCATGAGATCTTCGAGCGCAAGGATCTGGCGCCCGGCGATGCGATCAAGGGGCCCGCCGTCATTGTCGAGGATCAGACGACAACGATCGTCAGCGCCGCATTCGAGGCGCGCCTCGACGCGGCGCTCAATATCGTCCTGATCAGGAGCGGCGGGCCATGACGCATTTCGACCAGCTCCGCCTGCAGCTCTTGTGGAATCGCCTCATCGCGGTCGTCGAGGAGCAGGCGCAGACGCTCATCCGCACCGCATTCTCGACGACCGTGCGCGAGGCGGGCGACCTTTCAGCCGGCGTATTCGACCGCCAGGGACGCATGCTGGCGCAGGCGGTCACCGGCACGCCGGGGCATGTCAACGCCATGGCGGCCTCCGTCGGATTCTTCCTGAAGAAATATCCCTTGGCCGCGCTTTACGAAGGCGATGTTCTGCTCACCAACGATCCGTGGGAGGGCACCGGGCACCTCAATGACTTTACGGTGGTGACGCCCGTGTTCCGAAAGGGCCAGCCGATCGCGCTCTTCGCCGCAACCTCGCACATCGCCGATGTCGGCGGTCTCGGCTTCAGCGCCGATGCACGCCAGGTCTATGAGGAAGGCCTGCAGGTGCCGATCTCGCACCTTTTCCGGCGCGACGAGGCCAACGAAACGCTCCTCGAGATTCTCTGCGCCAATGTGCGCGATCCCGTCGCCGCGCGCGGCGATCTTTATTCCCTCGCCGGCTGCAACGAAGCCGGCGCGAAGCGCCTTCTCGAAACGCTGGACGAGTTCGGGCTCGCCGGTCTCGACGACGTCGGCCGCCTGATCGTGGAGAATTCCGCGAGCGCCATGCGCGCCGAGATCGCCAAGCTTCCGCGCGGCCGTTTCGAGAACGCCATGCGCATCGACGGCTATGACGAGCCTGTCGATCTCGTCTGCCAGGTGACGATTGCGCATGACGCGATCGACGTGACCTTCGACGGAACCTCGCCGATGTCCTCGCACGGCGTCAACGTGCCGTTGACCTACACGCAGGCCTACGCCTCCTTCGGCGTCCGCTGCGTCATCGGCAACGACGTGCCGAACAACGCCGGCTCGTTGAGCGCGGTTCGGGTTGCGGCGCCGGAAGGCTCGATCCTCAACGCGAAGCGCCCCGCCGCCGTCTCGGCGCGCCACGCCATCGGCCAGATGCTCCCCGATGTCGTTCTCGGCGCGCTCGCCAGGGCGATACCGGGGCGCGTGCCGGCCGAGGGCGCTTCGTGTCTCTACCTTCCCGTGTTGCTCGGCGGACCGGGATCGGCTGACGGCGCCTTTGGCGAGGCTTTCGTGGTCAATCCCTTCTACACCGGCGGCACGGGCGCTCGTCCGTACAAGGATGGATTATCCTGCACGGCGTTCCCCTCCGGGGTCAAAAACACACCCGTCGAGATCAACGAGACAACCGCGCCTCTCGTCATCTGGCGCAAGGAGTATCGCGCAGATTCCGGCGGGTGCGGAGAATTCCGCGGCGGCCTTGGCCAGACCATGGAGTTCGAGCACGCCGACGGCTCAGCCATGACGGTCTCGAAAATGTTCGAGCGCATCAATCATCCGGCGCGCGGGCGCGACGGCGGCGGGAACGGAGCTTGCGGCGCGGCGCGTCTCGATGACGGCAAGATTCTCAAGGGCATGGGCCGGGACCAGATTCCGGCGGGCCGGCGCTTCATCATGGAAACCCCCGGCGGCGCCGGCAAGGGCGACCCGAAGAGGCGCGCGCCAAGAGCTCGCGAAGAGGATCTGCGCTCAGGGCTAGTGACGCACGCGGCGGATGACGCGGTCTACGGAAAA
>JBEBFW010000251.1:0-4773 GCA_040081755.1 Parvularculaceae bacterium
GTTCAAGACGCGGTCGAAGCAAAAGGACCGGCGCAACCTCATGGTGTTCATCCGGCCGACAATCCTGCGCGATCGCGAGACGGCGGCGCGGGCGACGTCGAAAAAGCTCGACTATCTCAGAGGCCGCGAGCTGATGCAGACCGGCAAGCCGGACTCAGCCCTCGATCGGCTGATCGAGCAGGTGACGGGCGTCGCGCCGCTCCCCGGCGCGCCCGCTCCGGACACGGAAGAAAATGAGTGAGGCCCGCGAGCCCATAAAGCTGGTCTACTCCTTCGCCAAGGAGCGCGGCCTGATCGTGCTTGACGGCGCAGCCCGTCCCGTGGTGATCGGGGCGAGGGGCCAGCCCGACCCTTGGGCCATCGTCGAGGCGCGCCGCGTCGTCGATGCGCCGATCGTCATCGACGCAATGCCGGCGGAGGCCTTCGAGCGGCGCCTTTCGGAGATCTACTCGGCGGACGGCATCCGGGCTGGCGACTTCGAGCTTGAAGGCGATGCGGGCGACCTTGCGTCGCTCGCCGAGGGCCTGCCCCAGACAGCGGACCTTCTCGACACGCAGGACGATGCGCCCGTCATCCGTCTCATCAATGCGCTCATCGCCGAGGCGGTGAAAACGCGCGCGTCGGACATCCACATCGAGCCATATGAGAAGGCGCTTTCCGTACGCCTACGGGTGGACGGCGTGCTCCGCGAAATTCTCTCGTTGCCGGCGCGCATGATCCCGGTGATCGTCAGCCGCGTCAAAGTGATGGCGCGGCTCGATATCGCCGAGAAGCGCCTGCCCCAGGACGGGCGCATCTCGATCGCGCTCGGCGGCAAGACCGTCGATGTCCGCGTCTCGACGCTGCCGGCGCGCTTCGGCGAGCGCGTCGTCATGCGCATCCTCGACAAGGAATCGGCGCGCCTCGATCTCGACGCGCTCGGCATGCCGGCGGAGGTGAAAGAGCGCCTCAAGCAGGCGCTGCAGCGCCCGAACGGCGTCATTCTCGTCACCGGTCCGACGGGCTCCGGCAAGACGACGACGCTTTACGCGGCGCTCACTCTTCTCAACGAGCCCAGCCGCAACATTCTGACCGTCGAGGACCCCGTCGAATACGCGATAGACGGCGTCGGCCAAACCCAGATCAACCCGAAAGTCGGGATGACCTTCGCGGCCGGCCTGCGGGCGATCCTTCGTCAGGACCCTGACATTGTCATGGTCGGCGAGATTCGCGACGTCGAGACGGCGGAGATCGCCATTCAGGCCTCGCTCACGGGGCATCTCGTGCTCTCGACCGTGCACACCAATTCCGCCATCGGGGCGGTGACGCGCCTGCGCGATATGGGCGCCGAGCCGTTTCTCCTGTCGTCAACCATCGCCGCCGTGCTCGCCCAGCGTCTTGTCCGGCGCCTTTGTCCCACCTGCCGCAAGCCTTATCGGCCAGACGGGGCCGAGCGCGCGCTCATGGGCGTTGCGCCGAATGCGGACGTCGTCATCTACGCGCCAGCCGGGTGCGGGCGGTGCAGCCAGACGGGTTTCGAGGGGCGGATCGGCGTCTACGAGCTCGTCGTAAGCGACGACATTCTCCGCCGCCTCATCCACGACAACGCCGGCGAGCAGGAACTCGCCGCCCACGCCTTCAAGCGCGGCGAGACGCTTGCCCAGTCCGGCTTCCGCCACGTTCTCGCGGGCGCGACGTCGCTCGATGAGGTCCTGCGCGTCGTGCGGCAGGAGGAGGACGATGCCGGCGTTTGAATACGAAGCGCTGGACCTCGGCGGGCGTTCGAAGCGCGGCGTCGTCAACGCCGATTCTGCGCGGCAGGCGCGGCGTGAGCTGCGCCGCTTGGGCCTGACGCCCTTGCGCATCTCCGCACCGCGCGAGAAGCGCGCCGGGCTCGCCGGCCGGCGCGAGGCGCGCATCGCCGCGCGCGATCTCGTGCCCGTGACGCGCCAGCTCTCTGTTCTTGTCGGCGCTTCGACGCCGCTGGAGGAAGCGCTCAACGCCGTCGCGCTTCAGGCGCCGCGGCAGCTGGCGCGACAGCGTCTGCTCGCCGTGCGCGAGCGCGTCGTCGAAGGCTGGCGGTTCGCCGATGCGCTCGGCGAAGACCAGAAGTCGTTTTCACCGGTCTACCGCGCAGTCGTCGCTGCGGGAGAAGCGTCCGGCGACCTTGCAGGCGTGCTGGAGCGGCTCGCCACCATGCTTGAAAAGAACCGCGCCATGAAGAACAAGGCGCTCGCCGCGCTCATTTATCCGCTGGCCCTGGCGCTGGTCGCCGGCGGCGTCGTCACCGCCCTGATGACGCAGGTCGTCCCGAAGATCGTCGAGCAGTTTGAAACGTTTGACGCCAAACTGCCGTTTGTCACGCGGCTGGTCGTCGGCGCCTCCAACTTTGTCGGCGCGTACGGAGTCTATTGCCTCGCCGCGGCCGCCGTCGGCGCGCTTTCCTTCTGGCAGGCGATGAAGGCGCCGGCCTTCAAACGGCGCTTCGATCGGGGCGTGTTGACCCTCCCCGTGCTCGGCGGCCTGTTGCGCGGCCTCGACGGCGCTCGCTTTGCGCGCACGCTATCGACATTGTTTTCCGGCGGCGCGCCGCTTCTGGACAGCCTCGTGGGCGCGCAACGAACGGTCTCGAACGATTACATGCGAGGGAGGCTCGACGGGGCCATCGCCATGGTGCGCGAAGGCTCGTCGATCGCCGCCGCCCTGAAGCGCGCCGCCGTTCTGCCGCCCATGATGACGCATATGGTCGCGGCGGGCGAAAAAGCGGGCGCGGTTCCCAAACTGCTCGACAAGGCAGCGGAGCAGTTGGAAGAAGAATTCGACACGGCCTCGACTATCGCCTTGCGCCTCCTTGAGCCGGCCATCATTATCGCGATGGGCGGCGTCGTCATGCTGATCGTGGTTGCGATCATGCTGCCGATATTGCGCCTCAACGCGCTCGCCGCCGGATGAGATGGAGACTTCATGGACGAACGAGCGGAGAAGCGATCGGTGTTCGGCGTTCGGTGTTTGGGGTTTTGGGGCAACCCGAAAACCGAAAACCGAAAACCTGAGATCGCACTGTGTTCCGGCATTCTCGCTGAAAGCCTAACTCGCCGCCGCCAGCGCGGCATCACCTTGATCGAACTCCTCGTCGTCTTGACTATCCTCGCCTTCATCTCGGCGCTCGTCGTGATCAACGTGCTGCCGGAACGCGACCGCGCGGCCGTCAAGAAGGCGAAGATCGACATCACGACGATCGAGGGAGCGCTCGATCAGTACCGGCTCGACATGATGAGCTATCCGTCCACGGAGCAGGGTCTTTCCGCCCTCTCGGCGGCGCCCGCCGACGCCTTGAATGCGAGCCAGTACCGTCCCGGCGGCTATCTTCGCGCCGGCGCGGCGGTCGATCCCTGGGGCAGGCCCTATCAGTACCGCTTCCCCGGCGAGCACGGCGCGCTTGACGTCTTCTCCTATGGCGCCGACGGCCAGACCGGCGGCGAGGGCCTCGACGCGGACATTGGCAATTGGATCGACAAGCCATAGCCCGTGCCCGCCAGCGCGGCGTCACGCTCGTCGAACTGCTGGTCGTGATGGCGATTCTTGTGTTCGCCGCGTCGCTGATCGTGCTGAACGCCCCGCCGGTGCGCGCTCAGGCGAAGGAAGAAGCGGAACGCTTCGCCGCGCGCACGCGCGCCGCTTGGGAGGATTCTGTGGTGCAGGGAACTGCGGCCGCTGTGGCCGTCTCGAACAACGCATATAAAGTGGAGCGCTTCGTCGGCGGCAAGTGGCAAGTCGAGCCGAGCGGTCGCCCCTTCTCCGAACGGCGCATGCCGCCCGGCGTCGCCATTCTCGCGAAGATTGACGATCCAGCGCTGAAGAACGAGGCGAGCGCCGCCGGGAAAGACGACAAGAAACCGGCGCGCATCATCCTCGACCCGATTGGTCTGACCACGCCCTTTAGAGTTGAGTTCCGGGACGGGCGCGAGCGCTGGGTCGTGCGCAATCTCCCCGATGAGACCATCATGGTGGAGCGCGATGGCGACCGATAGAGCGCGTTCCGAAAAGCAGCGTCCGGCTTTGGGAGAAGACTCGCGACAACCAAAGAACCGAGGCCACGTTCTCCGACTCGCATTTCGGAGAACCCAGCGCGGCCTCACGCTCGTTGAAGTGCTCGTCGCGCTCTTGATCCTCGGCATGGTCGTCGCCGCCATCGTGTCGCTCATCGGTCAGAACACGCGCTTCATCGCCGACCAGGAAGAGAAGATGCTGGCGAGCATGCTCGTCGATACCGCGATGGTCGCGAAACTGGCGCGCACGGCGCCCTTGGCGCGCGGCGAAACGATCGAGGAGCGTTCCTTCGCCAGCCGCGGCTGGAAAGTGAAGACGGCGGTGATCGAGACCGGGCTCCCCAATGTCATCCGCATCGAGACATCGGTCACCGGCGCACAAACCGAACAGGTGCTGGCGCGTGCGATGACGCTGAAAAGCGAACGGCCATGAGCAGCCGTCAGCACGGCCTTACCCTGCCGGAGCTCTTGATCGCGCTCCTGATTTTCTCGCTGGTCTCCACGGCGACGGTTTTCGCCCTGCGCCTCGGCGTCGAGGCGCGCGATCAATTGAAGGACACCGAGGGGCGCCTTTCGGAACTTCAGATCGCCAATGTTCTCATCAAGGAAGACATGGCTCAATTGCGCGCGCGAGCGGTTCGCGACGAATTCGGCGTCAGTGCCGGCCCTCCATTCCGCGGCGGCGACGAATGGCGTCCGCGCAACGAACCGGAAGGCGAAAGGCGGCTCCTCGCGTTCGAGCGGG
>JBEBFW010000043.1:0-17075 GCA_040081755.1 Parvularculaceae bacterium
GAAGAATCTCCGTGTGCTCCTTGCCGGCGCTTTGCCGGACCGCCATGCGCCGGGGCTCATGGTCAAGTCGGTCGCCGGCGGGCTCCTCGTCCAGTCGCGCGACAGCGGCGCAGTCGAAGCGGGAGGGCTCAAGATCGTGACGAAACGCAAGCCGGATGCGCGCGAAATCGCCGACATGCTGTTCGCCTTCAAGGTCGCCAAGCACGTCAAGTCGAACGCCATCGTCTATGCGCGGGACGGCGCGACGGTCGGCGTCGGCGCGGGGCAGATGAGCCGGGTCGATAGCTCGCGCATCGCGGCGCGCAAATCCGCCGACGCCGCCGAGGCCGCCGGAGAAAGAGAGCCGCTCGCCAGGGGTTCCGTCGTCGCCTCGGACGCCTTCTTTCCGTTTGCGGACGGTTTGCTCGCCGCGGCGGAAGCGGGCGCGACCGCGGTCATCCAGCCCGGCGGGTCCATGCGCGACGACGAAGTCATCGCCGCCGCCGACGACAAGGGCCTCGCCATGGCCTTCACCGGCATCCGTCATTTCAGACACTGAGGCGCCGCCATGAGACTTGCCGCCATCGTCCTGCTGACCCTCGCCGCCTGCGCCAGCGCGCCGGAAGCGCCGCCGGCCGCCGACGCGGCGAGCCCGATCGTCATCGGCGAGAGCTGGACGATGATGTCCGCAGCGCTCGGCGAGGCGCGCCCGTTCAATGTCTTTCTCCCGCCGGGCTACAGCGCCGGGGAGAAGCGCTATCCCGTGGTCTATCTTCTCGACGGGGGCCTCGCGCAGGATTTCCAGCACATTGCGGGCCTTGCCCAATACGGCGCGCTCTCCGGCCATTACGAGGAGGTGATCGTCGTCGGCGTCGAGACGAAGGATCGGCGCCGCGAACTCACGTCGCCCTCGAGCGACCCGAAGGAAATCGCGGACTTCCCGACCTCGGGCGGCGCCGGCGACTTCCGCGCTTTCATTGGTGAGCTGAAGCCGATCGTCGACAGACTCTACCGCACGGACGGGCGCGAGGCGCTCATGGGCGAAAGCCTCGCCGGGCTCTTCGTCATCGACGCCTTCCTCAATGCGCCGGAGACGGCCGATATGTTCATCGCGATCAGCCCCAGCCTCTGGTGGGACTACGGCAAGCTCGGAAAGAGCGCCGCTCAAAGGCTCGCTGCCTCGGAGCGGGCGCCGCAAAAGCTCTATCTCGCCATCGCCAGCGAGAAGGGCGTCATGCGCGAGGCGATGCTCAGCCTCGTCAAGGCGCTCGATGCGGGCAAGCCCGTCAATGTCGAGTGGCTGTTCTCCGACCGCCCCGATCTCGAACACGCGACGATCTACCACCGCGAGGCGCTCGAGGCCTTCGAATGGGCCTTCGGGACCGGCGAGCCCTGAGGGCTCTTCCATGAGTGAGGCGATCGTCGCCTTACTGATCATTTTCACGTCGCCTCCTTTCCGCTGTTTGAATTTCAACTTCGAGCGAATGATAAGGCCGTCTCAATCGACGGGGATAACGCGGGGATATCTATGGGGATTATATACTTGACAAAAGCGGGGCGAGCGCCCATTTGAAGCGTATGGCCAAGCTGCAATCTCCTATTTTCACCGACGAAACCAAAGCCCGCGAGCACCTTGAAGCGCAGCGCTGGGCGGGCGGGCGTTATTGCCCTCATTGCGGAGAGGCCGATCAAGCCAAAACGCCGCTTGTCGGCGGCAAGAAGCACCGTCCCGGCCTCTACTACTGCAATTCATGCAAGGCGACGTTCACCGTCACGGTTGGAACCGTGTTTGAGCGTTCCAAGGTTGCGCTCACCAAGTGGCTTCTCGCCTTCTACCTTCTCACGTCGAGCAAGAAAGGCTTCTCGGCGCACCAGCTGCACCGCACGCTCGGCGTCACCTACAAGACTGCTTGGTTCATGGCGCACCGCATTCGCGAAGCCATGGCGCCCGCCAAGGGCTCTACGGAACCTTTGGGCGGCGAAGGCAAAACCGTCGAGGCGGACGAGACCTATTTCGGCAAGGTCGAGAAGATGCGCATGACCGACGAAGCGGGCAAACCCTTCAAAGGCTCAAAGCGCGGGCGCGGACCCGCCAACAAGCGCGCCGTCATCGCTCTGGTCGAGCGCGGCGGCAAAGCCCGCACGTTCCATCCTGAAACCGTGACCCGCGCTGCGGTCGAGAAGATCATCGCGCAAAACGTCGCGAAGGAAAGCCGTCTGCATACCGACGAGTCACACCTTTACGCAAAGTCGCGCGTGCCTTGGATGGTCGCCGAGCATTCTACCGTTCGCCACAGCGAAGATGAATACGTTCGCGGCGACGTGACCAGCAATTCGGTCGAGGGCTATTTCAGCGTGTTCAAGCGCGGGATGCGCGGGACCTATCAGCACTGCGCCGAGAAGCATTTGCACCGCTATCTCGCCGAGTTCGATTTCCGATTTAACAACCGTTCCGCTCTTGGCGTTGAAGACGCCGAGCGCGCGGATGAGGCGCTAAGGAATACCTCCGGTAAACGCCTCACCTATCGGCCGACTCACGGCGGACTCGGAGCGTAAGAAGCGCGCCCGCGCATTCTTGCGCTGGAAAGCGCGGAAAGATCGCGAATCGACTCCTTAAATAATCGGCGCCAATCTCACAGGCAGCCCCAGCCGCGTCTGGCATCGGGGTTAGGCTTTAGCGAGCCTAGTAGTCCTCGCGCTACACGGGGGCGAAGGTGACGGCGACGGGCCCGGAGGTTCCGGACAACCCTGAAACGCCATCGAATATTGGCCGGCGTGATGTGCACTCAGCGCCGACCGACCGCGAGGCGTCGCGGTATAGAAAAGCAAACCCCAGTAACCGCTGGGGCGCGCCTCAGCTTCATCATGGGCATACGCCAATGCTGAAGTTCGAAATGAAGCTCCGCGTGAAAGTCGATTCACGGCTGATCGCGGCGCTTGTTGCGTTGCTCACGTTGTTTTGGTGAGCGCGCGGCGGGAGTGGGCTTCGGCCCGCTCCCGTTCTTTTTAGTCGGCGTTGCGTGCGGCTTGTGAGGCATCGCCAGCGCGCGCCGTAGCGTTTCGTTGAACTCTTTGTCTTTCGTCGGATCGGGAGTCTTCGCCATGCCGCAACACCTAGATGCGCTCAGCCCTTACGAGCTTATGCTGCTATACCGATCAGACGCCATAGGCGCTTACGGCGCATTCGAACAAGCCTTGTCACGCTGCTTTATTGCCGTGACAAAAACCGAACCGCGAGTTGGATCGCTCATCTTCTTCAATATCGTCGCCACAAGAACGCGACTTTCCATTATCGAGTCACTTCTGAAAGAAAAATACTACCCGGCCCAAAGACCGTTTTGGGTTTCCGCGCTCAAGCTCATCAGAAAAATAGACGATACACGCAACCAAATCGTGCACTGGCTGCCCATTTCTGAACTTCCGGTTGATAAGAATGGAGTGGCATCTCTGAACTCGCGCAAGTCTCCCGAAACGTGGTTGCGCCCACCGGACTATTGGAAATTTGCGGAGGGCTCAGGAGAGCTAAGCATCAATGATGTTCTGGCGTTCCGCCACAAGACCACGTTCGTCGCGAAGAATCTGGACCTCTGGCATATCCACGTCACCGGCTCGCTTCCGGACGTAACGAAGCCATTTGAACATAGATTTCAGCAATCAATTCCCTATCCGCCTCCAGAAGATCATCCGTTATTCGAGCGGCTTCCAGTATGGCGTAACCCGCGTCGATCATCTCCTTCGTAACCTCAATTTCAGCGCCGGCCTGTCGCTCGCCGCTCTGGCCTTCGGATGCGCTTTTGTCAAGTATATAATGCCCATATCTATCCCCGTTTTATGGTTAAGATTGAGGTTTGGCGCGGATCGTTTCGGACCTGGTGTTCATGTTCGTTTGCACGCGGAAATTGCCGTATGCGGAAAGATACATCCGCAAGCGGAATATACGGATAGAGTTGTAGAATCAATGAGTTGCGCAGGGTTTGGGCGGTCGGCCTCAAAAACCGCTGCTCGGCGCCGCAAGACGACGCTCGAATGCATAAATTCGTTCCAACTGACAGTATACGGAGTAATAGCGCTGAATATCGGCCGCTTCGACGAAAGCCTTCGTGACGCGGCCCTTCGGACCGCTTCGGGAGGCTGAAGCGTGGTTGGTTGCTACTTAGCCTGACACCCGGCCTCATCCTGAGGAGGCCCGCCCGTCAACTTGCTCCGTCTACGCAACAGGCTCCCGGGCCGTCTCGAAGGATGGCGGCTCTCGAATGCCCGCGAAACATATCCTTCGAGACGCGCGCTCCTTGTGGCGTAGACGGCGCAAGCGGCGAGGCGCGCTCCTCAGGATGGGGCGTGGGTAGTTGCTCGAAAAATGGTCCCGCCCTCGTGGAGCCTGCGAAGCGAGGCGTCAAGACGACTGGCGAGCGCGCATGCATACGAGCCTTTGTGGCCGCGCCTGCACAGGCTACGATGCGATGACAGAAAAGGGGAGATCGGCTGTGAATTGCGAGCGAATTCTTGCGGCGCTTGTTTCGACTCTCATTTTCGCTGGGTCGGCGGCCGCAGCGGATATCGACGGCGACAGGCTTTACCGGCTCACCACGATGTGGCGCGGCGATTCGCTGCCGCTCACGTCCGTCGGCGCCAGCGTTCCGGAGAACAGGATCGTTCTTGCGCCTGACGCCGGTTCGCGCGCGCAACAATGGCAATTCATCCCGATGGGGCTCGACCTCTACCGGATCGTGACGCTGGCGGACGGCGTCGAGAAGTCGCTCGACATCGTCAATGACGGGCGCAACAATGATCGGCCGACGCTCGCCGCAACCGGTAATTATTCCGGCCAGTTCTGGAAGGCGACGCTCCAGACGAACGGGTTCTATCGACTGTCAACGTCGTGGCGCGGCGAGGGGTTCTCGCTCGACGTTCTCAACGACGGCGTCAACACCCGGCTGGCGCTGACGGAGACCGGCGAATTCTCCGGCCAATACTGGCGGCTGACGCCGACGGGCGATGCGCCGGGCCTCGGCCGCTCGCTGGTCGATCGGCCGGACGAGATCGCCGGATCGCAGATCAAGCTGATCTACGTCATCCCGAAGGACGGCATCGACAATCTCTACGACCTGCGCAGGAATATCGCCTACCAGGTGAAGGTCGCGGACCGCTGGGCCCAGGAACAGGTCCAGCGAAGCTTCCGCTACGACACCTACAAGGGCGCCCTCGACATCACGTTCGTCCGCCTCGCCGTGACCGCGGCGGAACTCAAAGCGGCGGCGCTTCGCGCAAATCCCAATGCAAGTCAGGTGACGGCGTATGCGGAGCTAAGGGCGCTGGGGTTCGATTCGTCCGACAAGCTTTATGTGCTCTATTACGACGGCTCCAATTTCAGCGGCACCTGTCAATCGTTCGGCGGGGGCCAGGTGACGACGCTCGTCCTCAAAGAGGGCGCCCCCGACGCACCGATCGCTTCGCTGAAATCCTGCTCCTACATGCCGCTTCAGTCGGCCGACGGCCCGTTCCGGCGCAGCAACCAGGAATCGACGGTCGCATCGACGATGGTGCACGAGTTCTTTCACTCGGTCGGCATGGTCCCTTCTTGCGCCGTGAACGTGAAAGGAGGCGGCAACATGCATCTGGCTCCGATCAGTTCCGACATCATGGCCTTCGACGGTACGGGCCACACGACCTATTCGCTCGATACGCCGCGCACGCAGTATTACGGTCACGGGCGCACCGACTGCCCCGATCTCGCCGACAGCGGCATCTGGGCGGACGCGCCGCTCGATGCGCCGCTGACCCCTCCCTGACGCCGCGACGACGGGAATCGACATGGACCTTGTCGAGGTCGCCGCCTTCTACGACCCGGAAGAGGCCTGGTGCGCCAAGGGGTTTCTGGCGGCGCAAGGCATAGAGACGTTTGTTCAGAACGAGCATCACCTGACCGCCGTGCCGTGGTTGCGCGTGGCCCTCGGGGGCTACCGCCTGCTCGCAATGTCTGAGTTTAGGGATGACGCCAGGCAAGCGTTAGCCGCGGTCCGCGCTATTGGCGACGATCAGAGAATCGAGCCGACGCCGGCGGTCGTGGGAACACTCCAAGAATCCGAATCACGACGGTGGGGCTGGTGGTGGCTGCCGATAGCATTCCTCTTTGCGGTACCGTTCTTGCCACGCCATCGACCGCGCGCGGCGCCTCTGCACGCTTTGGGGTTGATCTCACTCTACGCGATGATACTGGTCGGCGGCTTGGCTTGGATTCGCTCGTAACAGGTGGCGACGGCGCACATGCGAAGCCGGATTCGGATGAGGCCCCGAGCGGCAAATCTCACCCGCCCGCCCAGACGTCGAGGCTGTAGCGGCCTTCCTGTTTCAGCGTTTCGATGAAGGCCTCGCCTTCCTCGAAAGCGGCGTCTTTCTCTTCGGCCCAGATGGCGGCGAGGGCGCGGCGGACATCGGGCTCCATGCGCGCGCCGTCGCCGCAGACATAGATGGCGGCGCCTTCCTCGAGGAGCGTCCAGACGCGCGCGCGCTCCTTGCGGATGAGGTCTTGCACATAGACGCGGGGGCCCTGGCGCGAATAGGCGATGAATAGATCGCAGAGCCCGTCGCGCGCCGCCGTTTCGAGTTCGTCCCTGTAGAGATAATCGCCGTCATTGCGGCAACCGTAGAAGAGGAGCGCCGGGGCGAGGCTTGCGCCTTCGGCCTTCAGCGCGGCGCGCTCCTGAATGAAGCCGCGGAAGGGCGCAAGCCCCGTGCCCGGGCCGATCATGATGACCGGGCGCATCGGATCGTCCGGCAGGCGAAAGCCCGCCGTCGGCTCTTTCACGATGGCGTAGATCGCATCGCCTTCGCGCAGGTCCTTGAGATAATTCGAGCAGACGCCGCGATAGCGCCCGAGCCCTGAGCGCGCCGGCCCCTCGACGACGCCGACCGTGATCGAGCAGGTTTTCGCATCGCGCTTCGGCGAGGAGGAAATCGAGTAGTAGCGCGCGCTGAGCCACGGGATCATTTCGAGATAGACGCCGAAGGGAAGCTCGCAGGCGGGAAACTCCTCAAGGAGATCGAGCACGGATTTTCGCTTGAGAAGAACTTCGCTCCGATAGGCATCGGCGCCGTTCGCCGCGGGCGCGGCGAGGGCGGAGAGTTTCTCCTTCGTCACCGGGCAGCGCGTGTGGCGCGCGAGCGTCGCAACGTCCTTGCGGCCCGCGACCGACTGAAGTTCTCCGAAGGCCTCGGCGAGCCGGCGCACGGGCACGGCGCTGTCTTTGGGAAAGGGTCCGCGCCGACCGCCGGTCGTCGTCACACGGATGAATGTGCCGTCCTCCATGCCGAAGCGGGTCAGCGCGCGCCGCACGGTCGCGCGCGTATTGACCGGCACGACGCACAGGTGATCGCCCGGCCGGTAGGTCGCGCCGGCGGGCAGCGCGATCTCGATATGGCGGGTCGAGCGCTCGCCGCCCGACTGCAATTCGCGGTTTTCGATGACCGTCATGGCGACGGCGCCGGCGTGGAAGGCGACAGGGTTGGTCGCGATCTGATCGACGATCTCGACCGTGTAGAGCGGCTCGGCCTCCATCTTCGAAGTCGCGAGGTCGAGCTTCAGCGCGTCGGCGAGCCTCGCCCACAAGGCGTCATCGAAGGCGTGGAACTGGCTGTCGGCGTCCTCGCGCGCATCCGATTCGCCGCGCGGCAACAGGCGCGCAGCGCCCAGCGCCCCGAGCTTCTCGTCGATCGCGCGCGGCACGGCCTGGAAGGTCGAGGCCCAGTCGCGGTTGCCGCAGCCGAAGACGGCATATCTGACGCCTTCGGCCGCGCCCGCGCCCGCCTTGTTCAGCCAGCTGACGAATGCGGCGGCGTTGTCCGGCGGCGCGCCATTGTAGGAAGCGCAGGCGATGACGACGGCGCCGGACGTCGGCAGGCGCCCCGCATAGTCATCGAGAGGCGCGAGCGTCGCCTTGAAACCCTTGAGGTCGGCGCCTTGCGCGATCTGGCGGGCGAAGCCCTCCGTCGAGCCGAGATTGGAACCGAACAGAACGAGAAGGGGCGTTCCGTGCGTCGGGCGCGAGGCGGCAGGCGCGGGCGCCGCTTGCTCCGTTTTTTGTGCTGCGGCGGGAACGAGACGCGAGCGCGTCACGTCGCGCCGCACGCGCACCTTCATCTTGAAGCCGTCCGGCTTGATCGACAGCGACTCGCGGATTTTCAGTTTGTATTTCTGGTGATCGATGATCTCGAAGCGCTGCAAGATCATGGCGATGACGAGGATCGCTTCCTGCATGGCGAATTGCCGGCCGATGCAGGCGCGCTGGCCGTTGCCGAAGGGCTTGTAGGCGTAAGGCGGGCGTTCGGCCTCGCGCCCGCGCTCGAAATTGTCCGGGTTGAAGACCTCCGCGTTCTCGCCCCAGGCCTTCACGTCCCGGTGGAGCATCAGCGTGAGGACGGTGATGAACGCGCCTTCCTTCAGCGGATATTTGCCGGCGACGATCTCGTCCTTCAACGGCGTGACGCTGAAGGCGGGCGCGGTCGGCCACAGGCGCAAGGATTCGCTCAAGACGGCGCGGATGTAGTCGAGCTGGCTCACTTGCGCGTAGCTTGGCGTCGCCGCGATGTCGCGGCCGAGGACGCGCTCGACCTCCTCATACGCCCTCGCGAGCACACCCGGATTGTTGAGGAGGAAATAGAGCGTGAAGGAGAGAAGGCCTGACGTCGTCTCGTGGCCGGCGATCAGGAACGTATTGATCTGATAGCGGATGTTTTCATCCGAGAGGCTCTCGCCGGTCTGGCGATCGACGCCGGCGAGCATGTAGGAGAGAAGGTCTTTTTGCGCCTTGCCGCCGTCGGCGGCCGATCCGGCGGCGCTTTGGCCGCGCTTGCGCTCCTTGACGATGTCATCGACGAGCGCGTTCATGAAGCCGACGTCGGTCTTCAACTGGTCGAGGCGTTTTTTGAGCGCCACGTCCTCGAAAGGAAGCCCGCGCTGCATCATGCAGGTCTCGAGCGTTCGCGTCAGCGCGTCGATGAAGGGGTGGAAGTCGCTGCGGTAGAACGAATTGAACCGGTAGTCGAAGCCGCAGACGCCGATGGTGTCGAGCGCAAGGCCGGTCATGTCGCGCACGACGTCGATTTCGTCGTCGTCGTTGAGGCGCTCCCATTTGAGGCAAAGCTGCGAGGCGATGTCCGACATCATCGGCAGGTAATCGACCATGGCGCGCTGGCTGAAGGTCGGCATCAGGATGTGATGGGCTTTCGACCAGTTCGGCGCGTCGGTGTCGGCGGTGAAGAGGCCGTCCCCGGCAACGGCGCGCACCCGCCGCAGCGCCCCGCGCACGGCCTTGTCGAAGCGCGCCTCATCGCACAGCTCTTTGACGATTTCCGCGCCCGACGCGATGACAATCGGGGTGCCCATCATGTCGAGCCAGAAAATCTCGCCTTGCTCCCGGGCATGGCTCATGAGGCTTTGCAGCGGCGCGGAGGCGTCTACGGACAATGTGTTGCCGAGAAACGGCCGTCCGGGCGGACTGGGAATGGGAAAGAGCGGGTTCTTCTGCGCCATGCCTGCCTCTTCTCGCCTTGAAGCCATAGAGCGCGGCGGCGGGCGAATGTCTAGGCCGCCGGCGCCGCCGGCGCGCCGTGTTCGGCCGCGAGGTATTTGGCGGACCGCATCTCGATGAGGCGCGAGGCGGTGCGGGCGAATTCGAAGGCGCCGTCGCCGGCCGGGTAGAGATCGAAAGGAGCCGCGTCAGCCGAACAGATGAGCTTCGTCTTCGCTTCGTAGAGCGCGTCGATGAGCGTGACGAAGCGCCTGGCCTCATTGCGCTCGGCCGGTCCCATACGGGGGATGCGATCGAGAAATACAGCGCCGTAGCGTCCGGCGACGGCGAGATAATCGCCGGGTCCGAGCGCGGCTCGGCAAAGCTGATCGAAGGTGAAGCGCGCCGCATCCCGCGCGACGCGCGGCGCGGGAACCTCGCGCCCCATGACCTCGATCGTCTCGGCGCGTTCGGCGGCGCCGGCGATCATCCGCCGCCACGCCTGATCCATGGCGGCGTCGGCGTCCGGCCCCAACGGCGCATGATAGACGACGGCGCCAGCGAGCTGCTCGAGGCGGTAGTCGCGCGCGGCTTTCAACTCGACCACGTCGAGTTTTTCTTTCAGCAATCCGATAAACGGCGTGAACAGCTGCCGGTTGATGCCGTCCTTGTAGAGATCGTCCGGATGGCGGTTGGAAGTCGCCACGATGACGACGCGCTCGGCGAACAGCGCCTCGAACAGGCGCCCGAGCACCATGGCGTCGGCGATGTCCGTCACCTGAAACTCGTCGAAACAAAGAAGGCGCGCCTCTTTGGCGATGTCGCGCGCCACGGGCGGCATCGGGTCATCGAGCGCCGGCCGGTTTCGGCCGGGGTGGCGGCGTCTCGTTTTTTCGTCAGCGGCGCGCCAGGCCGCGATGCGCCCGTGCGTCTCCGCCATGAACTCGTGAAAATGCACGCGCCGCTTCGGCCCGTTGCGCGAATTGTTGAAGAAGATGTCCATGAGGAGCGACTTGCCCCGCCCGACGGCGCCCCAGAGATAGAGGCCTTTGGGTTGCGGCGGGGGCTGCAAAAAGAGCCGGCAGGAGAAGCGTCTCGGCGCCGCGAGCGCCTCCTCCAGGGCCTGCAGGCGAACGGCCGCCGCTTCCTGCGCCGGATCGGCGCGAAGGGCGCCGTCGTCAACGAGCGTTCGGTATCGGCTGAGGGGGCCCCGCATCGGCGGGTCTATAGCGGCGCCCGTCCGTCGCGAAAAGCCAGCTGCTCAGCCCCGTCGCGAGAAGTGCGCCGACAGTCTGGGCGGCGATGAATCCGGGCGCATCGGCCGGCCGTATTCCAGCGAAGGTGTCGCTCAAAGTGCGCGCCAGGGTGACCGCCGGATTGGCGAAGGACGTCGAGGAGGTGAACCAGTAGCCGGCGGCGATCCACAGGCCGACCAGCGCGGCTGTCCCGCCGGGCCTCACGCGAAGGCCGCCGAAGATTGTCAGCACAAGGCCGAACGTCGCCGTCGCCTCGCCGATCAATCGGCCAGGGCCGTCGCGCGTCGAAACCGAGACCTGCAACAGATCCTGCTCGAACATTGCATGGGTGAGCATCGCTCCGGCGACAGCGCCGACGCATTGGGCGCCGACGAACACGAGCGCCGTCGTCGGCGCGATGTCGCGACGAACGGCGAATGCGAGCGTCACCGCCGGATTGAAATGCGCGCCGGAAACCGGCCCGAAGACAGCGATCAGAACGCAAAGGCCGGCGCCGGTCGCAGCCGAATTGGCGAGCAGCGCCACCGCGTCATTTTCGGGCGAAAGCGTCTCGCCCATGATCCCCGAGCCGATGACGATCGCGACGAGGAAGGCCGTCCCCAGCCCCTCGGCGGCGATTTTCTTCGCAAGCGAAAAAGTCATCCGCGCTCAGCCTCAAGAAAGCCGTCGATCTTTATACGGATATCCGCAAAGACTGTCTTGAACGCCGCGCGCTTTTCCTCGTCGGTTCCTGTCGCCGCTGCGGGATCCGGGAAACTCCAGTGGAGCCTCTTCGGCGGCGGCGCGCCGGCGGCGCCCGGCCAGACCGGGCAGGTCTCGCCCGCCGCGTTGTCGCAAACGGTGACGATGGCGTCCATGACCGGCGCGTCATCGCGGGCGAACTCGCTCCAGCTCTTCGAGCGCGGCGCGCCCCGCGGCACGCCCTGCGCCCGCAGGGTTTCAAGGGCGAGCGGATTGGGCCGGCCGGTCGGCGCGGAACCCGCGGAGAAGGCGCGCCAATGCGCCTTCCCCGCATGGTTCATATAGGCCTCCGCCATGATCGAGCGCGCGGAGTTGCCCGTGCACAGAAACAGGATGTTCCGTAGACGATCTGTCAAGCGCGCGCTCCGGCGCCGCAGCAGGCGCCCGGCTCAAGGCTCATGGCCGGCTTCAGCGCGGGATCGGCGCCGTAGGTCTTCGACTCGCCGAATGTTCGATAGAGCTCCCATTTCGAGCCTTCCGGCGAGCACGCCCAATACTTGTTGGAGCGCGCATAGCAGCAGGTCGCGTCCATCTCGGGCGCAATGTCCGCCGACGCTCCCTTGAGACGCTCAGCAAGTTCATCGAGCTCCTCGTCGCTATCGACCTCTAAACCGACGTGATCGACGCCCGTCGCCGCGCCCTCGCGCGTCGAGATCGCGATGTTCGCGCGCGGATCCTCGAGCATCCACTTGGCGTAGTCGACTTCGCGCTTGTCCGGCGACTGGCCGAAGAGGGCGCTGTAGAACCCGATCGATTCGTCGAGGTCCTTAACGCGGAAGTGCACATGCAGACGTTTCATCGCATTTCTCCTTGTTGATGGAAAAGTCTCCGACAATGCGCGGATCGCTCTGGCAGCAATCGGCCATGAGGAAGTCGATCAGCGCACGGATTCCGGCGTAGTCGGCTGAATAGATGACCGAGCGGCCTTCCCTCCGCGAGAGAATGAGCCCGGCCGCCGACAGCTCCTTGAGGTGGAACGAGAGAGTCGGCCCCGGCGCGCCGAGGGCGTGCGCGATGTCGCCCGCCGCCACCCCTTCCGGTCCGCCCCTGACCAGCGCCTTCAGCACCTTGAGGCGCGTTTCCTGGGCAAGTGCGGCGAAGGAGGCCGTGGCGGTTTTTAATTCCATAATTCGATATATATGAAATTATCGAAGGGTGTCAAGGGGACGACACGGAAAATGGTTAAGCCTCTAATTTTACACGATCTTGTTTCAAATCCTTAAAAGGCATTGCCGAATATCCTCGGTCAACGCCCCGGGAAATCCGGCCTTGATCGAGAGTTGAAATGCGCCTCATCGCCCTTGCCGCCGCCGCGGCTGCCGCCCTCATCATCGGCGGCGCCGCCTCCGCCGCGACGACGGTCTACCCGGTCAGCCATTTCAGCAACGCCGGCGTCGCGAACCCCAACCGCCTGCTGGGCAATAATCCGAACACGAACAACATCCAGCGCAACGATTCGATCGGCCTCAACTACGGGACCGACATCATCAAGTTCACGCTGAGCTTCGTCGTAACCAATTACAGCGGCAACACGACCTGGCTCTGGGTGCGGCCCGGCCGGCGCGGGCTCTTGACCTTCACCAACGCCTCGGCGCCCGGCCTTCTCGCTCCCAACGGGACCGCGACGCAGAACCTCTACGTGCAGATCACGGGACCGGGCACCTACTGGATCAACACGGATGTCTACGAGTCGAGCTGCCATACGATCGGCGGCTGCAACGCGATCATGTTCGGCAACTCCTCTCTCAGTCAGAACGGCAGCAGTTTCCAGGTCTCCGTGGTCGGGGCGACGCCGGAGCCGCAGGCCTGGGCCTTGATGATCCTCGGATTCTGCGGGGTCGCGGCGCGCCTCAAGCATGTGCGCCAGTCGCGCGAGACGGCTCTCGCCGACGCCTCAGGCGTCGGCAGCGCCCTGCGCATCGCGGCGCGGGCGCATCGTCTTTCAAAAATCGGGCTCAAGGCGCCTCTTGTCCGGCGCCATCGCGCCCGGCGGCGCTGGCGTTCCTGCTGGTCCGGCTGGTATCGTCCTCTCAGGGAGCGATCTTGAACGCCGGGAGTGACACCATGCTGGGCCGCCTCTTTCCAAAAAAGATCGACAACGACTATCGCGGCTCGTGGATCGCGCTCTGGCTTCTTGCCCCCGTCGTGCTCTTGAAACTGGCGATCGGCTTCAATGTCGGCGGCTTCAATCCGTATGTTTCAAACCGGCGCGTGCTGATCAGCGCCGACGGCATTCCGCTTGACAGTTTCGGCGCAGAGGCTGCGCAGACGGTCGTCTATTTCGGCGCGAGCTGGGGGCTCAGCATGACGCTTCTTTGCGTCCTCGCCATCATCGCGTTCATTCGCTACCGCGCGATGATCCCGCTCGTCTATCTCCTCTTCGCCGCCGAACAGATCGGGCGCAAAGCGATGAGCACGCACTATTTCCCCTCCGACGGAAGCGGGGCGATGTCCATCGGCGCCATGATCAACTGGGGCTTCACGGGCGCGCTGGCGGTCGGGTTCGTTCTGTCCCTCGTCCCAAGGCGCAAGCGAGCGGGCAACACAATCGCCTCATCCTGAGGAGCCCGTTCGCTCGCTCTTCGCGACCGGCCGTGCGCTCGCCGCGCTTTCCGTGCGCTTGACACGCAAATGGGCGCACGTCCTCCGGCATAGCTCAGGATTAGGCCGCCTCTTGCTTGCCGATCCACGCGCGAACATTCTCTTCGAGGATGCCGAGCGGCATGCCGCCATTGCCGAGAATGACCTCGTGGAACTCGCGAAGGTCGAACTTCTCGCCGAGCGACTTTTCTGCTTCGGCGCGCAGCTTCAAGATGGCGAGCTGGCCCGTCTTGTAGGCCGTCGCCTGGCCCGGCCACACGACGTAGCGCTCGATCTCGCGCGTCACTTCACCCTCGCTCATGCCCGTCTTCTCCAGCATGTAGGCGAGCGCCTGTTCGCGCGACCAGTGCTGGGCGTGCATGCCGGTATCGACGACGAGCCGCACGGCGCGGAACATCTCGGCCTGCAAGCGCCCGAGATCGCCCAGGGGATCGTCCTTGTAGAGATGCATGTCGAGCGCGGCGCTGCGTTCGGCGTAAAGCGCCCAGCCCTCGGCATAGGCGGAGAACGGCAGGACCTTCCTGATGATCGGCACGCCCTTGATGAGCTGCGCGGATGAAAGCTGGAAGTGATGGCCGGGCGCCGCTTCGTGATAGAGGAGCGTCGCCAGCGTCCATTTCGGATTCTCTGACGTGTCTTTCTGGTTGATGTAGAAGCGCCCGGGCCGCGAGCCGTCGAGCGCGGGCGGCTGATAGGACCCGCCAGGCGCCGAGTTCTCGGAATAGGGCGGGTAGGGCACGATTTCGACCGGCTGCGGCGGCAGCGTGATGAAGTAGTCCTTGGCGATCGCCATAACGCCCTCGTTCAGGGAAACGAGGTAGTCGATCATCGCCTTCTTGCCTTCCGTCGTGTTCGGATAGATCTGGCCGGGCAATTCATCGACTTGTTCGACGCGCTCGGCGATCGTCGCGCCCGGCGCGACGCCTTGCGCATCGAGAATGGCGTTCATCTCGCCTTCAAGGCGCGCGACCTCGGAAAGCCCCGTTCGATGCAGGTCGTCAGGGGTGAGGTCCGTCGTCGTCCATGAATGGAGCGAGGCGGCGTAAATCTTGTCGCCGTTCGGAATGCGCCAGACGCCGGCGTCATGGTTGGTCTCGTCCTTCATGTCTTCAAAAAGCGCGATCATCGCCTCATAGCCGGGGATGACCTTCGCCGTGACGGCGGCCTTGGCGTCAGCGACATATTGCGCCTGTTTTTCGTCGCTGAGCCCGATCTTCTTCAGCTTGTCCGGCAATGTCGTCACCAGCGAGCTTTTCTCCGCGCCGCCATCGATGAAGGTGCGCATGCCGACCAGCGCTTTTTCGATGACGAAGTCGGGGGGCACGACGCCCGCCGCGCGGTCCGCTTCGACCCGCGCACGCACCTCGTCGAGGACGCGCCCGAACTCGTTGACGCGCGAGATATAGCGCTTGACACTCTTCTCGGTCTTGATCGTGTGGACGTCGGTGAGGAATTGCGGCGTGTTGATGGTGACGCCGGAGATCTGGTTCACGATGTAGCCCGAGTGATCGAATTCCGACTGGGCGATGATGTCGTCGAGGAACCAGGCGGTGATCTTCCAGCTCAAGAGCTCCTGACCTTTGAGGCCGTTCGGGCCGTAGCGATTGAGGCCCTCGCGCGACTTTTTCAGCTTGGCGAGCTGTTCGTCCTCTTTCGCTTTGGTGTAGTCCGCGAGCTTGCCGGAGTGAAAATCAAGCGGCGTGTTGTCGATGAAGCCGAGCTGGGTCAACAGCTCGGGCGTCTCTAACGCCTGCTCCAGCATGATCTTGTTGATGTAGTTGTTGACGCCGACCGGCGTCGCCCAGAACCAGAACCAGGCGCCTGCGACGGCGATGACGATGAGACCGAGAGCCCCAAGGAAAAGATTGCGAATGAAGCGCATGATTTGCTGTCCCGAATTTGGCGAACCCCGCATTCTTCTGGCAGATAATCACCGCCGGGGCGAGCCGGCGCCTCGCCCCAAGCCGGCCGGTTATCGGACCAAACCGGTCAGCTGAGGGTTTTCAGCGCCGAATCGTTCGCCGCCGTTTCAGACGGCCTTCGACTTCGCGAGCTGCAACTCGACCCGCTTCACCTCGCGGATGACGCGGTTTGCCTGCACCTGCTGCCAGTGCATGAGCTTGATGAACGACATCACCGCGAAGAGCATCGCCGTGAGCGCGCCCCAACGCGCCATCGCTGCGACGTCGTCGATAGCGAGAAATTGACGGCCGGCGTAAAGCGCGCCAGCGAAGGCGACGATCTGGATGACCATGGTCAGCATATTCCAGGGCCCATACTTGCCGCCGAACAGACTCGCGACATCCCCCAGCATCCCGCGCTCGTCGAACTGCGAAAGGACCGCCCGATCCTCCGTCGTCAGAGCGTCTTCGATCAGCTTGTCAAGCTTGCTCATTTTCAGTCTCCGTCGTTACGCCGAGCGCGGCTTTCAGTTTCTCGCGCGCGGCCATGAGGCGGGTCTTCACCGTGCCCGCTGGAACGTCGAGCGCCGATGCGATTTCGGCGACGCTCATGTCTTCAAGATAGAAAAGCGCGATGGCGGCGCGCTGCCCGGCCGGCAGGGCGGCGAGCGCGGCGCCGATCGAGGCGGATGACGCGCGCGCCTCGATGTCGCTCGCGCCGACATGATCGCCGGAGCGCTCCGCCGCATAGGCGGCGAGACCGGCTCGTCCACGCTGCCTCTTGCGGATGGCGTCGGCCGCGCGGCGCGTGACGATGCGGAAGGCCCAGGCCGGGAACGCCGCTGTGTCGTCGAGACGGCGAATATTCGCGACGATGTCGGACCAGGCGTCCTGCGCGGTGTCGCGCGCCAGCTCCGCCTCGCCGGTGAGGCGCCAGGCGTGGCTCAGGAGACGCGGCGCCCAGCGGCGCGACAGCGCTTCGAACGCCGCAGGGTCGCCGGCCCGCGCCGAAGCGGCCAGGAATTCATCCAGAATGCGGTCAGCCTGGCGGGCCATGGACCAGCGCTCTCTTTCCCTCGATCACCCTGATA
>JBEBFW010000252.1:0-4747 GCA_040081755.1 Parvularculaceae bacterium
CGCGCCGCCAGCGCCGTTCAGAAGAAGGTCCATCATGTCCATAGTCGTTCGTCCTTTCGCACCCTTCCGGTGTCGCCTGCCGAATGGCGGGCCGGTGCATAGCCGGCCCATCCGCACTTGGAGCCCGGTTTTACCCGGGCCGCGTCTCGTTCGTCGAGGGCTGGAGTTTGCTGCGCGTGCGAACAAATTTCAGCACGCCGACGTACTTGGGACGAGGACGGCGCTGAATCCGCCGCTCACGCCCTGAAATGTCCCACATTTGACAAACGCGCTTGCGGCAATCCGCCGCCGAGCCCGGATTTGTCCGCACGCGCCCCTTCTATTCGCCCCGCCTGGCAGACGGAGCAAGTCCATGCTTGCGCACCAGGCCGCGCATTTGATCATAGGACAGCTTCAACAGCGTTGCGGCGTTCTTCTGACTCCACCCGGCGGCGTCCAGCGCCTCCAGCGCCAGCCGCTTCTCCATGTCGTCAAGACATGCGCGCAAACCTTGATGCCCCGAGGGGGGGAGGAGCGCGCTGCCGCCATGCGCAACCGCTGCGCCGCCGATCGGCCTTGTTGCATTCGGCGAGGTGCGAGGCGGCGCGCTCGCTTCCCGGACCCTCGCGCCGGCGAAGGCGTCGATCAGGGCCTCATCGATCGGACCCCTCGCGCCCCGGGCGCTCCACCTGAACAGGGAGCGTTCCGCTGCATTCTTCAGCTCACGGACATTACCCGGCCAGTCATGCGCGGCGAAAGCGGCCATGGCCCGCGGCGTAAAGCCCTCGAACGACATCGGGGCGTCGGCCTCCGCCGATTCCTGGGCGAAAACGCTGGCGAAATGGGCCGCGAGAAGCGGAATGTCCTCCTTGCGCGCCCGCAACGGGGGTGCGGCGATCACATCGAAAGCGAGGCGGTCGAGGAGGTCCGCGCGAAACCGGCTCTCGGCCGCGCGCGCCTCGAGGTCAACATTCGCCGCCGCGATGACGCGAACGTCCGCCGTCCGGGTCTGCTCCCCGCCAAGCCGTTCAAACTCCCCATACTCGATGACGCGCAGGAGTTTCTCCTGGACGCGCATCGAGGCGGAGGCGATTTCGTCGAGAAAGAGTGTGCCGCCCTCGGCGCGCTCGAACCGCCCGAGATGGCGCTTTTGGGCGCCGGTGAAGGCGCCCGCCTCGTGGCCGAAGAGTTCGCTATCGAGGAGTTCCTCGCTCAAGGCCGCGCAGTTGACCTTCACGAAGGGCTTTTCCCAACGCGGCGACAGATAGTGGATCCTGCCGGCGATCAGTTCCTTGCCTGAGCCGCGCTCGCCCACAATGAGCAGCGGCCGGTCTAGCCCCGCCGCGGAAGACGCGTGCGCCAGCGCCTCTTGAAAGGCTCTGGATTGTCCAATCAGCTCTGGCGGGCGTCGATCCGTCATCGGCGAATAATACCCGAACGATGTGTAAAAAGCACCTGCTCAAGGTATAAAATGCCATAATGCCAGAGCGCTGAGCGTGCGATCTAAATAATATATAACTAAAACAGCATGTTAGGTGGATGCCGCCGAGTTGGCACGTTCCTCGCAAACGAGCTTAACCAAAGCGGCCGAATGGCCACCCGAGGGCGGACCCAAGGAGAAGGACATGAGCTATTCGCACTACGACGACCGCGACCTCTACTGGGAGGCCCGTTTGAGCCGGGCCCTGCGTGGCAAGGAAGGCTTCGCCTGGGGCGCCTTCCTCATTGGTTTCATCCTCGGCGGCATTATCTTCTGACGGAGACAAGGATCATGGGCGTTTTTTCAAGATTGAGCGACATCGTCAATTCCAACATCAACGCGATGCTGGACAAGGCGGAGGATCCCGAAAAGATCGTCCGTCTCATCATCCAGGAAATGGAAGACACGCTGGTCGAGGTGAGAAGCCGCGCTGCGCGCGCCATCGCCGACAAGAAGGAAGTCGAGCGTCGCAAGGCTGAATTCACCGCGCGCTCGAACGAGTGGGAATCGAAGGCCGAGCTCGCCATCGCCAAAGGCCGCGACGATCTTGCAAAAGGCGCGATCGCCGCCAAGCGCAAGGCGCAGGAAATGGTCGGCCTCTTCGACAAGGAACAGGACGCGATCGACAAGAGCATGGCGAAGGCCAATGACGATCTCGAAAAGCTGCAGGCGAAGCTGAAAGAAGCCAAAGCCAAACAGCGCAGCCTCGAAATCCGCCGCAACGGCGCGATCGACAGCCTGCGGATCACCCGGCAGGTCTATGACGGGCGCATCGACGAGGCGATGGCGCGCTACGAACGCTACGAGCGCCGGGTCGATGAACTTGAGGCCGAGGCGGAGACCTATGTGATGGGCCGGCCGAAGTCTCTTGACGAGGAGTTCCGCGAGCTTGCCGCCGAAGACGATGTCAAGGCGGAGTTCGAGGCGCTGAAGCAGCGGGTGGCGGCGCGCGTCTCAAAGGCCTGAGCGCGCGTCGAGGGAGAGCGAAATGGATAATATCGGGCCGTTCGTCGTGGCGATCGTCGCCATCGTCTTCATAGCGATGCCGGCGATGGTCATGCACTACATGACCGAGTGGCGGAAAACGAAGGCGTTGACTCCGGACGATGACCGCCTTGTCGATGATCTGTGGAAGTCCGCGCAGCGCCTTGAGCGTCGCGTGGAGGCGCTGGAGACAATCCTCGACAAGGAAGCGCCGTCCTGGCGGCAGGATTACAAGGAGCGTCCTCATGCGTAAGCGCCGGCGCCGCCAGGAAGATTGGCACGCGGACATTGACGACGCGGCCGACCGGTTCGGGCGCGAGGCCGCACGCTTCGCCGATCGGGTCGGCGGCGGCATCAACCGCATGGCCGACGCTTTCGACGAGGAAATGCGCTCGGGCCGCGACGGATACGCCTACCACGCCGGCGATGCAGGTCCAGGTCCCAATCGGCATCGTCTCTATCGCAACCGTCGTCAACGAAAGATCGCCGGCGTATGCGCCGGGATCGCGGAGTATTTCGGATGGAACGTCAAATGGCTTCGGATCGGCGCCATCCTCGCCACCGTCTTCTTCTTTCCGTTTCCGATCATCGCCTATGGCGTCGCCGCGCTCCTCATGAAAAGTCCGGCAGCGGATTATCGCGCCTTTCAGACGCCGGAAGATGAGCGCTTCTGGCGCACCTACTCGGTGCGCCCGAAGGTGACCTATTCAGATCTGCGCCACCGCTTTCGCGCACTGGAAACGCGGATCGAGCAGATGGAATACGCGGTGACGACAAATGAATACGGTCTGCGCCGACAGTTTCGCGATTTGGAACGCGGCGCCTGATCCGCGCGGCCTTTGAGGGCCGAAGAAGTTCAAGGGAGAGGTCTATGGGCGGGCTGCGCGCGGCGAACGCGCTTGCGATGTTGGTCTTGTCGGCCATGTTGGCCGCCTCGATCGCGGCATTCCACCTGGCGCCGGCGCAGGCGCTGACGCTGGGGTCAGCCGGGGCGAGCCTCGACCCGTGCCTCTGTTTCTTCACGATTATCTAGGGCCGGCGCTCTGGAGAGAGCGCAGGGTTGCCAGCCGGAGGAGGGCGGCGCTACGCTTTCCTCGAATTCGCGGGCCTCGCCCGCCTGAGCGAGGACGCAAAGAGTGGCAGACGAGGTGCGCCGGGCGCCGCCCATGCGGCGCGACGGCCGGCGCGGGGAGAAAGCCGGCGATAACGGCGTTGGCGCGGTCCGCCACGACCAGAGGCGGCCCGCGGACGCGGCGCTGCATGCGCCAGAACGCATGGCCGCACTCGACCTCGGAACGAATAACTGCAGGCTTCTGATCGCCGCGCCGCGGGGCCGAAAGTTCCGCGTCGTCGATGCCTTCTCGCGCATCATCCGGCTCGGCGAGGGCGTGTCGCAAAGCGGACGGCTGCAGGAAAGCGCCATAGCCCGCGCCATCGACGCGCTCCGCATCTGCGCAGACAAGATCGAACGCCGCGGCGTCACGCGAAAGCGGCTCATCGCGACACAGGCCTGCCGGGCGGCGGCCAACGGACCGGAATTCCTGGCGCTGGTCCTCGAAAAGACCGGCCTCGAGTTTGAAGTCATTCCCCCGGAAGAGGAAGCGCGGCTTTCCGTACGCGGATGTTCCGAGCTGATCGACCAGAAAGTCACAGCGAGCCTTGTGTTCGACATCGGCGGCGGCTCGACGGAAATCTCCTGGGTCAGGACCAATGAGAAAGGCCGACCCGCCATCGTCGCCTGGGCCTCGTTGCCGATCGGTGTCGTCAATCTCTCCGAAAAGTGGAATGGCCGCGAGATCGACGGCGCCACCTACGAGCGGATTATCGACAGCGTGACTTCGGAATTGCGGAGCATCGGCGATCCGGCCGGCCTTAAAGAGTCGTTCGCGCGCGACGAGGCCCATCTCCTCGGCACGTCAGGGACCGTGACCTCGGTCGCCGGCGTTCATCTCAACCTCGAGAAGTACCGCCGCGACCTCGTGGACGGCCTTTGGCTCACAAAGGATGACGCCCGTCAGGTTTCGGAGCGCCTTCGCTCGATGAGTTTTGCCGAGCGCGCGGCGCAGCCCTGCATAGGCGAGGACCGCGCCGATCTTGTCGTCTGCGGCTGCGCCATCCTTGAGGCGCTCTTGCGCGAATGGCCGTCGAGCCGCATCCGCGTCGCCGATCGGGGCCTCCGCGAGGGCATGCTCGCGGACATGGCCGAGGCGGCGCGACGGGAGGGGGGCGGGCGGTTTCCGACTACGTGACTCTCGTAACGGAAGCCTGATCCAAAACGTTCTAGGTCACTCACGCCATAGAATG